>JBAWZG010000166.1:0-10392 GCA_037143155.1 Bacteroidia bacterium
TTTTGCGACAATACCGAAATCGCCTTCCTGCGTGATATCCAACGTTTGATTGCACAATCAATTCCGGTAATTAATGATCATCCTTATGCAATGACCGATTTTACTCCGGTTAAAGCACCTGCAAAGGAAGTACGGAAACCTATCCGCCGTGAACACAATGGACAGGCTGTCAGGGAAACATCAGGCAACCGGGAGGTCAGGCCAAATAATCACCCATCAGCCCAGACCGAACCGAAACCAAAAAGATCTTTCTGGAGCAGAAGACCATAACGAACTATTCCAGACAGGGTTGTAATAAATTGTACTTGTTTTGTATATTTGCTAAAAATGGCATCGTTATGGATAAGCTAATCGTAACACCGAAAAGTAAAAAAGAAATCGTTTTTTTGACTCATTTACTCCGAAGCCTTGGCCAAGTTGAAAATGTAAAACTTGTCAGGGACTCGGATGAGATTTTTGTCACTTTATCAGAAAGCAGTTTATTAAAAGAATGGGATAGTCCGGAAGACGAACGTTGGGATAATTTATTGAAGCAGAACATTTAAGTATCATGACTTGTCAAAAAGGAGATATTGTAATTGTTCCTGTTCCTTTTACCGATAATCTAAGGTACAAACTTCGGCCTGCGTTGGTGTTGTCGAATAATTTGGTGCACAAAACCGGTCATGTTTTAATTGCTCAGATTACTTCAAAATCAGTTTCAGATGGTTTAAGTTTTCTCTTAAACGAGAATGACTTGACGGTCAAATTACCTTTAACAAGTTATGTTCGTATCCATAAACTGTTTGTTTTGGAAGAGGAATTAATTAAAGGAAAGGTTTCGCATTTGAAAGAAGAAGCTTACCAACGACTTATAGGAAAAATTATTGATGTAATTTCTTGAACACAAATTGATCTGAAAGACTCCGCAGCAGTCTTTCAGACTTCCGGCTAAATGTTCAACTATCTGCTACAGTAAAGGGGCAACGCCCCGATATTTATAAGCATAGGAAGAAATTAAACGGAGTCCAATGATTTCAGGACAAAAAGGAAAACCTCACCACAAGTGGGTTTTCCTTTTTTCCAGTGAACCTTTCATTGCAATGGTTGTCTTTACTGAAACATCAAACCTTTCAGTCAGGATATGGAATTGTTTAACGAAAACAACAAGCTTGCGGCTGTCATCCATAAAGATCATTCGCTTTTGCCGGTAATTAACCGTTTGGGAATTAAACTGGGTTTTGGTGATCGGACCATTCGGAACATCTGCGAAGAAAAAATGATTGACCTCATTTTTTTTATTGAAACCATCAACGTTTTTCATCACGAAGCTTATTTCCCTGAAAAGCGTCTGCTCGATTTTCCGGTTTCGATGGTGATCGATTACTTAGTAAAAACCCATCAGTATTACATCGATTTTTTGATTCCTGAAAATGACCGATTGATAGAACTATTCCTTTCGGGCAATCCGGACGAAAGTGCCGAGAATGATCTGGTCCGTAAATTTTATGCAAAATTCAAGGAAGAGTTTGTTATTCACATCAATTTTGAAGAAAGGGTTATGTTCCCTTACATTCTTGAACTGAATTCGGTCATTGAAAATCCGATGACCCGGCCAAATTTCAGGCAAAAATATCCGGATTATTCCATTTCAGGATTCGAAAAAGAACACTCGGCGATGGACGATAAAATGGATGACCTCAAAAATATTATCATCAAATACCTTCCTCCAAATTACGATCAAAACTGGGGCAATGCCTTTTTATCGAATCTTTTCCTTTTTGAAAAGGACCTGAAAAATCATTCACGCATCGAAGACCACATTCTGCTTCCAAAGGTAAAACAGCTCGAAAAGCTTTTACAAAGCCATGAATAGCAGCCCCGATAAATCAATTATGGTAATTTGCCAGTCGGATGTGGTTCTGACAGGCCTGTCAGAAATTCTGAAAGGAAGTCTGGCAAGTGAAGTTATTTTGCTCCATCGTGGTGACGAGATCATTGATTATCCTGGTTTATCCGGTCATTTTCTGGTGATAGCCGATTCGGAAGAACTTGAAAAAAGCACTGCTTTAATCCGACAGGTCCTCCCGGGTGCCAGCAATACTCAGTTTCTTTGCCTGAATTTTGAACCGAATCCTGTATCTTCAAGTCCATCGGTAAACCTTTTTGACTCGCCTTCACTGATTTGCTACAAAGTCAACGAAGCGCTCCATTCCTTTACAGTGAATCAGGTCAGAGATACAGACACAGAACTCACCCGACGCGAAACAGAAGTCCTTCAACTCATCACCAAGGGTTTTTCGAACAAGGAAATTGCCGATCAGCTGTTTGTCAGCACCCACACGGTAATCTCGCACCGCAAAAACATTTCAGAAAAAACCGGTATCAAATCGGCTTCCGGAATGACCATGTATGCTATCCTGAAAAAGATCATTGATGTGAACGACATCGATACCGCCGACCTGATATAAATCCCCACTTTTAGGGATTGTCTGATGATGGTACCTCCTGTA
Organism: Bacteroidia bacterium; assembly: GCA_037143155.1. GTDB lineage: Bacteria > Bacteroidota > Bacteroidia > Bacteroidales > Prolixibacteraceae > Aquipluma. Next base: position 2,493 of record JBAWZG010000166.1, read on the forward strand.
CTTTTGCTTCAGTTAAACGAAGAAAAAAACATCAGATGAAAAAAACTCTATTTATAGCCGCAATGATTGTGGCCCTTGGTACAAATGCGCAAGACCGTGTTTTTACTTACACCTACCAAAGTAATGTACTGAATAAAGGTCAGAAAGAACTGGAAGTCTGGACCACTTTCGGTACCGGTCGTCAGGAATATTACCGGGGATTTGAGCACAGCCTTGAATTTGAAATCGGACTTGGTGGCAAGTTGCAGACCGCATTTTACCTGAATTATGGATATAGTCAAGGTATCACAAAAAGCAACGGAACGGATATTTTAACTGCAAACAGTTCGTATAGTTTTTTGAACGAATGGAAGCTAAAGCTGAGCGATCCGGTAGCAGACAGGCTGGGCTCGGCATTTTATCTCGAATACAAACTGGCTCCCGAAGCTGCTGATTTGGAAGGAAAACTTATTCTGGATAAACAGACCGGGCGGTTTATTCATGCACTTAACCTCGTTGGGGAACTTGGTTTCGAAAAGAAGTTTACTCAGGAAGGGAACCGTATTTTAGCGGAGACCGAAAAAGAACTCAATCTGGAATTGAATTACGGTTTCTCTTTTCGGATCAATGAAAACTGGTTTGCCGGAATTGAATTGATGAACGAAAACGTTTTGGCTGAGGGTGAACTTCAGAAATCATTGTTGAAGGCTGGTCCCGGCATTTCTTATTCAGGACAAGGCTTTTGGGTGAATCTCACCTTCATGCCGCAATTGACCGACCTGAAAACCGGTAGCCGCAGCATAGTATCCGACGACGGACTTCAAACACGTTTAATCTTTTCGTATGCGTTCTAAATTTCATACCGGAATAGTCGTTTCCCTGGCGTTTTTGTTATTCGGGTGCAGTCCCGCACTGTACCTGCCTACCAGTGCCGATGCCGGACATGCCGGAACCTCTGTCGATAGTCTTCTCATTGGCCGTGAAATGTATGTCAAATCGTGTGGAAGTTGCCACTCTCTGCGTCAACCTGAAAGGTATTCCAGAAGTATTTGGCTACAAGCGATGCCAAAGATGCAAGTCAAAGCAAAGATTTCGGTGAGTGACGCAAAGTTGATCACCAGTTTCGTGCTGGCACGCTGCAAGCCCGAGTAGCTTCCCGAATTACTTTTCATTCTTTTGGAAAACCTCGGTTCTTTCGATACTTTTGCATCCAAATAAAAATTGAACGTTTTTGTACAGATGCACGGCCGTGCGTCTCTATCTATAGATATATGAGTCGTGTTGTTATAGGATTGTCGGGAGGTGTTGATTCGAGTGTTGCAGCGTTTTTGCTGAAGCAACAGGGACATGATGTGGTGGCACTGTTCATGGTGAACTGGCACGACCGAACCGGAACGATAACTTCGCGCTGCACCTGGGAAGACGATGCCATGATTGCCGAAATGGTGGCAAAAAAACTCGACATTCCGTTTCACATTGTCGATCTCAGTTTGGATTATAAAAAACGGGTGGTCGATTACATGTTTGCCGAATACAGCAAAGGCCGCACGCCCAATCCGGATGTGCTTTGCAACCGCGAAATCAAATTTGACATTTTTTTGGACGAATGCCTGAAATACAATGCCGATTTTGTGGCAACCGGTCATTATTGCCGGAAATCAGAATTCGAAAAAGCTGGTAAAATCATTCACCAGCTTCTTGCCGGAAAAGATAACAACAAAGATCAGAGCTATTTTCTGTGTCAGCTCAACCAGTATCAGCTATCAAAAGCCATGTTTCCGATTGGCCATCTGGAAAAACCGGAAGTACGCGAAATTGCCCGTCAGGCCGGACTCCCATCAGCCGAGCGCAAAGATTCGCAGGGAATCTGCTTTGTCGGAAAAGTTGATTTGCCCACCTTTCTTCAACAGCAGCTCGAACCCAAAACCGGCAATGTGATTGAAATTCCGGCAGAATTTATCCTGAAGAAAAAAAATATTGAAAAAACCGAAGAGAATTTCCGGAAACTTTGTTCGGCATTTCCATATAAACCCTGGAACGGCGAAGTAATAGGCGAACACCGGGGAGCTCATTATTACACGGTCGGGCAGCGCAAAGGGCTGAATATTGGTGGTCATTTAGATCCGCTGTTTGTCATTGGAACTGATGTGAATCGCAACATTTTATATGTTGGTGAAGGCACTGAACATCCGGGATTGTACCGTCCGGGCCTGTTCATTCCGAAGGATGAAACTCATTGGATTCGTCCCGATCTGGCCATGAATTCAGGCGAAAGCCGAAGGTTTGATCTTCGGATTCGCTATCGTCAGCCACTCGAAAAAGCCACCATATCTCAGCGCGAAGATGGAATGTACATTCTGTTCGACGAAGAGCAGCGCGGCATTACCTCCGGACAATTTGCAGCATGGTATGAGGGTGATGAATTGATCGGTTCGGGCGTTATTTCCTGAAATTAGGAAAAAGTCATTAGTCATTTGGAAAGCGTTTTTTCCGAATTACTTTTTCCTCTATCCATTTTTCTAATCACCAATGACTTCTTCCTTCCCAGTTTTACCTTATCTTTAGAGCCTAAAACCAAGATTTATGATCAGATCAATGACTGGATTCGGGAAGACCGAATTTGAATTAGGAAATAAAAAATATACGCTGGAAATCAAATCGCTCAACAGCAAACAACTCGATATAAATACGAGAATTCCTGCACTTTACAGGCAGAAAGATATTGAGATACGCCGGCTGATGTCGGAAATGCTTACCCGGGGCAAAGTTGATTTTGCACTGTATCTCGACAATTTGGGTTCCGAAAGTACATCGAAGATCAATACTGCAATCATCAAGGATTATTACCGTCAGCTAAAGAAAGTTCACCAGGAACTTGGGTTGGAAGTGAATGAAAACATCATGCACAGCATCATGCGGTTACCTGACACCGTTAAAATGACTTATGAAGAACTCGATGAATCGGAATGGCTGGTTGTTCGCGAAAATCTGATCAAAACACTCGAAGAGCTCAACCGCTTCCGCGATCAGGAAGGACTGGCCCTTGAAGCTGACATTGTTGCCAATATCGCCAACATTCTGGATTTACTGAAACAGGCTGAGCCTTTCGAAAACCAGCGGATGGAAAATGTCAAGGCTAAAATCATGGACAGTCTCAATGAACTCCAGCTTAATGGAAGCATCGACAAAAACCGTTTCGAACAGGAGCTGATTTATTACATGGAGAAACTCGACATCAACGAGGAAAAAGTCCGGTTGACCAACCATTGCAGTTATTTTACCGAAACCATGGCCGAAGAAGAGCCTTCAGGCCGCAAACTTGGTTTTATCGCTCAGGAGATCGGCCGCGAAATCAATACGCTTGGTTCAAAAGCCAACGAAAGCAACTTGCAGCGCATAGTGGTCCAGATGAAAGACAGCTTAGAGAAAATTAAAGAGCAGGTTTTGAACGTTTTATAACAGAGAATCATGATCAAGACCGGACTCTATTTTGGCTCATTCAATCCCATCCATGTCGGGCATATGGCCATCGCCAATTACATGGTCGAATACACGGATATTGATCAGCTGTGGTTTGTGGTGAGTCCGCAGAATCCGTTAAAAAAGAAAAAGACTCTGCTCGACGATTATCAGCGGCTGGAACTGGTCAACCGGGCAATTGGTGACGATCTGCGGTTTCGTGCCTCGAAGGTGGAATTTAATTTACCCAAACCTTCCTACACCATCGACACACTGGCCTATCTGAGCGAAAAATATCCAACCCACCAGTTTTTCATCCTGATGGGAACCGACAACCTGGAGAATATTCAAAAATGGAAAAACGCCGATGTTCTGATGGCCAACTATGATGTGATCGTTTATCCGCGGCCGGGATTCAATCCTGAGAGTGCCGGTAAATATCCCCGCGTTCAGATTGCCAACGCCCCGCTGATGGAAATTTCATCCACTTTTATCCGCGAATCGATCAAAGCAGGCAAGGATATCCGGCATTTTCTGCCCACCCGGACATGGGACTATCTTCAGCAAATGAACTTCTACAAAAAGTAAATCATTATAAATTTTAGGAGGAAAAATCATGATCAACGCTATTATCCTCATCAACGCCGAACGCACAAAAATCAATTCTGTTGCTGAACAACTGGTGAGTCTTCCCGGAATTACCGATGTTTATTCAGTAAGCGGCCGATTCGATCTGGTTGCCGTAATTCGTCTTCCGCACAACGACGATCTGGCCGAACTAATTACCGAAAAAGTAACGAAAGTGGAAGGAATCACCAAAACTGAATCGATGGTTGCCTTTAAAACCCATTCAAAAAGCGACTTAGCCAACATGTTTGAACTGGGTAATTAGGGTTTTTATCTTCTGAAGAGTAGCTGAACAAATCAGCAAACTGACTGTTTATTAATCCATAGCAACGGAAATCATAAACTTTAAATTCAGAAAATATGAAACGAAGAAATTTTATCGCCCTGGTAGGAACCACAATGGCCTCCGCACCATTATGGGCCAATGGTATTACCGGTAATCTGCCTGCACCAAAGGCAACCGACAGTGTATTTCCTGAACTGCCATACGCATTCAACGCTCTGGAACCGGCTATTGATGCGAAAACAATGGAAATTCACTACACCAAGCACCACAAAACATATTACACCAATTTCATGGCGGCTATCAAAGATACGCCAGCTGCAGAATTGGATATGAAAACCCTTTTTGCCGGAATCAGCAAACAGAGTATGGCTGTCAGGAACATGGGCGGAGGATTTTACAACCACTCCTTGTTCTGGGAAAATTTATCTCCGGCTAAAACCAGTCCTTCAACTGCTGTTGCCGCAGCAATCGACAAAAGCTTCGGTTCTATGGATAAGTTTAAGGAAGAATTTTCGAACGCCGCCAAGAAACATTTTGGTAGCGGTTGGGCCTGGTTGGTTGCCGGAAACGATGGAAATCTTTTCGTGAGCGACACCCTGAATCAGGATAATCCGTTGATGGATGTAGCCGAAAAGAAAGGTACTCCCCTCCTGTGCATCGATGTTTGGGAACACGCTTATTACCTGAATTATCAGAACCGACGTGCTGAATATGTTGATAATTTCTGGAACGTAGTTAATTGGGATACAGTAAACAAACGCTACGAAAACAGATAATTGATTTTATTCAAGATATTTTTTTAAGTTTGGTGAGCGGTTGACCTTAAATCAGCCGCTCATCATTTTTGATACTAATTATTACCCTAATATTGAGAATAAATGGCAACAAGAAAATCCGTAAAAAAGGGAGGAAAGAACGATAAATTGGTGATGATTTTAAGTTTGGCAATTGCTCTCTATTTTGGAGTAATGATCTCCACGTATTATTACAAAATTGACAATTCGGTTTTGGGATTTGTGCGTGAATTTTTAACCATTCCTGCCCTGCTTCTGTGGCTCGTTTTAACAGTTCTGTCTGTCATTGCACTTTCAAAGGAGAATAAAAAGTTTTCGTCATTGTCATTTTATACTTTTCTGTTGCTTTGTATTACCATGGTGGTTCTCATTTTGACAACTTAGAATTTTTAGTCCTATTTCAGGTTTTATTCTGTTCCTGGGAGTCTGCATAATCCCCATTTTTCATACCTTTCCGAAGTAATAAAAAAGCCATGATTGAAAATGTAGTAATTATCGGTGCCGGAAATCTGGCGACTCAGATAGCTTTGGCCCTGACTGAAAAAGGGATACAGGTGAAGCAGATTTTCAGCCGGAATCTTGATTCTGCCAGGGAATTGGCTGAAAAAACCGGGGCTGCTTACACCAACGATTTGTCGGCACTTTTGCATGAAGCCGATTTGTATGTGATTGCTGTAAAAGATTCGGCAATTCAGGAAGTTCTGGAGAACCTTTCGCTGGACGAAAACCGGATGATTGTGCATACTGCCGGAAGCGTGCCCATGAATATTCTGGATGGATTCTCGATAAATTACGGCGTTTTTTACCCTGTACAGACCTTCTCAAAAAACCGGAAAATCGACTTCTTGGATATCCCAATCTGTATCGAAGCGAATCATCCTGCCAACCTGATGAAACTTCAGGAATTGGCATCGAAACTTTCCAGTTCAGTGCATCAAATCAATTCGGACGATCGAAAGACCTTGCATCTGGCCGCACTGTTTGCCAACAATTTCGTGAATCATTTCTATTCCATCGGAGAAAGTCTGCTTCAGAATAAAAAACTGAACTTTGATTTATTAAAACCGCTGATCCGCGAAACGGCCGAAAAAATAGAATCCATTCCTCCGGCCGATGCCCAGACAGGTCCTGCCAAACGGAACGATCAAATCGTCATCAATGAACACATAAAAATGCTTCAGGACCAGCCTGATCTCCAGAAAATCTACCGCCTGATGACCGAAAGTATATTTCAATTTCACCAAAATCAAAAACATGACCTTCTTTAAAGAAAGATTAAAAAATATCCAGGCGCTCATTTTCGATGTTGATGGAGTTCTGTCTTCGGATAATTCACCCCTCGATGAAAGCGGCGATCCCGTGCGAACCTCCAACGTAAAGGATGGTTTTGCCATCCGATGTGCGATTGAGAGCGGATTTCAGGTTGCAATTATTACCGGTGCAAATACCAGTCGGGTCAGGCTTCGCTACAAAAAACTGGGTGTAGAACATCTGTATATGAATTCATTCAACAAAACCGAATGTCTGGATGATTTTATCCTGAAAACCGGTATTGCCAAAGGTGAAATTCTGTATATGGGCGACGATCTGGTTGATTATCAAATCATGAAAGAAGTTGGAATTTCAACCTGTCCGGTGGATGCGGTTCCTGAAATAAAAGCCATTTCGCAATACATTTCAGACAAAAAAGGCGGAGAAGGCTGTGTGCGCGACGTGATTGAACAGGTAATGCGCTCACAACAGAAATGGTTCGGGCAGGAAATTAAGTGGATAAAAGCGGATTAAAAGAAGCCAAGCCCCTCTAAATCTCCCCGAAGGGGAGACTTATGAAGTGCTATTTTGATTAAATAAATTTTTCTGTTCATGAATTCACATCATAAATCGCAGTCAAAACCCCCCTCCTTCGGAGGGGTTGGGGGAGGCTTGGGTTTTTCCATTATCCTGGCATCCAAATCGCCGCGCCGTCAGGAATTACTCCGCGATTTGGGATTGAAATTCACCGTTCAATCGATGGATATCCCGGAAGTTTTTCCTGAAGGTTTGGGAATGACAGAAATACCGGTATATCTGGCTGAATTGAAAGCTGAGGCATTTCGTCCGCAACTGAAAGATAACCAGCTTATAATAACTGCTGACACCATTGTTTGGCTCGATGGAAAAGTGCTCAATAAACCCGCAGATTATGAGGATGGGTTTCGGATGTTGCGCGATTTATCGGGCAAAAAGCACCAGGTTTTAACCGGGGTTTGTTTGCTCTCTACTGAGAAGAAGGTATCGTTTTATGCCTCAACGGATGTTTGGTTCAAGGAACTCTCCGATGAGGAAATCAATTATTACCTCGAAAACTACCGTCCTTACGACAAAGCCGGAGCCTATGGCATTCAGGAATGGATTGGCTACATCGGAATTTACCACATCGAAGGCTCATTTTTTAATGTGATGGGATTGCCTGTTCAGGATTTATATGAACAACTGAATGCATTCTAAGGTAATGTGTTGAAATTGAATTGGTATAGAATTAACCGAAAAACGAAATTTTCATCCTGAGAAATACTTTATATTTGTTGAACTATTAAAATGTAAGCAAATGACTTCGACAGCAATTAAAAAACAATTGGACAGCTACTTACCACTTCTCTCGAACAAACAACAAGCGTTGATTTTAGAGATTGCTAAAAGCCTGTTAAATGTTGAGGGGGATTCGAAACGAATTACCAGGAAACAATATAATAAAGAAATTTCAGAAGCTGTTGTT
>JBAWZG010000167.1:0-10344 GCA_037143155.1 Bacteroidia bacterium
AAATATAAATTCTCGGTTATTGATGCTGTGGGCTTCAAATGGGCTTATCCCAATGATGATGGCGTGGATTTTATGTGGCGGAATTATGTTGGTAATATTGTAAGCAATCAGGAAGTGGCGGATTATGCCGGTGGTGTAATGGATCCCTGTACGACCAGTTATCACGATTATTTTGCAGTGCTTCAGGCTTATATAACTGACTGGACGGCAGTCGATTTCAGCGCTAAAGCACAATCTGCCTTGAAAAACCTCGATTTTTTTGAAACCGATCGTGGACAGGTGATTTTTCGCAGTGACTGGAGTAGAAATGCCCTGCAGACTATATTCAATGTGCGTCAGAATCTGGGTGGACATACTAACGCCGACCGGAATAGTTTTACGCTGAGTTCCCACGGACGAATCTGGGTTCCCCTGCGTTCAGCTCCCGGAAGTGCCTATTACGATGTGTCGGAAGCTCACAGCTGTTTGTTTGTAGATGATTCGGCGATGATAATTACCAATTTGGAAGGGAATAAACTCCGTCAGCCTGCAAAACTACTCAGCTGGTCGGGTAGTGATAAATTCTCACAAGCCACAGGCGATGCCACTTATGCTTATTCGTGGGAGTGGAGTTGGAGTGCTTTAGCAGCAGGGAAAGATAATCCTTTGTTGGGAAAGGTCGATGCAGGAAAACAAGCGTGGACAAAAGTGAATGAAAACCTGAACACATTTCGTGTAAACCAGTCGTCCGAAAATTTTTACTCCATACCGTTTTATGAATTTGGGGCATGGAATTCGCCTACCGGATACCGCGAAACCATAATCAAACGTCCATATAATGTGATGGAAAAAGTGTATCGCACCATTTCAATGATTCGTGGTACTCATCCGGCTTTGCTTATTGTAGACGATGCAAAAAAAGACACAAAATCACACACCTACAAATGGACCATGCAATTGGCCACCGATGTTGTCATAGAATCATCCACAGATAAAGGAAACGGCATGTACGATGTGGTACTGAAAGAAAGTTCGGGAAACCGAAAATTGTTGGTCAGGATGCTGAATCAGAACGACTATGTTTCAGGAACTGTTCCGGCAAAAATTGACACCACCTGGTATACAACCGGCGATGGCAAAAGTTACAAAAACTACCGCCTGGTTTGTGAGTCAAAAAGTATTTCGCCTGATTTTAAAGTACTTTTATTTCCGCATCTTGCAGGTGAATCACTACCCACAACAAGCTGGAATACCGATAAAACTAACCTGAATGTAAGTTGGAGCGATCAGACTTCGAACCTGGCTTTTAGTGTGGTAAATGGTCTTACCCATGTGAGTTTACTGGCAACGGATGTTACCGGTTTGAGTTCAGATAAAACTGAATTGATTGTTTCACCTAATCCGGCATCGAAAACAATTGTCTTGAAGGATGTTACAGATTCGACGATTACAATTTCCGATTTATCCGGCAGGGAAAAAATGAAATTTCTAAGTAAAAATAATGATATTGATATCAATGTATCTACCCTACCATCAGCCTGTTATATCTTGAAAATAACGAAGGGAGTATCAGAAAGACAGGCTAAACTGTTGATAAATAATTAGAAAGCAAATTATGAGGAAATTCTGTACTTCCCGAAATGCTTTCATAATGCTGTTGTTGTGTTTCATCTCCTTCAGCATTGAATTGACTGCCAAAACCGTTTTGGTTTCTACAGAGACTGTTCAAAACAGTATTTCTCCTGATTCACTACTGCGTGGACCTGAAATGACGGATGTAGTGGTTAAAACTATCGGAAGCGAAGAAGTAAAAATTTTCTATCTTAAACCTACCGACTATAAACTAGGAGAAAAACGAACAGCTGTCGTGTGGATTCATGGTGGTGGCTGGACGGGTGGAAGCACAGAAAGTTTTTTCCTGCATGCCCGCTATTTTGCATTTCGTGGTGCTGTGGGTTTTTGCATTCAATACCGTCTGGTGAAAGCAAATGGCACAACGGTTGCCGATTGTGTGGCCGATTGCAAATCCACCATTCGCTATATTCGCGAACATGCAGCCGAGCTGGGCATTGACCCCGATAAAATTGTTGTGATGGGCGATTCGGCCGGAGGTCATTTAGCTTCCTGTCTGGGAACTATTGATGGATTTGATGACCCGACCGACAATCTGAAGATAAGCGCCAAACCCAATGCCATGGTATTGTATAATCCCTTGTCCGATTTTACCACCAGTGTTTTTATCAACAGGATTATTGCTGGCGCTGCACTCGACAAAAAACCGACTCCAGAAAGTCAGATTCCAACAAAAGAACAGACTGAATTAGCCAAAAAGCTCTCACCACTTTATAACATTCATAAAAATCAGCCTCCCACGCTGGTTATGCACGGAACTGATGATACAGTCATTCTTCCCGAACAATCGCTGCAATTTACGGAAGCTATGAAAAAAGCAGGGAATTCCTGTAAACTGATTCTTCTACCAAATACAACTCATGCTTTCGTTTGTGCCAACTGGAAAGCACCGGAAGAAGTGGTGGTCAGCGCTATTCGCGAAGCAGATAAATTTCTGATTTCATTGGGATTATTAAAAGGAGAACCAACGTTGATGGTATCAAAAATACCGGCTTGGATTCCGAAAGGACAAAAGAAATAAACCCGATGAACTAAAACCATGAAAAAAATCAGTTCCGTAATTTTTTTAATCTGTTTGTTTCTGTCTGTAAATCAGACAAAAGCCCAATCGGAGCATTCAAATAATGTTTCAGAAATTAAAATAGACAGCTTACTTTGGGATTTAAATAAATTGAGCGAAGCACCGGCATTTAGCTGGTTAGATAATAAAAAATCGGTTCGTTCACTTGCTTTTGATGGTCTGATTTACAATGGCAAACCTACCCGTATTTTTGCATATTATTCCAATCCTGCATTGATTCGTGGCATATCTGCTGGAAATCACAAATATCCCGGCGTTATTTTGGTGCATGGCGGTGGTGGCAAAGCCTTCAAAGAATGGGTGGAAAAATGGGCAGCCGGTGGTTATGCAGCGTTGGCAGTGGATTTAAGTGCCACCGGCGGCAACGAGGATAAGTTTGATGGTAATGGACCCGCACAGGATAAAAAAGAGAAATTTGAGGATATTGCGCAGGGTGATTTACGGAATATGTGGAGTTATCATGCCGTGGCGGATGTCATTTTGGCTCATTCCCTTTTGCTCAGTTTCCCCGAAGTGGATGCTGATAAAACGGTGGTTACCGGTATCAGTTGGGGAGGATATCTGACCTGTTTGGCAGCTTCGCTCGACAGCCGATTTAAAGCCGCTGCACCAGTTTATGGTTGTGGTTTTTACAACGATTGCGTATTTCGGAGTGATTTAGCAAAAATGTCATCCACCGACAATATTAAATGGCTGAGATACTTCGACCCTTCATCCTATTTGGCTTATGCAAAGTCACCATTTTTATTCATAAACGGGAATAAAGACGCCTGGTTTTATGTGAATGCGTATCACAAAACCTATTCGTTGATAAAACCTGAGCTACGAACCGTTACTATTTTTCCCGATATGAAACACAGTCATTCAGATGGTTGGGCTCCCGAAGAAATTAAATATTTCTTTGAAAGTGTTTTAAACAAAGGTTTTCCGCTAATGAAAGTGGGAAAAATTGCGGTTAAGGATTCAGTTCTTTCTGCGCCATTTGAAACCAATATTTCTGTTTCGTCGGCTTCGTTTTATTATTCAAACGACCTGAATAGTTCAAATACAAAACGCGACTGGAAAGAACTGAAGGCAACTGTTGATAACAAAACCAAAACCACTTTTTGTTCAAAGCCTGAATTTAAAATTGGGTTTTTCACTCTGAAAGATGTTCGAAACCTGAGTGTTTCAAGCGGATTTATTTTTAATCCTTAAACGAGTAAAACTAAATTAAACAAACAGTTCCTGAAATCATGAAAAAATTACAAATATTAGTTATTCTGTTATTGAATATTTCCACCTTTTTTGCACAGGAAAGCACTTTAAAAGAAAGAACTCAATTCCTTCCCGACCAACCCTGGCAGGATAACAATGGTGTGCATTTGAACGCTCACGGCGCAGGTGTTTTATTTCACAATGGCATTTATTACCTGTATGGTGAGCATAAACTTGCCGGCGAAACCGTGGGTAAAATGGCCGTTCATTGCTATTCGTCTGTCGATCTGTACAACTGGAAAGATAAAGGAGCTGCCTTGCTGACATCGGAAGACCCAAGCTCTGAGATTTCTGAAGGTTGTATCATTGAGCGACCCAAAGTGATTTACAATAAAAAGAGCCGAAAATTTGTGATGTGGTTTCATTTGGAGCTGAAAAACCAACTTCGGAAGTCGGGTAGGAGCGGCGTGGCTTTTTCAGACCAACCAACCGGTCCGTTTACCTACCTTCATTCCGAACGTCCGGATGCGGGTCATTGGCCAATCAATGTAACCGAAGAACAGAAGGCAAGTTTGCCCGAAGCACAAAAGCTGATTGGCACTTCGTTTATTGGAAGTCCACATCCTGATAGGGCAAAATTGCCATTGATGACGCGAGATTTTGCCGGTGGGCAAATGGCAAAAGATATGACGCTTTTTGTGGATGATGACGGGAAAGCGTATCATATTTTTTCGTCGGAGGAAAATGCCACTTTGCATATCTCGGAACTTAGCGACGATTATTTATCACACAGCGGTAAATGGACGCGGATTTTTGAATATCTTTGGCACGAAGCACCGGCAATCTGTAAACACGACGGCCGATACTGGATGCTATCCTCTAATTGCACGGGTTGGAATCCAAATGAAGCACGCTCGGCGGTGGCTAATTCAATCTGGGGTCCGTGGCAGAACCTGGGAAATCCCTGTGTGGGTGCTACGCCTCCTAATCATTTAGGTCCGCAACTTACTTTTGGTGGACAGAGCACTTTTATTCTACAAGTGCAAGGGCAAAAAGATGCTTTTATAGCCATGTTTGATGTTTGGCGACCTGAAAACCTGATTGCCAGTGGTTATGTGTGGTTGCCCATGCAGTTTCAGAAAAATCGTTTCACTATTTCGTGGCAGGATGCGTGGGATTTATCAGTCTTTAAGAAAAGAAATTAGGATTGAAGGAAACTTATCAAAAATATTCAATGAGAAGTCACAGAAAAATCTTCGTTTTTACGATTTTACTTGCAGGTATTTCAATAAGTGTTCTTGCTCAGCCAATGTATATCGGATCCGATTATTATCCGAATACTTCGCCGAAGGCTCAAATAGAGAAAGATGCTGAGTTGATGAAACAGGCAGGTTTTAATGTGGCTCGTTTAGGCGATTTAGTCTGGGATTTAATGGAACCGCAGGAAGGTCTGTATGATTTCTCGTGGGTGCATTCGGCGGTGGATATACTTAGTAAAGCAGGTATAAAGACTTTTCTCGCGACTCCCACGGCTGCCATTCCCAAATGGATGTACGATAAACATCCTGAAATAATGCAGCTTAGTGCTTCCGGCGAACGAAAACCTTACGGAAAACGTCGCCATGCCTGCCTGAATAATCCAGTTTATCGCGATTACTGTCTGAAAATTGCCACTGCCTTGGCAGCTGAATTTAAAGCAAACAGCCATGTAATTGCCTGTCAGGTTGATAATGAATTGATGGCCGAAGAACCGTATTGTTATTGTTCTTTCTGTCAGAAAAAATTCTCGCAATGGTTGGCGGCAAAATACAAGACGGTCGATAATCTGAATAAAGCCTGGAATCTTGCTTTCTGGAGTCAGAATGTTCGCTCGTTTGACGAGGTTTACCTGCCCCGGAAAGGTGATAATCCTTCGTGTTTTCAGAATTATCAGGAGTTTAACTCCGACTGCGCCATCGATTTCTACAACCTGCAACGAAATGCTATTATGATCGTTGATCCTGCTATAAAGGTGTCACACAATATCTGCTCCAGCGGTTTTCTGTACTTGCTCGATTTGTACAAAATGTCCCGCACCTGCGATTTTATGTCCATCGACAATTATCCTTATGGCTGGACGCTGGAAAATGAATACGGCAACAAAGGCCCGTTCACGTTTACTCCTCACATGGTTTCGCTGGCGCTTTCGCAACTTCGCGGAGCCAAACAACAAGCACCATTTTGGGTGACCGAAGCACAAATCGGACGCACGGCGGGCAATCAGCGTAAAATCATTGAACCCGGTATGGTACGCCTGTGGTCGATTCAGGAAATGGCTCAGGGCGCGATGGGAATTAAGTTTTTTCCCTTCAAAACCTTTCCGGCCGGTCACGAACATGTGATGGTGGGTGTCTTAGACGAAGACAATGTTCCCCGCAGACGCTTTATGGAAGCACAGCAAATTGCCACCGAAGCTCAGCAGATAAAACAACTAACCGGCCAAACACTACCTGTTGCTCAGGCGGCGATTATTCGCGATTTTAAATGCGACTGGGCATTTGAAGATGGTCGTTTTGCTATGGATTTCAGGTATATGCGGCATGTTTTTGAGTACTACCGTGCCCTGCGAAATGCTTCGGTAACCACCGATATTATTTCGTCGGAAGATAATTTTGCCAACTATAAATTGATTGTGATTCCGTCATTGGTATTGTTAAACGAAAGCGTTTGTGAACGACTCAAAACAGCTGCCCGAAATGGTTGCACACTTATTATTACCTGTATGACCGGTTTGCGAAATGACGACATAAAATCGTTTGGACGTATTATGAATCATTCAATCGAAGAACTTGCCGGCATTCAGATGGAAGAACAACATGCGCTGATTGGATTAGAAAGCGCCAGACTAAAATTTGCCAACGATAGTAGTACTTACAGTTGCAGTTTATGGTACGATGTGTTTTCACTCACTACAGCCAGTCCTTTGGCATATTATGATAGCCGGTTTATGAAAGGGAAATGCGTTGTTGCTAAAAATACGTACGGAAAGGGTAATGTTATTTATATTGGATCAGTAGTTGAAGACAAAGTAAGTTCAATTCTACTTAGAGAGGCACTGAAAACAGCAAAAATTGAGCCGTTGGCAATTTCGGATAATGAATTAATGGAAGTTACAGAAGTTGTCAGCTCAAGTGGAAAATATGTATATGCCATTAATTTTTCGAATGAAAGTAAAACTATTCATCTACTTCAACCTATGGTTGATATCTTAACAAACGAAAAACTAAAGTCAAAAATCAATATTGATCCAATGGATTTTAAAGTTCTAAAAATTCAATAGCCTAAAAATCTTAAAAATCACAGAAGTTAATTTGCTATATTATGTGTAAAATATCACTAAAACTCAAATCTATTTTTATTTTGCTATTTTTTGTATCTTGTAGTTATGCTCAAACACTGAATCTTTTACCTTCTATTTCCGAACCTGCAACCAATCCCTTTGCTGCGACCACTTTCGATGGCGTAAAAGTGGGCGATACCAGGTTATATGGTTTTCAAAAAGACCCGGGCGAAACGATGACTGCTGCATTGGCTTATTTTCACACATCAAGTCCATACAAAGGACAAAGTGCCATTCTTGACCGAATGGTTCTTTTGCTCGACTCCATGTTTACAAAATGGTATATCGGAAAGACAGCAGATTTGGGTGATTTCCCGGGAGCAGTAGAAGCAACTTACTCCTATCTGACACTTAAAACCTATGCCCCGGACAAAATTCCCGCTGATAAAAAAGCCTATTGGGAAACCGGTATAAAGAACAAAAATAACTATATGATTGCGAATTATCCGGGAATTTTCGTTTCAAATTCTGTTGGGTCACTGGTAATGAATATGGAAATGAAGCGGGTTTTTGCTGTTTTTCTCGGAGGTTTATGTCTTAATGATACAGCAGTCGCAAACAAAGGAAAGCGGGCAATTGAAAACTGTCTGTTTAAAAATATCCTGCCCGATGGTGGTACCCATTATGTGAGTTATTCCAACGAAACGATGGGATATCACAGCATAACGGTGGAAATGACTGCCTGGTATTATTTGTTTACGGGTTCGCCGGCAGCCAAAAAATTTCTGTTTGCATTAAAAAACTACTGCCCGATAAGTCAGATGCCAAACGGTTACGATGAATATTCGACTGCGCCTCCCTGGAAATCGCAATATGTTACTAAATTCCTGAGCAATTCGGCGTTGATGGAGGGTTATTTAACCGGCGATGGATACAATTACAGCATGGGTCAGGGATCCAAAAACCTGATTTATGCTTTTATTTATAGATCGGGAATAACGGCTTTAACTTTGCCGGACAATTTTATTCTTTACGACCGAAATACGCTTGGACCACGCTCCCATTACGGATTGTGGACTACCGTGGGAACCACCCGCGATCCAAGTACACCGTTGCCCGAAATCAGCGAAACGCCTAATGCCACGATGTGCGGAATCAGTACTTTTGCCGGAGCTGCCATTACCAAATCGGATGGAACGATAAATGCTGCTTTTCATGGAGCAGCGCCCATGGTAAAATATGCGGCAGGTTTTGAAGACGACTGGAATCGTGGAAACAAGTGGGGATTTATGACCGGACCTGCTATGAAGACTTCCCTCAGCAAGGGGCGCGAAGTATATGGGTTGGCTTCAAGTTACAATATTTACAAACGAGATTTCAGCAATTCAACGGGCTGGAAAAGCACGCAACAATGGGTTTATACACCAGACCGGGTTATTGGGATGACTGAAATAACCAACAGCGCAGCATCTACTCTTTACGGACTGGCGCAGCGCATTGCATTGGTTTCTTACCGTGGAACGGCCAGACCCGGCGATGGTAAAGCAGCACTTTTGGTTATGGTGAATAATAATACTTTTGAATACAACAATCTGCGGATCAAAGTTTTGGGCAAAGATTTCACCGGAATAGTTGATACTACCTATTACGGTATTTACAGTACAACCATTCCGACTTCTACTGATTTCGGTTCGGTGATGATTGCCCTTCATGATGCTCAAAGTGGTAATGATGCGGCAGTTACTTATCCGGCCGGAACAAAACGATATGCGTTTTTCGAAGTAACCTACAATACCAAATCATACAGCTCAAACGCAGCAAGACTTACCTTAGCAACCGGTCTGGAGGGATTTGAGTTTCAGGAAACCGGTCGGAAAGTGCGGATGATTCACAACACAACCGGCTCAGCTATTTCATATTCCGGTACCATGACTTGTCCGTTCGGAAGTTCCCGAATCATACAAAGCTGGAACGATGCTCTTAATCCGCTCACTATAGCAGCCGGAAATACAAGCATTCCTTCCATTTCGATACCTGCTTACGGAAATATCGTGATTGTGAACAGTAACATTAGCAACGACCAAACAGCCGGATACCTGAAATATGAAGATATTTTCAGTGGTTCGTTACTAATTCCAATAAATTTAAATGTCGATTCGGCAGTCAATGCAAAGGTTAATTTGTCATGGAATGCCGTTTCAGGTGCAACAAGTTATAAAATCAAAAGAGCAACAGTTGCAGGAGGTCCTTATACCACTGTTGGAACTACTACCAGTACTAAATTTGTTGACACCGGACTGACCAATAATACCTTGTATTATTATGTGGTCACAGCAACAAATTCTACACTTGAAAGCGCTGCATCGGACGAGATTAGTGCAAAGCCAACTTATATCACGGCCTTAGATGAAAGATTTGAAAACAAGATTCAGTTATCCCCGAATCCGGCTACGAATAGCCTGAAAATAGTCCATGCAGAAAATTCCAACTTATCAGTAACTGATAGTTTGGGGAAACTGATTTGGATTCAAAAAAATATTTCAGAAAATTGTCAACTCGATGTGTCTAAGTGGAGTGAAGGAATGTATTCTATTCAAATTACAAAGGGTAGTGTCTTAATGAATAAAAAAGTTTTGGTAAAGAGATAATTATATGAGAAAATTAGTAGCTTTTGTTCAGTTTTTGCTTGTTATCAACCTTTCAGCTCAACCCCGTATCGAAACAGATCTTTCGGGAAAAGGTTGGAAACTCATTCAGGATAAAGAGGCTCAGTGGAAAAACGACCCGTTTTTTTTGCCTCCGGTAGATATTTCCACGCTTCCGGTTAATCTGCCAACAGGTGGTTGGTCGGCACTTGATTCACCCCAGGCGGTGGAAGTAAGTGTTCCGGGCACGGCTGAAGAATATTTGCAAAAAATATCCGGACCGAAAAATACAATTATAGGCGTAACCTGGTGGTCTCGCTCCATTTCCATACCCAAACCAGCTACAGCAGGAAAAATTCTTTTGCGTTTCGAGAGCGCGCGTTACCGTTCCGAAATTTTCGTCAATCAGCAATTAGTTGGTTACGATTTTATTGGTAATACACCTTTCGAAGTGGATATTACCAAAGCCGTGAAACCCGGCGAAACAGCTC
>JBAWZG010000168.1:0-10307 GCA_037143155.1 Bacteroidia bacterium
GCGCTTTGCGGGCTGCCGAAGAAATGGCCAAAGCCATGAAAGACAAGGATTTTGAGAAGAAATGCCGCAACTTGTTCCTTTTAGGAAGCAAATGGACCGACGAAAATATTTTTAACGGAGAATATTATTTCCAAAAGATTGCGCCTCCGGCATCGGAGAAAGATATTGCTCCCGGATTGAGAGCCGGGATGGGATCAAACAATCTCTTGGACCCTGATTTTCAGCTTGGAAAGGGTTGTCTGGTTGATCAATTGGTGGGGCAATACATGGCACACATCTGCGGACTGGGTTATCTGGCCAGCGAAAAGAACATCAAAACCACGCTGAAGTCGATCATGAAGTACAATTACGTCAGCGACTTTTCGCCTTTGTTCAACAACATGCGCTCGTATGTGATGGGAAATGAAAGCGGACTGATCATGGCAAGTTGGCCAAATGGGCGACTGAAAGTTCCTTTCCCGTATTTTGCTGAATCGATGACCGGCTTCGAATACACAGCCGCCACAGGAATGCTTTACGAAGGCCAAACCGCCGACGGGCTGAGCTGCATCAAAAGCATCCGCGACCGCTACGACGGTATGAAGCGAAATCCATTCGATGAACCTGAGTGCGGTCGTCACTATGCCCGTGCCATGGCGAGCTGGGCAACAGTTCTGGCTTTGAGTGGGTTCCAGTATTCAGGAGTCGAGAAATCGATGAGCTTTACCTCCACTCCCGGAACCTACTTTTGGAGCAATGGATCGGCTTGGGGAACCTGTAAAGTTGAAACTGGGAAAGCAACTCTTCAGTTATTGCACGGAAATCTCGATTTGGCTCATTTTTCGCTGAACGGAAGTCCGACAAAACTAAGCAAACCCTTGTCGCTAAAGGAAGGTGATTCAATTCAGCTCAACATTAATTGAACCAAAATGGATTGACGAATGATCATAAAACAAAAAATGAAGACCATGCTTTTTTTAAGGCTCACCCTTCGGGGGAGGTTTGGAGGGGGCTTAAAAATTTAACCAATGAGAAAAATGCCCTTTTACCTGCTGTTATTGCTGGGTGCCGTTTTGGTTCAACCTGTAAATGCTCAAAAGCAACTGACCATAAATACAGCGCAGCCCAAACAAACCATCGATGGTTTTGGCGGATCGATCGCTTATTACGAAAACTGGCTGGTCGCACATCCCAAACGCTCCATGATCTACGATTGTTTGTTTAAAGATTTGGGTTTGAGTATTTTCCGTATAAAAAATAATTATTACAACGAAGGCGCTTTTAATCAAGGTATTGCAGATTTAAAAAGTATTGTCGTTGAAGGAAGAAAACGCAGTTCGTTCGATATCATGATTTCGTCGTGGTCTCCTCCGGGCAAATACAAAAGCAATGGAAAACCTGCTAACGACGAAACCATGGCCAGTCTGGCGACCGATGCCAATGGTAATTTTGTCTATGGCGATTTTGCCAAATGGTGGTACAATTCACTTTTAAGTTACAAAACTAATGGCATTGATGCAAAATATATCAGCCTCCAAAATGAGCCTAACTGGGGACCGGGATACGAAGGCTGTGTTTTTATGCCACAGGAACAGACGGTATACGACAAAAAACTGGCTAAAAATGTGAAGATTGCCTCCTATGCAAAAGCTTTCAATGCTGTTTATGACACCTTGGCCAAATACAATGCAAATTTGAAAATCGCACCTAAAATGATCGGTCCAGAAGTTCTGGGAATTGAAAATGCCTGGTCGGGTAAGCCGTCGGATTACACCAAATACATGGACATGAGCAAATGCTATGCAGTAGCACATCATCTATACACTGGAGTAGATCCGGCTACTATGCTCGGCAACTTTGCCGGACTAAATAACACATACCCCAACAAACCCAAAATGCAGACCGAATACAGTGATAAAGAATGGTTTACATTGTCGCAAATCATTCAGAGTTCGTTGGTTGTTGAAAATGTTTCGGCCTATCTGGTCTGGGACTTGTTTTGGCCGGGAAGCGATTTTCTGGATCTGGAAAATCCCTGGACTTCCGGATCCTGGGTCAATCCGAACGGGTTCAAGGCGGGAACCAAGTTTTACGCATTCAAACAGTTCGCGTCTTTTATCAAGCCCGGCTGGATCAGGGTGACCACCTCAAATCCTTCGGCAACTATCAAACCATCAGCTTTTATGAGTCCCGAGGGCCAAAGCATGAGCATTGTGGTAATCAATACCGGTAGCACTTTAGATTCAATTTCCATTGCTTCTTCCGCTTTTGCCGTTTCTTCAGGAAAAATATACCGGACTTCCGACACCGAAAAATGTGTGTTAGTAGGAAATTATTCCGGAGGAACCATTAAACTACCGGTTAAATCAATCACAACCATCACGTTGCAAGGTCAGTTAACTTCCGCAGAAATGAAGAAATTGCCTGAAAGTGAACCAATGGTTTATCCAAATCCATTCAATCAGGAGACTTTGCTGAACCTGAAAGATTTTCCCAGAGAAGCACAGATTGCGATTTACAATTTGTCCGGACAAATCCTTTATCAGGAAAAGGTCCAGAATTCAAATTCCGTAAAAATCGGGTCTGAACTTTCGCAAGGCGTTTACATACTGAAAGTTACTGACGGCGGAAAACAGAAAACAATAAAAATCATCAAGCAATAGAAATATATATGATGAACCTACGGATTTTTGTTTTGATCATTTTTTTGTTTTCGGGGTCTGAATTGATTCAGGCACAAAAGCCAACCATGATGTTTGGAGATACCACCCGACTGGGGCGTCCTTTTGCAAAAGATCCGTATGTGATCAGTTTTGAGGGCCGATACCTGATGTATTATTCCGTTCCGGGCTATACCGAAAAGAATGGAACCTCGCATGGTTGGGGAGTCGGAATCGCCGAAAGCCACGACCTCCGGAACTGGAAGCGGATTGGCGAAGTGAATAATGATCCTGAAGCGGCATACGAATCCAAAGGGTTTGCTGCTCCCTGTGCGCTGGTGATCGACGGAAAAGTCAATCTCTTTTACCAAACGTACGGCAATGGAACCAAGGATGCGATTTGCCACGCCTGGTCAAGCGACGGAATTCATTTTATCCGAAACAAAACCAACCCTGTTTTTCATCCTGATGGGAATTGGAATTGCGGACGGGCCATTGATGCCGAGGTGATTCCGTTCAAAGGAAAATACTACCTATACTATTCTACTCGCGACCCTGAATATAAAATTCAAATGCAGGGAGTGGCCGTTGCTCCGGGAAATACCAATTTTAATCGCGGAGATTGGACCAATCTCTCAACGGATGGGCCTATGCTGAAACCGGAATTGCTTTGGGAACGCGATTGCATCGAAGCCGCTTCGGTGGTTAATAAGAACGGAGAACTTTACCTGTTTTATGCCGGAGGCTATAACAATGCACCGCAACAAATCGGAGTGGCAAAAAGCAGCGATGGCATCCATTGGACTCGACTCTCCGATCAACCTTTTTTGCCTAATGGAAAACCCGGAGAATGGAATTCAAGCGAATCGGGGCATCCACATATTTTTGCCAACCCTGAGGGCGACGATTATCTCTTTTTTCAGGGAAACAACGACAACGGAAAAACCTGGTTTATCTCGAACAAAAAAGTGAACTGGAAGGCCGGAAGACCAGAGATTAGTCGAAAATAGCGAACATATACAACTAAAAAAGTACGAAGGAAATTCAAATTCAAATAGAACCAATTAATTAATTTTTAGAAACTATGAAAAACAGATTTTTTTTGAAAATCGGAATGATGATCCTCGCAGCAGGGTTCATGTTTTCCGCAGGTGCACAACCAAAAGCCAGTGAAGCCGGTCCGTTCAAGCCGACCGACGAGTCGTTCAAACAGTACAAATATCCTGAATGGTTTCGCGATGCCAAATTTGGAATCTGGGCACACTGGGGACCACAGGCCGTTCCGCGTCAGGGCGACTGGTACGCAAAGAAAATGTACCAAAACCAAGGCTGGGACTGGAGCAAAAATGCCTTCAGCGATAAACCCGATGAGGATTACACTTACCATGTGGCACATTACGGGCATCCGTCGAAATTCGGTTATAAAGACATTATTCCGCTTTGGAAAGCAGAACGGTGGGATCCGGAGAAACTGATGACACTTTATAAAAAAGTGGGCGCCAAATATTTTGTGAGCATGGGAACGCACCACGATAATTTCTTCCTCTGGAACTCCAAACTTCACCGTTGGAATGCTGCTAAAATGGGACCGAAAAAGGATGTGGTTGGTCTCTGGCAGAAAGCCGCCAAAAAAGAAGGAATGCGCTTTGGCGTTTCCGAGCACCTGGGTGCCAGCTATACCTGGTTTCAGGCAGCCCGCGGTGCCGACAAAACCGGACCGATGGCCGGAGTTCCTTACGATGGAAACGACGAGCAATATGCCGATTTGTATCACAAAAAAGCAGCAGCTGACGACACTGGCTGGCTCACAAAAGATCCTGAAAATCAGAAAGAATGGCTATCCATGATCACCGAACTGATCGATCAATACCATCCTGATTTGTTATATTCTGACAGTGGAATGCCTTTCGGCGATGTTGGACGGACGATGATCTCACACCTTTACAATTCGGATAGGACTAAAAACGGCGGCAAACTCGAAGCAGTTTATACCTGCAAACAGCCTTCAAAGGGAATGTGGGTGCAGGATGTGGAGCGTGGTGCATTGGATTCAATCAGCCCGTTCCCCTGGCAAACCGACACCTCGATTGGTGACTGGTATTACCGCACCGGACAGAAATACATGACCGGAACAGAGGTGATTCAAATGCTGGTGGATATTGTCAGTAAAAACGGGAACCTGCTCCTGAATGTGGTTCAGACTCCGGAAGGCGATCTGGAGCCGGATGTGTTGAAAATTCTGGAAGAAATTGCCCAATGGACACCGATAAACGGCGAGGCCATCTATGGAACTCGTCCATGGAAAATCTACGGTGAAGGTCCGGCGATGAATAAGCAGGAAAAAGGAACTTTCGGTGGCGTGAAAGATGTTCGTCCTTATGAATCAACCGACATTCGTTTCACAATCAAAGGAGAAACGCTGTATGCTTTTTGCATGAAAAATCCGACCGCTGATATCCGCATTGCATCGCTGGGACAGAATTCAAAACTGAACAGCAAAAAAGTTGCTTCGGTGAAAATACTCGGTAGCGACGAAAAACTGAGTTGGAAACAGGAAGGTGATGCACTTGTCATAAAGAAACCGGCCAAACTTCCGGAGTGGGCAGTGGTCACTTTAAAAGTTGAATTTAGAAATTAAGAATATCGGACAGACCGCTTTTTTCAGGAAAAGAAAATGCCCGGAGAAACTCAAATTCTCCGGGCATTTCTCATTGTTTTATTTGCAGCATCATTTGACGAATTTCTCAAGTCCTACAAACTTGCTTCCGGAAGTCATTTTGCAGAGGTAAATCCCTTTCCGGAGAGAACTTACATTCAGGCCAATTTGTTGTCCGGATTCTATATCGGAAATCTTTTGGATCGAAACACTCTTTCCGGAAATGTCACAGATCTCAATCTTCATTTCGTTCAGGGAGGTTCCGGAGTATTTAATATTCAGCACGTCGTTAACCGGATTCGGAAAAAGTTTAACCGGGGAACTTATTTGCCGGATCGGTTTAATCCGGGTTGCCAGTGTTTTTAGCGTAATATTTTCAGTATAAACCACATTTCCTGCAGCATCTTTCATAATCATATTTGGTTCCCCGTTTCCGCAATTGATTGCACCCAGCGGAATACTGTCGCTTTGAACGATTGTTCCGTCGCAAAGTCTCCATTCGATGGTGAAGTTTTTGTTTTTATTCAGATCATATTGAATTTGCCAGTTATTACTCGCTCCGGTAATATACCAGTAGGTCGGAATTTCGGAAACTGTTCCATCGGAATTAAAGACAAAAGTGCTCGAAACATACGTTCCGTCAGAAGCAATGGCTTTTATACTATAGGTTTGTGTCGGACAAAGTCCTTTCACATCCTGGCCTTGTTCACCGGTTGACCAGGTGTAATTATCGGCAGTAACCAGCGAATCATTCAGGAAAACCTGTGCATGCGCAGTACCGGCACACGATGACATTTCAATCGGGAAACTACCGGTAACCTTCATGGTGTAATAATTTACAGGAGTTGAAACATAGCCTGAGTCAACCTGATTCGAAATATAGATGACATCAGTCCATGTACTTGAGCAACTGTCGGCAGTATGAATAGTCAGACTCACTTTCTGAGTTGTTTTCATGAAATCAAAGTTAACCAATGGTGCTGATTCCGTACTGGATGTCCCGTCTTCAAACTGCCAGAACCAGCTGACTACATTTCCTTCTGAACCATCAATAAACTGATATGGAATGACTTCAGGAATACTGACCATGTCGGTTGGCCGATAAGCTTTAAACCAGGCATGACACTGTTTACCAGGATCAACAGGCGGAGTCGTGTTCATGTAAATGTCGATGGTTTCACACCATGTAGACATGCAACCTGTTGCCGTGGTTACAGTCAGACAAACTTTCCGGTAAGGATTTGGATCAGTTAATATGCTGTCCTTAACCAAAGGAAGATTGTACATATGCCATGGATTTCGATCCGTACTGCTTGTTCCGTCACCAAATTCCCAGTTCCACGCAATGGCATCGGGAGGATCTTTTGCATAGAAATCAAGGACCAATGCGGGAACAAATGTCTTTATGTCGTAATTTACCTTATATCCAAATGCGGTAAAACATTTTGTGCTATCCGTGTGAATTGGTGGATAAATGATTGGAATATCCAAAGTAACCAGATCTGTGAACAGATCAGAGCAGTTGTTCTTCCCCTGAACAGTAAGGCTGACCTTCAATGGAAGCTGTTTGATATCGAATGTTACAAGTGGTTCCTTTTCGGTGTTGGTTATTGCATTGTCGAAGAACCAGAAATAACTCAGCGAATCGCCTTCGGAATAATTATTAAATTGGAATGTAACCTTGCCGGCAAGCGAATCCAAAGCAGTTTTGTAATATTTGTAACGGGCGGAACATGCAAGCGGAGGATCAACCGGAGTGGTATTCATGTAAATGTTAATGTACTCTGAATAACTTGCATCGCAAGCTCTTCCCGTTTTTACAGTCAGGCTTATTTTTCTGAAAGGATTAGCACTACCGGGATTCGTTTCATTTCCGACAGGGAAATTGAAAATATGTGTCGGATTCTTCTCGGTACTTGTTTCTCCGTCGCCAAAGTCCCAATTCCATTCTGTCGCTTCAGGAGTTGATTTAAAGTAAAAATCAAGAACCAAAGCTGGCAAAAGTGTTGGAGTTGAATAATTTACAGAATAACCGAATGCTGTATTGCAAAACATAGGATCAATTACCGGCGTATTCGGATCGGTGAACTTGATTATTTCATAGAATGTATCGGTGCAATTATTCTTTCCGGTGACAGTCAGGCTTGCCTGATGTTCTGCAGGCTTGATGTCGAATTTAACGATTGGGTCCTTTTCTGTACTTGTTTCTCCATTTTCGAATTGCCAGAAATAACTCAAAGTGTCGCCTACCGAAAGGTTTGTCATTTGAAAGGAAGCTTTGCCAACCGATTCATCATAGCCAGCCTGGTAATACTTGAACTCTGCCTTGCATGATAAAACCGAGTAGGTTGTTCCATCCATGATGTTGATCATTTCGGAATACGAACTTTTACAGGTGTCAGAAGTTAATACAGTAAGGACGACTGTACGGTATGGGCTGAATTTGGTGGTTGGACTTGGAACCGGGTGAATAAATATATGCATTGGATTTTGTTCCTCGCTTTTATATCCATCTCCAAAATCCCAGAACCAGGCGGTTACCTTGCCTTCAGAACGATCGTCAAAATTGATGGCAGTTGAAGCTACAGGCGACATCAGCATATCGTTCACCCGATGTTTAAACTGAGCTTTGCAATTGCCTCCGGAACCTGTTGTTTGAGCGTTTGACATTATTCCTGATAACATCAGCGCAAAAAGTAAATATTTTTTCATAGTTGTAGTTTTTTTGAACATTAGTATTTTCAAGACGTGTTAAGCGTATGAAAGGTTGCGCCATTTAAAAAGAAATGAGACTCAATTCTGATGAAATGCTGCCGAAGTTAAGACAAATTGCAGAAGTCCGATGTTCAGCCAAGCAATTTTTGGTCACCTCAGTATGCCCACAACTGAAGCGGATTAAAGAACTGAGGTTATGGGCTTTCCTGATATTTCGTCCTTTTGCGTCAGGAAAAGAGCAATCTGAATCATATAAACAATAGAAGCAGCCAGGCAGAAATATGCTCCGATCTGCCAATATCCAGAAAGCCAATCAGCACTATTTGGCAGGAACATGACAAGACACATTAAGCAGTTTGCAAGATATGGAACCTGCATGGCAATCAGGGGATTGGTTTTTTTTGAAAACTGCATCTTCGAGTTCATGAGCATAAGATAGCTGCCCGCAATCATCACCACTATTGGAGTTGCGAAAGCCAACCATCCTTGAAAATCGTATGACCACCAACCGTCCTTGAAATAGATCGAGAGTGTCACTCCCGCAGCCGCCAAACCAACAAAATAAGCGATAGCCTTCTCGGCTTTTGAAAATGACACTGAGATGATCCAACGTATGGTGGCAGCAGTTATGAAAACGGAAAGGAATGAAGGTACAGCTAATTGAAAAACATTCTCATCGAGCACCGCCTTCATTGGTGAGGTGTTCCAGCTGAACGGAAGAAACAGCCCAGCTATTCCGGATGTACCTGCAACTGCAAGGAACAGATGGACATTCCGGCGATTTAATTGATGTAAGTTTGTTTTCATTGTCTTTAGTTTTGACGACAATGAAAGTTACGAAATAAAATACAATAATCAGCTGGAAGTCAGTGGAATATTGAAACATTCCAGCCTTCAGTATTTGTAATCTGGTCCTGTCAATTTCCACTAAATCTTCAAGTTCACATTCAGCACTATTTGCTGTGCGCTTCAATCTCACTGAACATCGATTTAAAAGTTTTCACCTGAGAGTTCTTTCCTTCTTTGGCATCGGTTTTTCTTCCGTAGAATTCATCCATAAACTGGCCGGCTCCGGTCCAGATGGTTTGCACCATTCCCTGAAAATGGTCCTTCATTTCAGGAGTTACTGAAGCCCGGTAACGAAACATGTCCTGTGTTTGCCGGATTGCAATTTCCGGATTTCTCCAGGGACAGGTTACCACGCTCAGACCTTTGGTGGCAAAAAAAACGGCAGTTTGATCCGGACGCTCATAATGCCAGTCGCAAATCATCACATCTTTGGATATCAGGTCAATCGCACGATAGGTATTGTTCATACTGGCTTCCCATTCGCCCAATCCGGTCGTTTTTCCATCAATCAGCCGGTCGCCCCAAATCCAAAGCTGCCGGTTTTTCAATGCCAGATGATTGCGGATCAGGTTTACTTCACCGGCAAATAGTTCCGCTTTATCGCGGCCCGAACAGCGCGGACATTTGTCGTCGCCGATATAGAAAATTTCGTCCATTCCGGCGTGGAAAGCATCGGTTTCGAATGCGTCACAAATCTCATCTACCACATCGAAAACGATCTGATGTACCTCCGGATGAAGCGGACAATAGCTTTTGCAATATAAGCCGTCATCATTGGGCCACACGTATTTTTCCGGCATTTTCACTCCAGGCGTTTCATCGAATTGCGGATATACTTTTAGCAGGTTGGTAACTTTTGTTGACCACGACTGATGCCCCAGAAGATTGATCTGCGGGATGATCCGGATCTGATTTTTACGGCAAACATCTACCAGTTTTTTCACCTCGGATTTCGAAAGCGATGACGAATCGCGCAGTTCAGGATGGCTTTCAAACTGATAATTGTAATCCACCCGAAGGATGAGGGTGTTGACTTTTCGCGGTGCAAGTTCTTCGGCTATGAATTTGACAAAAGTATCCACTTCGGAAGAGTTGGGTGCCCCAATGCAAAAACCTCTGATAGGCAAAGTGTTTACGGTCAAAGTTTGCGAAAATGCTGGATTTCCATAGAGAAAGAAAACGAATACAAGAATAATGGCAAGTGGTTTAGTCTTCATTTCGGTTGGTTTATTTTGTTCAGGTTTACAAGTTGGTGAAAATTCAGGAATAAAAAACTCTGTCAGTCGGTTATAATGATTTTATCAGTCTGTTTCCCCTTTTTGGTAATTACTTCAACCAGATAGATTCCTTTGACAAGAAATCGCATTTCCACCTGTGAATCCTGATCAGGCAATTGAATGTTCCTAAGTATTTTCCCGGTCACATCAAAAATCCGGAGGGTTTCTTTT
>JBAWZG010000169.1:0-10295 GCA_037143155.1 Bacteroidia bacterium
GGGCTGTCATACATCTGACCGACCAGTGCCTGCAAATTCCCTTTAAACAAACCATTCCCAAAAGCGATTACAAACAATCCGATACATGTTAAAGTCAGAAAAAGAACTTTATTTGGTGAAGGTGTTGGCGAAGGAATTGCAATAAGGAAATATCCAACTGCCATCAATATTAATCCAGTCAGAATAGTGCCTTTGTAATTTCTGGTTTTGTCGGCGATTAATCCTCCAACAAATGCCAGGATGTAAATGGAGAAGTAAAATATGGAATAAATAATTCCGGCATTTACGCCAGACAGACCAAATTTTGCCTGGAGAAAAAGTACCAGAATCGCCATCATGGTATAAAAACCAAAGCGTTCTCCCATATTTGCCAGAGCCGCTGATAATAATCCCTTTGGGTGTTGTTTAAACATATTCAGAAATTTTAAAATTAGAAAAAGGTTGGTATTGTTAAGGTTTTGCAATACTGACAAATATAAACAAGTTTTTAAGCCGTGCAAGTGGAGGAAAATCAGGTTTGCTAAACCCTGAAAGTGAGAAATATCGGATAATATTCATTTAGCAAATGAAAAATATCGAAAAATGAAAATTTAATGAGGTAAATTGCGGATGGAATAGCTATTCTTTTAATTCCCGATAATACGTACTTTTAACAAAAATCAGAAAACAATGAAACATTCATGTCAATACGATATTTGACACACAGGAAGATGATTATTGATGCAAATTAAGTACTGACTTTTTTTTAGCCTCCCTTTTTGGGGGAGGTTTGGAGGGGGCTTCAAAATCTAAAAGCGATGAAACTTTTTTCATGTAAACAAATCGCAGAAATCGATCAGCTTACTATGCTGCTTGAGCCAATTTCTTCTATTGACCTGATGGAACGGGCTTCGGGGACAGTAGTTGACTGGCTTGTCCGGAACCTCAGTAAGACAAATCCGGTTTATATTTTTGCCGGACCTGGTAACAATGGAGGCGATGCTCTGGCAGTTGCCCGGATTTTGGCAGGTGTTAATTTTAATTGCACAGTCTGTCTTTCAACATTTGGCCGGGAATTGAAAGGTGATCCGGCTGCGAACTGGAAGCGGCTGGAAGAGCAAGGCAAGGTTTCAATTAATAGAATTGATTCGATAGATTCATTTCCGGACATTCCTGTCGATGCAGTTATTATTGATGGATTATTCGGTTCAGGATTAAATAAACCGCTGGATGGATTGGCGAAAGAAATTGTTCGGAGAATTAATCAGTCAGGAGCAACTGTAATTTCCATTGATATTCCAAGCGGACTTTTCGGTGAAGACAACACTCAAAACGACCTTTCCGGAGTAATCAAAGCCAGCCATACCCTTACTTTTCAGTTTCCTAAACTGAGTTTTCTTTTTCCTGAAAATGCAGGAATAGTTGGAGATTGGGAAGTTCTGCCGATCGGCCTGCATCCTGAAGCCATTCTGAAAACTGAAAGTAAGTATTTTGAGCTGACTAAAACTTTCATTTCAGGAATCATTAAGAAACGCGAAAAATTTTCGCACAAAGGCAACTTTGGACACGCTTTGCTTATTGCCGGAAGTTATGGAAAAATGGGTGCTGCGGTTCTGGCGTCAAAAGCTTGCTTGCGGGCTGGTGTCGGTCTACTGACTACTCATATTCCACAGATGGGATATCAGATTATTCAAAATTCGGTTCCCGAAGCCATGACATCCATCGATCCATCGGAAAATATTTTTTCGCAGTTGCCTGAACTATTGCCATATAATGCCATTGGAATTGGTCCCGGACTCGACAAAATGCCGGAAACGATGCAGGCTTTCCGGAATTTACTTTTGGCTCGACCTGAAAAGTTGGTCGTTGATGCCGATGCCTTAAATATTTTGGCAGAAAATAAAGAATGGTATGACAGACTTCCTGAAAATTCAATTCTGACGCCTCATCCCAAAGAATTTGAACGAATGTTCGGTCCATCAGTCAATTCGTTCGATCGTCTGCAAAAGCAGGTTCAGTTCTCCATGAAATACAAGATTATCCTGGTTTGTAAAGGTGCTCATACCTGTATCACGGTTCCCGATGGCAGTGTTTTCTTCAACAGTACCGGAAATCCAGGGATGGCCACAGGAGGAAGCGGCGATGTGCTTACCGGAATAATTCTCGGTTTGCTGGCTCAGAATTATACGCCTGAAGATGCTGCATTGATTGGTGTTTTCCTACACGGGCTGGCTGGCGATCTTGCTGCAATTCAATTCGGGCAACATGCACTTATCGCCGGAGATATAATAAATCACCTCGGATCAGCTTTTCTGCAGCTCGAATAATAATTTAGCTATTTTTGGGTTTTTAATTACAATGAAAACCACTCAGTCAAACAGAACACATGAAACTATGTGACCTATGTGCCATGTGGTTCAAAAACAGAAACCAATTAAAATTCAAACCAATGAAAGCATTCAGATTCCCAATAGTTCTGATATTTTTGGCCTTTGCTGTTTTGGCATCAGGCAAAGATGACAAGAAAAAAAATGTTCCGGGAGCAATTCCTGAACCGGTGGAAGGAGTGGTTTATGCTTTGCCACAGACCGGAATACGCATCCATGTAAAAGCTACACGCGAACGATACGTTCACGGTCCTTTTCAAATGTACGCACAAAAATTGCTTGGAATCGACAATGCTCCTTCAGCAGATGCCGACCGCTGGAATCTGGATGAAATGAAAATTGGAGTATTCAGTGAGCCCGACCCGGATCAGGTTCATAAAGCCATGGGCTCTTCAGGACAATTGATTAGCCTCACCGAATCAGGCGTTTTGGCCGGAATAAATACCGGAGTCAAAACTGCTGAATCCGAAATTCAGACCCAATCTTTCCTGACTAAAAACCTGGAAAAACAGGTTAAATTCGACGATCTTTCGATCTGGAGTTTTAATTCGCGCACCGATTCAACTAAAAGTTTCAAGTTGGTTTCAAAAAATATGGATGAGAAAGCCTCTGAAGCTGCCGAAACCATTTTCAACCTTCGCAATTCACGCTTTGCATTGCTAACCAATGCGAATGACGAACCACTTCCGGATGGAAAATCGTTTGAAGTAATGACCCAGGAATTGGGCAAAATGGAACAAAACTACCTTGCCTTGTTCATTGGAAAATCATCTGTTCAGTCCTATGAATTTAGTTTCGATTTCGTTCCCGGACAAAAATCGTCAAAAAATGAAGTGGTTTTTCGGTTTAGTGAAGATCGCGGCGTTTTACCCAAATCTGATTTGTCGGGCCGTCCAATTGTGATTGAAGTAAATAAATCAGAAAATCTGGCTTCCAAACAATTGGGGCTTAGTACTTCCGAAAATCCGAATGCCGGGAAAAGTGGTTTATTTTACCGGATGCCGGGCATGGCTGAAATCCGAATTCTGGATGGCATCACTCAATTGGCCGGAGCACGGATGTCTGTTGCCCAGTTCGGAACAACGGCGCCGGTTCCCGAAGACCTGCTTGACGGAACTTACCGGCTGGAATTTTATCCAACAACCGGAGCAATCAAATCTGTTTTGGAAACAAATCAAGCTACTGAAACTCAAAAATAACTAATCTATAAAAACAACCTTACTCAAAAAAAATGCAGGAAATTAAAAAATCGCTTCGCGACTCGAAATCAGCACGTTGGATAATGCTTGGACTGGTGTCGTTTACTATGATGTGTATGTATTACCTTACCGATGCCATGGCGCCATTGCAGGAACGCTTACAAGCCAGTTTATCGTGGACAGCTTCCGATTATGGTTTTTTTACCAGCGGCTACGGTTGGTTCAACGTGTTTCTGCTGATGCTTGTTTTCAGTGGAATGATTCTCGATAAAATGGGTGTCCGGTTCACCGGAATACTTGGTATCGGAATCATGTTGATTGGCGGATTCATTAAATACTGGGCTATTTCCGGACATGTTTCGGGAATGTATGAGTTAACAATTTTTTCATGGCAAATGATTGCTCCATCCGCAAAATCGGCAGTAGTGGCCGGGTTTGGGTTTGCCATTTTTGGCGTGGGATGCGAAATGTTTGGAATTGCTGCAAACAAGGCGGTAGTTCGGTGGTTCCGGGGCAAAGAAATGGCACTGGCTATCGGATTAAACACGTCTACAGGTCGCATCGGAACGGCTTTGGCCATGTTCACACCCATTCCATTGATTCGATTAACTGGTAGTATCAGTGCTCCGGTTGTACTTTCCCTCTTTTTACTGGGAATTGGAATGCTGGTGTTTATCCTGTTTACGTTCATGGATCGGAAACTGGATCAGGAAGAAGCCGATGCCGGTGTTGCTGCGGAAGAAGAATTTAAGTTTGCTGATATAGTTGAAATCGGCAAAAACCGTGCGTTCTGGTACATAACAATTCTGTGCGTCTTGTTCTATTCTGCTGTGTTCCCGTTTATAAAATATGCCACCAACATGATTGTCCAGAAATTTGATATTTCCGATGCGAATGCTGGATATATTCCTGCTTTACTGCCGCTAAGCGCTTTGCTGCTGACACCGGTTTTTGGCAGCTTGTTCGATAAAAAAGGAAAAGGTGCAACTATCATGATCCTTGGTTCTATTTTGCTGGTTTGTGTTCATTTGTTGTTCTCGATACCTTCATTAAATAACTTCACTGTAGCAATCGGTTTGGTATTGGTTTTAGGAGTCGCCTTTTCCATGGTGCCTTCGGCCATGTGGCCTTCGATTGCTAAAATTATTCCACACAGCAAGCTTGGAACAGCTTATTCTATGACATTCTGGGTACAAAACTGGGGCATTATGGGCGTACCCTTGTTAATTGGGGTTGTTCTGGATAAATATTGCATCACCGGTACAGTTACCAAGATGGTTGATGGAAAGGAACAAATTCTTACACAATACAATTACATGATTCCCATGTTAATATTTTCCCTCTTTGGTTTTCTTGCCATTGGATTTGCCTTTCTTTTAAAAGCTGAAGACCGCAAAATGGGTTACGGGCTTGAGAAGCCAAATATCAAAAGCTAAAATACGGTTGATTTAGCCA
This sequence comes from Bacteroidia bacterium, assembly GCA_037143155.1. Taxonomy (GTDB): domain Bacteria; phylum Bacteroidota; class Bacteroidia; order Bacteroidales; family Prolixibacteraceae; genus Aquipluma. The sequence goes on from JBAWZG010000169.1 coordinate 5,021, forward strand.
TTCCTTAAAATCTCAAAAAACCTGTATTCATTAAATTGGATGCAGGTTTTTTTATTGTTTTGATTCAGGAACAAACTTTGTGGATTAATTGTACTTTTAGAAACTGAATATTCCTTCGAATTTTTATTTTAAAACTACTATATGAACAACGAAATTTCAAAACTAAATCCCGTGGAACTATGGGAGAATTTTTACCAGTTGACGCGGATACCGCGTCCTTCACATCACGAAGAACAGATCAGAAAGTACCTGGTTGATTTTGGTAAAGGCCTTGGATTGGAAACAGTACAGGACAAATCCGGGAATGTAATCATCCGTAAACCTGCCACTCCGGGGATGGAAAAATGCAAAGGAGTGATTCTTCAGGGCCATCTGGACATGGTTCCGCAGAAAAACAGCGACAAAGATCACGATTTTGCTAAGGACCCGATCGAAACAGTAATTGATGGCGAATGGGTGAGAGCAAATGGAACAACCCTTGGTTCTGACAACGGAATTGGTGTTGCTGCTGCAATGGCCGTTCTGGCTTCGAAAGATTTGGCTCACGGACCGGTTGAAGGTCTGTTTACAGCCACCGAGGAAACCGGAATGGACGGAGCCATCGGACTGGAAGCCGGTTGGTTGAAAGGAAGTATCCTGATCAATATGGATTCGGAAGATGAAGGTGAATTGTATGTTGGCTGCGCCGGTGGCGAGGATGCCAATGTGAAGTTTAATTATACAGAAGTTCCGGTTCCTGCCGATTCCATTGGCTTTAAACTGAATGTTACCGGATTAAAAGGCGGCCATTCAGGAGTCGACATTCATCTTGGACGTGGAAATTCAAACAAGATTTTCTTCCGCATACTGAAAGAAGCCTACAAAGTTTGTGGCATGCGTTTGTCGTCTATAAACGGCGGAAGTCTGCGCAATGCCATTCCACGCGAAACATTCGGAATTGTTACGGTTCCTTATGCAACTGCTGATAAACTGGTCGGATTGGTCGCCGGAATGACCAATGTAATCAAACGTGAACTTTCGGTTACCGAACCAACGATTAAGATCGAACTTTCAAAAACTGAAATGCCCGTTTCTCTGGTAGACGAAAAAACACAGATCAGCTTAACCCATGCAATCGTGGCATGCCCCAACGGAGTGATCCGCATGAGCGACACCATGGCAGGATTGGTTGAAACCTCTACCAATTTGGCTATTGTGAAATCCGACAGCGAAGCAAAAACAATCAGCATAGCCTGTTTGATGCGCAGTTCGGTTGATTCTGCGAGAGCTCAGCTTGGTTCGCGGATGGATTCGGTTTTCACACTCGCCGGAGCTGAGGTGAAACTGGCCGGTGGTTATCCGGGATGGAAACCGAACATGGAATCGCCAATCCTGAAACTGATGCTGAAGATTTACGAGAACAAATTTGGCCGTATTCCTGAAATTCGAGCCATTCATGCCGGTCTGGAATGTGGTATTTTGGGCGGAACTTATCCGAACTGGGATATGATTTCGCTTGGACCAACCATTCGTTTTCCACACTCTCCGGATGAAAAAGTTAACATCGAATCGGTCAGCAAATTCTGGGATTTTCTGATTGAAACACTCAAGAATATTCCATCGAAATAGGTTTTGCCGATTTATCGAATGCCTATATTAAGGATTCTGTTTCAAAAGAGACAGAATCCTTTTTTTAATCTATTCGGGGATCAACTCATTGAATTCATTACTCACCTTTCGTATCGGGAGCATTTCATAAAAAAAGATTCTGCCGTTTAGTAGATTTTACGGAGAAAACATTAATCTTTTAACAACTACTTTCTTACAGCTTCCTGAAAATATAATATATATTTGTCGCTACGGTTTATATTCACATTAAAGCACACTGGATGAACCATCCTAACAGAACAATTGAAGAACTCTTGAAGGAGTTGCAGGAATTGAAACAAGAAAATGCCAGTTTAAAGGCATCGTACAGTAAGAGCGTAATGGAACGTGAACTGGCGGAAGAATCTTATAGGTCAATTGAATTGAAATACCACGAGTTGGTAGAAAATTCGCCCGATGCCATCGCAATTTATGAAGATGGAAAGATCGTTTTTGTTAACAATGAGTGCCTTCGCTTGATGGCTGTGACCAGCTCAACCGAATTACTTGGAGTACCGGTGATGCAGTTTATTCATCCTGATTATCGTACAATGGTCGTTGAACGGGTCAAGCATGCGATGACTCATGGTAATGTTTTACCTCTTGCTGAAGAAATATTTTTGCGTCCCGATGGCTCTGAAGTTCAGGTGGAAGTAAAAGCAATGCCAATTCAGTTTGAAAATAAACCAGCCATGCTTTCAATCGTTCGTGATATTTCCAAGCGTAAGGAGGCAGAAGAAAAACTTCAAAATGAACATTTACTGCTGCGAACTATCATTGATAATATCCCGGATTCTATCTATACCAAAGACTTATCTTTTCGAAAAACATTGGCCAACTCTACAGAATTGCGGTATATGGGTGCAAAATCAGAAGCAGAGATATTGGGCAAGGATGATTTTGATATTTATCCAAAAGAATTAGCCCAAAGGTTTCAGGATGACGACCGGACTGTAATTCAAACAGGAATACCGATAATAAACCGGGAGGAATATGTTTTTGACATTAACCAGCAGAAACGTTGGCTGGTTTCATCTAAACTGCCTTTACGTGATAAGGATAACCAGGTGATTGGTTTGGTTGGAATTGGTCACGACATCACGAATCAAAAACATACAGAACAGGCACTCCGTGAAAGCGAAGAAAAATATCGCGCTGTGGCTGAGAATAGTTTTGAAGGAATACTCATCATTGATTTTGAAGGCAAGATTCTGTATGCTAATCAATCGTTGATTCGAACGTTTGAATATGAACATCAGGATGAAATAATTGGAGAAAATGTCTTCCGTTTTATTTGTGAAGAATCCATTCCAAAAGCAATTGAAGATCTGACCAAAGTAGCTCAGGGAGCGATTTTGGAAGTATCAGAGTATTTCGGCATTACCAGAAAAGGAAGAAAAATATTATTTGAAAGTATGGGGAAAATAGTTGAATATCAGGGAGTCACTGCTGATATTATAACTGTGCGTGATATTACTGCCAGAAAACAAGCAGAAGAAGCCCTTCAGGAAAGCGAAATGTTTTTGAATGAAACACAGCATATTGCCAGACTCGGAACTTATACTCTTGACATTGCTTCCGGTAATTGGACAAGTTCGGATATTCTGAATGAAATTTTCGGGATCGAACCGCATTTTGAAAAATCAGTGAAAACATGGGTAGGCATTATTCATCCTGAATGGCAAGGTATTATGAATGATTACTTTATTCATGAAGTGCTGAAAAAGAAGAGTAAATTTGATAAGGAATATAAAATTGTCAGACAAAATGATCGTGAAGAGCGATGGGTACATGGCATCGGCCGGCTTAAACTGGATGAAAACAATCGTATAGTCAGCATGGTTGGTACCATACGCGACATTACCATTCAGAAATTGATAGAGAAAGAACTTCAGGAGCAGAATGAAGAATATGCTTATCTGAATCAGGAATATATCAATCAGAATCTGAACCTGATAGCTGCCAAAGAAAAGGCAGAAGAAAATACCCGGCTAAAATCGGCTTTTCTTGCCAATATGAGCCACGAAATCCGGACTCCAATGAACGGAATCCTTGGATTTGCAGAAATATTAAAAGAACCTAATCTGACCAGCGACCAACAACAGGAATACATTGAAATTATCGAAAAAAGTGGTGTGCGGATGCTAAATATCATTAACGATATCGTCGATATTTCAAAGATCGAATCAGGACAGATGAAGGTGTCGTTGTCAGAAACCAGTGTGAACGAGCAACTTTTGTTTATTTATAATTTCTTTAAATCAGAAGTCGAAACTAAAGGACTGAAATTGACATTAAAGAATTTTCTGCCATCTTCGGAAGTCCTGATCCGAACCGACCGTGAAAAACTTTACGCTATCCTGACCAACCTGGTTAAAAATGCAGTTAAATATACCAAAGAAGGCTCCATCGAATTTGGTTGTGGTTCGACAAGCTCACCAAACGCAGCGGTCAGTGAGCCTGTCGAACTGGAATTCTATGTGAGAGACACCGGAATCGGAATCCCAAAAGACAGGCAGGAAGCTATTTTTGAACGTTTTATTCAGGCAGATGTCAGCGATAAAATGGCTCTTCAGGGAGCAGGACTTGGATTAGCCATTACCAAAGCCTATGTCGGTATGCTGGGTGGTCGGATCTGGGTCGAAAGTGAAGAAAGAAACCTGTCTGATGGCAAGTCAGGCGGAAGTATTTTCTATTTTACTCTTCCATGCCAGATTGAAGAAGCAGAAGTTGAAGTGTCCGGACTTGAAATTTCGGAACACAATAAAGAAATACAGATTAGAAACCTGAAGATTTTGATCGCTGAAGATGATGAAGGATCGGCATCACTGATTTCGATTGTAGTGCGGAAATTTGGAAAGGAAATTCTCAAAGTAAGAACCGGATTGGAAGCAGTTGAAACTTGCAGGGAAAATCCTGACATTGATCTGATTCTGATGGATATTCAAATGCCCGAAATGGATGGATATGAAGCTACCCGTGAAATTAGACGATTCAATGAAAAGGTTGTAATTATTGCTCAAACAGCCTATGCACTTTCAGGTGACCAGGAAAAGGCCATTGCAGCCGGTTGTACCGATTACATTTCGAAACCCATAAAAAACAGTGAATTGTTGAGAATGATGCAAAATCATTTCCAAAATTAAAAATTGATTGGCAGGGAAGTCATTCCAAGCTGACAACAAGAAACGTTTATCGCGGACAAAATCCTTTTTTTCAATAATTTTGTCTGCTGGCAAAAATCGAATCAATAAAGTACTATATTTGCAACCGCAAAAAAGAGCCCCACAAGGCGATTTGATGCAAGTTCAGTAAATTAATGGCGAGGTAGCTCAGCTGGTTAGAGCGCGCGATTCATAATCGCGAGGTCGGCGGATCATGCCCGCCTCTCGCTACATTAATATGAAAGAGTTATAAGATTTATTTCTTGTAACTCTTTTTTATTTGTCGAACTCTTGCCTGAAGTCGGAAGTAAATCACGAGAATTTGATTCAACACTCAGAATTGAGGCAGTTCAGTTGGTTATAGCGTCCCCACCAATCGGGGCTCTCGCTAAATAGAAATGAAGAGTTAAGAAAAATTTAGAATGCTTTTTTCTTTTAGTGAATTCATGAGACAGGCTTTTGTGCCTGTTCCTGTATCAATAAAT
>JBAWZG010000170.1:0-10171 GCA_037143155.1 Bacteroidia bacterium
ACGTAAGTTCTCGAAGTGGTGTCGCCACCTCTTCCGGTCCAGTTGGTGTGGAAGAATTCGCCGCGTGGTTTATCAACTCGTTCATAGGTGTGAGCGCCGAAATAGTCGCGCTGAGCCTGCAACAGGTTGGCCGGTAAACGTTCGCTGCGGATTCCGTCGAAATAGCAAAGTGCCGAAGTCAGTGCAGGAACAGGAATTCCATTGGTCAGGGCGGTTGCGCAAACACGACGCCATCCGGCCTGTGCCTTTTCAACGATTTCTTTGAAGTGCGGTGCAAGCAGCAGATTGTGCAAGTCTGGATTAATATCGAAAGCCTTTTTAATGTCGGCTAAGAATACTGAACGAATGATGCATCCACCGCGCCACATCAGGGCAATTCCGCCGTAATTAAGGTTCCATCCGTATTCTTTGGCAGCTTCCATCATCAGGTTGTAGCCCTGAGCATACGAGATAATTTTGGCTCCGAATAATGCGTCTTTCAGGTCAGAAATCATCTGGACTTTGTCGATGGTTTTATCAACAACCGGTCCGCTGAGAACTTTCGACGCTTCAACCCGCATTTCTTTTTGGGCCGACAAGCAACGTGCAAACACCGATTCTCCAATCAAGGTCAATGGAATCCCCAGGTCAAGAGCAGAAACCGCAGTCCATTTTCCGGTACCTTTTTGTCCGGCAGTATCCAGGATTTTTTCAACCATAGGTTCGCCATCTTCATCTTTGAAGCCCAGAATATCGCGGGTAATTTCGATAAGGTAAGAATCCAGATCGCCTTCATTATATTTTTTGAAAACATCATGCATTTCGTCGGCGCTCAAACCCAGCATTTCTTTCATTAGTTGGTAAGCTTCGCAGATGATCTGCATATCACCATACTCAATTCCGTTGTGAACCATTTTTACGAAATGGCCGGCACCGCCTTCGCCAACCCAGTCGCAGCAAGGAGAACCATCTTCGACTTTAGCCGATACAGCCTGGAATATCTCTTTCACAGCAGGCCATGCTGCTGGTGATCCGCCAGGCATCATGGATGGTCCCAATAAAGCACCTTCTTCACCACCCGAAACACCGGTGCCAATGAAAAGCAACCCTTTGCTTTCAACGTATTTGGTCCGGCGAATGGTGTCAGGAAAATGAGAGTTTCCACCGTCAATAATGATGTCACCTGGTTCCAGGTGAGGAATAATCAGTTCGATGAAATCGTCTACCGGCTGTCCGGCTTTCACGAGCATCATCACTTTGCGGGGACGTTCGAGCGAAGCGCACAATTCGGCAATCGAATGTGCACCAATGAATTTTTTGCCAGCGCCGCGACCTGCCATAAACTCATCGACACGTGCAGTGGTGCGGTTAAAAACAGCAACGGTAAAACCTTTGCTTTCCATATTCAATACCAGGTTTTCGCCCATCACGGCTAATCCGATTAATCCAATGTCTGCTAATTTTTTCATTTTGTATTTTGTTTTTGAATGTTTAATATTTTGATTGCTGTAAATTCAAATTACTTTCAATATTCAACCCTTTCAGGGTTGTGGTACTTTTTGTATTGTGTGCCGTAGGTTTCACCTACGGTTATTAATATTTAACCCGTTCCGGGTTTGTTTTTGCAAAAGTCCGAAGGACTTTAATTTGAATAACCTCCGGTGAAACCGGAGGACTGAAGTAAGTATATGAACCCGAACACTGAAGGGGTTCAATCAACTTAGCAAATTCGAAATCCCAATTTTTTCAATACTGCCGAAGTTTCCTTAGGCACATTAATTGGTATAATCGTAAACGCCGGAAACTCCCTTCTTGTTGGATAATCGCCGCGTAACTGTTCAAATTGCGCTGTGTTTTTCCTGAAATTCTGATCGTCATTTCGGATATCATAGGTGTGCAAAACGGCTTTCGAAATGATTTGCTGTTCGTTCAATCCCGCTCCGTCCAATTCAAAAACAGGTTTCTCCGGAAGTTCCACTCCTGAAGGCTGCCAATCTTCCAGACCCAATCCAAAGAATTGGCTGATTGCCTGAACGCTCATTTCGGTTCCTTTTGCTTTTCCATCCTTCGAATAGCCTGCAATGTGCGGAGTTGCAAGTTCTGTCAAGGTAAGCAATTCCAGATCAATATCCGGTTCATTTTCCCAGCAATCGCAAATAAATCCGGAAATCTGACCACTTTTCAGCGCATTTTTCACTGACAAAGTATCAACAACTTCACCACGGCAAGAGTTGATCAGAATAGGCTTATTTTTCAATCCGGAAAAGAAAGTTTCGTCTCCCAAATGAAATGTTGCATCTTCGCCTTTCAAATTCAGCGGAACATGAAGCGTAATAATGTCAGCTTCGTCCATCACCTGTTTCAGGCTGACAAACTCCGAAGAACCTTCAGCACGTTCGCGTGGCGGGTCATTCAACAGAACTTTCATGCCAAATAGTTTGCAGATTCTGACGACTTTACTGCCCACATTGCCCACTCCGACAACTCCAATACTCAAACCGTTCAGTTGCAAATTTTTTCGTTCGGCCAGAACCATCAAGGTTGAGGCAATGTATTGTTCTACCGATTTGCTGTTGCATCCCGGTGCATTGGTCCATTTAATTCCGGCAGCATCACAGTAGTCGGTGTCGATGTGATCGTAACCAATGGTGGCTGTTGCAATGAATTTCACTGAAGAACCAGCAAGCAATTTTTCGTTGCAGTTCGTTCGGGTTCGGGTTACAAGGACATCGGCATCTTTCACCACTTCCGGAGTCGTTTTTGAACCTGGCAGATAAATCACCTCGGCCACGCCTTCAAATGCACCTCGGATGTAGGGGATTTTATCGTCTATTACAATTTTCATATTTTAGATTTAAACCACATAGGACACATAGATTTATTATTATTGTTTTTTTCTAATGTGCTCTATGTGTCTATTGTGGTTCTGAATAATACTTTTTTACAATCTCTTCCAGAACCCAGCTTGTTCGAGCTGCCGAATAACCGGTGCTCACACATTCTCCTTCTCCACGCAGATTCTGAACCACTTGCCTGATCAGGTTGTGCGAAATGTTTTCCGGGTTCTGAAAGCTGAAATTCACGGTTCCTTTTTCAGTAATCAGTTGCACGTCGCGCCGGTCAAAGGTTGGGAACACAATTTTTCCTTTGGTACCGGTTATTTCAATGGTGTCTTCTTCAGCTCCTTTATCGACAACAAAACACCAGCTTCCGGTTCCGGAGACTCCTGAATTAAAAGCGAAAGCAGCTGAAACCGTATCTTCTGCAGAATAATATCCGGCGATATTCTTGGCTATTCCTGCGACTTCTTTAATTGGTCCAAATACAAAATCGAGAAAATCGAACTGGTGTGAAGCTAAATCGCAGAAATGTCCTGCACCTGCAATTTCGGGATTGGTATGCCAGGTTTGCTTTTCCGGAAACTGGTCATTTTCTCCAAAAGCTTTGTGCAAACGAATATTCACCGTTAAGGGTTTTCCAATAATCCCGTCATCAACCAGCTCTTTTACCTTCAAGAAGGCAGGTAGAGTTCTCCGGTAATAGGCTACAAACAAAGGCATTCCGGTTTCTTCCGAAACACGAATCATATCCTGACATTCCTGATAGTTTCTGGCCATAGGCTTCTCAACGTAAACAGGCTTCCCGGCTTTCATGGCTTCAATCGCATACGAGGCATGGGTGTCAGGTGGAGTAGCGATATAAACCGCATTGACTTCCGGATCGTTGATTAGTTTGCTGCCATCTGAATAGAAATTCGGAACCTGATGCCGCTTCGCATAATCCTCGGCTAATGCTGCGTTACGGCGCATCACTGCTACAAGTTTGGAATGCTCCACCTTGCTAAATGCCGGACCGCTCTTGAGTTCCGTTACATCTCCACAACCAATTATTCCCCAATTAGCCTCTCCCCGTCCCTCTCCAAAGGAGAGGGGGGCTGGAAAGCTCATTTTTGTATCAAGTTTTTTCATATCAAAACTTTAACTTCTTCCTCTCTTTCTCCCCTCCTTCGGAGGGGTTGGGGGAGGCCTTCAGTATTTAAACCGATCTTTAAACGCCCATAATCCCAACGCCGGGTTGGAGATATAGAAAATCTCTTCTCCATCTTCCAGGGTGTTATAACCATCTCGCAATTTCGCCGGATCATATTTGGCTATGACTTCCTCGATATCGGCGTATTTGAAACCTACGCTTTCAATTTCAGCCTGAGTCAGATTTTCCTTTCCTTTTCCGGGGCAATAAGTGATGTTGAAACGTCCTTCCGAAGAGCCATGAATGAGGTGGGCTGCGGCACTCAGGTTGTTTCGTAATTCTTCGTTTTCTTCACAATATTTCAACGTTGCAGGAGTACCAAAGTAACCGTATTTCCGGATTAGCCGGTCGATTTCTTTGTCTTCACCGAACTCTTTCAGAGCAGGAGCCAAAACAATTAATTCGCCATCGTCGTCAATGGCCATTCGGGTGCGGTATATAGATTTATTTCCGAGCCAGGTGCTTTTAAATTCGGTTGGATCAAGATAAACAACTACTTTTTTGAGCGGTTTTTCAAGCATCTCAAAGTTAACCAGCAAAGCCAGTTTTGCGGCCTTGTCGAAAACTTCAAAGTCATCGCCAATAAACAGTCCACGGGTTTTTATTTTACCGTCGGTTTTATCGAGTCCAACCACCGTTTGTAAATAAACAATCGGCATATGATTGGTGAAATGTTCCGAAGCATAGTTGAAAATACGACGCACCGGAGTGTCTGCATGACCCATCATCCGCTCCATTCCGTATGCTGCTCCCACAAAATGACTTTTATTTATTCCTTCCACACCGCCTGTTCCGACGAATATATTTTTGTTGTAATTAGCCATTCCAACTACTTCATGCGGAACAACCTGGCCGATCGACAAAATCAAATCAAAGTTTCCTTCAATCAATAATTTATTGACCTGAGCAGGCCATGGAAAATCAACCGCTCCACCTGAAACTTCCTTTACGAATTCGGCAGAAACAGTTCCAACGGTCACCACATCATTCCGCCAGTCGTGTTCACGTATTAATGAAGCAGGCATGGTTCCAAACATGTGAGCAATCTGACGATCAGTCATTGGTGTATGCGTTCCCAATGCCGGAAGAACATCAGTTAAAGCATCGCCATAAAATTGCCAGGTCATCTCAGTCAGTTCACCGGCACGGCTTGGCAAACGCGTGTAATCCGGGGGAATAGCCAGAACTTTCCTGCGCGGCCCCATCTTTTCGAAAGCCTCAAATAAGCCTTTCTTCAGATCTTCGGCAGTTAATTCATGGTCGATTGAGCCTATTTCGTAATAAAGCATAATAGCCCCTCCTAACCTCCCCGAAGGGGAGGGATTTGTTTCGTTAATCAACAAACTTCCATTCTTTCAAATGCCTCTTTTAGCCCCCTCTTTCGGAGGGGGTTGGGGGAGGCTTTCTTCTTTATCTTTTGACTCTTGCATTTCCGCCCCATATGCTCCAAACCATTTCTTCATCGGCCGGTTGGGCATAGTCGGTTAGGAATGTAGTTGCCAATGCTCCGGTTGCCCAGCCAAATTGCGGCCATTTTTCAGGTTCCCAGCCTTTCAGGATTCCATAGAGCAAACCACCCACAAAACCGTCGCCACCACCAATGCGGTCGAGGACGGTGATTTTGCGTGGTTCAATTACCTGCCATTCATCGCCTTCGAGCATTATAGCGCCCCAAAGGTGTTCGTTGGCACTGATCACCTGACGCAAGGTAGTTGCAAATACTGAAGCATTCGGGAAAGCAGCTTTTACCCGGCCAATCATTCCTTTGAAACCGTCAATTTCGGCTTCAATGCCTTTGCCACCGGCTTCAGGTCCTTCGATTCCCAGACAAAGCTGGAAATCCTCTTCATTACCAATTAAGATATCGGAAACTGATGCAATTTCAGTAAAAATATCTCTTAATTCCTGGTCTCGCCCTTTCCAGAACGAAGCACGATAGTTGAGGTCAAACGAAATGCGGGTGCCGTATTTTTTAGCGGCTCGTGCAATTTCAAGGCAAAAGGTACTGGTTTCGGGCGATAATGCGCCAATTAATCCTGAAAGATGCACAATCTGCACGCCTTCTTTCCCGAAGATACGTTCCAGATCAAAGTCTTTCACATTCAGGGTGCGTCCAACTTCGCCGGCACGGTCGTTTTGTACGCGTGGTCCGCGGGTTCCAAAGCCGCTGTCAGCAATGTTGAACTGATGACGGTAGCCCCATGGATCGCCCTGTGCCAGCTCCGGCCCTTCAAAATCCATGTTCCGGCTGCGCAGGTTGTTTTTAATGAATTGTGCAATCGGACTGTCTTTTACGAAAGTAGTTAAAACCTTGACTGGAAGTCCGAGATAGGAGGAAATGCTGGCCACATTGGTTTCAGCGCTGGTCGCCTGCATTTCGAACAAGTTGCTGCTGTGAACAGGTTGTCCGTTAACTGGCGTGATGCGAACACCCATGCTGGTTGGAACCAACAGGGAATATTTACAGTCTTTTTTTAATTCCATATTCAAAAATTTAAAGCCCCCTCTAAATCTCCCCCACAAAGGGGAGACTTTAGGCGGTGCATGTTCACGATATTTTCTCATTTTAAGCATAGTCTCTGAAACTATGCTTTTTAAAGCCCCCTCTGGTGGAGGGGGTTTGGGGGAGGCTGTTGGTTTAAACTCCTCCAAACGCGCTGTATCCGCCGTCAACAGGAATTACGATACCAGTAATGAACGATGAAACATCGGAAAGCAGGAATAGGGTAGCACCCTGTAAATCTTCAGGTTCACCAAATTTGCCCATCGGGGTATTGTTTACAATTTTTTGTCCACGGGGGGAAAACCCTCCGGTGGCCTGATCCAAAACCAGAAAACGGTTTTGATCGGTAATGAAAAAGCCAGGAGCAATGGCATTGACGCGGATTCCAACTTTTGCCAGGTGAACAGAAAGCCATTCAGTAAAGTTGTTAATCGACGCTTTGGCCGCTGAGTAAGCCGGGATTTTGGTGAGTGGTTTGTATGAATTCATGGATGAAACGTTCAGAACTACTCCTTTTTTGTTTTTAAGCATATCGGTTGTAAAAACCATCGACGGGAGCAATGTTCCTTTAAAATTCAGCGCGAACACTTTGTCGAAGCCGTCCATTTCGAGACCATAAAAAGTGTCTTCCAAATGATCCAGACTGGTTTCATCCATTTGTTCAACTTTGGTAGTCGCTGTGGGGTGATTTCCTCCAGCGCCGTTGATCAGCAGATCAATATCGCCCAGTTTTTCATTGATTTCCTGCTTCGCTTTAATCAGCGATTCTTTGTCGAGGACATTGCCCAAAACACCAATTATCTCGTTGCCAAATTCGGCTGAAATTTCTGTAGCCATTTGTTCTGCACGTTCGGAACTGATATCGACAATTGCAATTTTTACTCCAACAGAGGCCATAGCTTTTACCATTGCTGAGCCAATAACACCTGCGCCACCGGTGATTACACATACTTTCCCATGAAGGTCGTTAAAACTGATCGGATTCATTTTCATTTCGTTTATTTATTTATAATAATCCAGATTTTCTTTGGTAATAATATCAATTGAGGTATAGTTTTCAATATTTACTTCCTTCTTCAAAATCAGATGCTCAAATAAGGTGAGAATCGCCCGATATCCTTGTTCTTCAGGCCTTTGGCAAATCAAAAAATCGACGATGCCTTTTTTGAGGAAACTGATGTTCTCGGTAATCAGGTCGTGACCAATTACACGCAGTCCTTTCATACCTGAATCTTCGAGCAAACGGCCCAGATAATATACCTGCGAATTGGTTACGAAAATTCCCCGGATATCAGGATTGGTGAGTAAAAGCGCCTTTATCTTTTCCTGCGAATCGATTTCCGTTGGATCTGCAATTTCCATGGTAGTCAGGTTTCTTTTAAAATCCGGACTTTTAGCATTAAAATACTCATAAAATCCCTTTTCCCTTTGAGCCAGATGGTTCAAATTATCCATTTCCTTTGCAAAATGAAGAATCAGGATCGATGCATTTTCAGGAATGGAATAGTCGAGCAACCTGGCGGCCAACATTCCTGATTGAAAAGAATCCTGTCCGATGTAACTCAGTTTTTCACTGTCTTTTAGGTTTGAATCAATGAAAACGTAGGGGATTTCCCGCTTTTTCAGTTCAGCGACAAACTCTTTTGATTCGCGCGAAAAGAAAGGTGCAAGAACCACGCCTTCCGGATTAGCCATGAGAATGTGTGCAGTTTCAGCTTGAAAGGTTGTAGAGTCTGACTGTTTGAAAAGGTGAATTGAAATGTTGACTCCATATTGGTGAATTTCCTGAAATGCTTTCCGGACTCCCACCATGGGTTTATTCCAGTAGGCTTCCTCCGAAACAGGTTCAGGAATAAGCAAAGCAAATGAATAGACCTTTTTCGAAGCCAAGGTACTGGCCAGAAGATTGGGCTGGTATTCAAGTTCTTCAATAATCTGAAGTATCCGATCCCGTGTGGTTTTTGATACTTCACCACGATTGTGAATGACACGGTCAACCGTCCCAATTGAGACGTTTGCCTTTTGTGCAATATCCTTGATTCGTGACCGGTTAACTGCTTTGATAATTTCAGTATTTAGGTGTAAAACTTAATTCAGGGACAAAGCTAAATAAATTAATTCTATCTCCGTGTACGAACACGGAAAATATATTTAATAACATTTTTAAGTATATTTAATCAGTTTCTGTTGCAGCATAAACTTTTTGTATCTACTTTCGTGTCCGTACACGGAAAAACACTTAATTGTTTATTGATCAGAAATTCAATGTTATATGAAATTAGGAAAATATAGTCTGGGAATTGGTGACCGGTTCTCACATGAGGGTGTTGCGCAGTTGAGGGCAATTGTCAGAGCCAATCAGAAAGGATTGGAAATTAGTCCGGTTTGGAACAAATCGAACCGTGAGCATATGTATGTGCATTCGCATCCGGCCGACGTGCGCGTCGAAGCTGATGCGGCGGTGGCAACCTTGGGCTTTTCCGGAAAATACTTTGTGGATGCCGACCATATTAATTTGGGAACAGTTGGACCTTTTGTTGAAACTGCTGATTTTTTTACGCTCGATGTGGCTTCCTTTATCGGAAAAGAAAGTCCCGAATCTGAGGTGAAAGCATTTGTTACTTCATGTTCAAAATATATCGGAAATCTTGCTATTCCCGGAATTGATCATACGATAGCGGTATCGGAAGACTTGCTTGAAAAGCTTGCATCTCAGTTTTTAGCTGCTGCGATACAAGCCGGCGAAATATATAATTACCTGAAAGTTGCCAAAGGTGAAGGTAACTTCATTACCGAAGTTTCTATGGATGAAGTGGAAACTCCGCAAACACCAGTTGAACTGTTTTTTATCCTGAAAATGATCGCTGACAAAGGCGTTCCTGTTCAAACAATCGCGCCTAAATTTACTGGTCGCTTCAACAAAGGTGTTGACTATACCGGAAATGTTGATCAGTTTGCCAGAGAGTTTGAAGAAGATGTTCTGGTACTTGATTTTGCTGTAAAAGAATTCGGGTTGCCGGAAGAGTTGAAACTAAGCGTTCATTCGGGAAGCGATAAGTTTACAATTTATCCGATCATGTCCGGAATCATTCGGAAATACGATAAAGGTCTGCACGTAAAAACTGCAGGTACGACCTGGCTCGAGGAAGTTATTGGTTTGGCCCTTGCAGGTGGTGAAGCATTGGTTGCTGCCAAATTTATATATTCGAGTGCTTTGGGCCGGAAAGAAGAATTATGTGCTCCATATGCCGATGTTATAGACATTGACGATTTGAAATTACCTTCAGTTGAAGAGGTTTCAGCGTGGAGTAGTGAAAAATTCGCCAACACACTTCGCCACATACCCGACCATCCGGATTACAACCCGAATCTTCGCCAGTTGATTCATGTCGGTTACAAGGTTGCTTCTGAAATGGGAACCACTTATACCGATCTTCTGAAAAAGCATGCGGAATTAATTGGAAAGTGCGTTGAAGAAAATATACATGAAAGGCATTTGAAAAGGCTGTTTTAAGCTCCCTTCTTATTCCCCCAAAGGGTGAAAGAATTGAAAAACAAGATATTTGAAAATGAGATTTAGATAAAACATAATTCTGCTTTCCTTTCTCCCCTCCTTTGGAGGGGCCGGGGGAGGCTTTTAAAATGTAATGTTATGAAACC
>JBAWZG010000171.1:0-9833 GCA_037143155.1 Bacteroidia bacterium
TTAAAATACACCGGAAAATGATCGCTGACTCCACCAACATATTTATTACCTACATATGAGCGGTTCGGCGTCTTGTCTCCTTTTTTATTGGTGAAAATCATCCAGTCGTTACTGAAAATATATCCTTTTTGGTTTTCTATATGAAACCGTTTGCTGCTGATCATTCCTTTTGAAACAACCAGGTTATCCAACATGTTCCAGCTACCGCTGTAAAAATAAGTTCCCAATCCTGCTGTTTTATCAGGAATCATAAGATTAACCAAGTTCGTACCCGAATCTGGTGATCCGGCTGCAAGAGTTTCCTTCAGGCTTTTATTGGTAGGTTCATCGTTCATGTCACCCATGATGATGATGCGTGACTTCGGGTCAAAAGCCAAAATCTGATCAACTTTTGCTTTTAGAACCGATGCAGCCAGCACTCGCTTGGGTTCAGTTTTATCATCACCACCAATGCGAGATGGCCAGTGATTCACAAAAACATGAACTGTTCTATTTCTGATTTTACCGGTCACATGCAAAATATCGCGGGTTTTAAAATTCGGATCATCAGGAAAATTTACAGGTAAAACTTCATGCATTATTTCCGTGAAAGCATCACGACGGTAAATCAAAGCTACATCAATACCCCGATAATCAGGGCTTTCTTCATGTATGATTCCAAACTGATTGTTGAGTTTTGCGGTTTTCACCAAATCTTCGAGTACCGTTTGATTTTCAATTTCAACCAGTCCAACCAGCTCTGGCAATTCCTTAGGATTAACTTCCGAGATTACCCGGGCAATGTCATCGAGTTTTTTCTGATAACGTTCTATTGTCCAGTTTTTCTCACTTTCCGGAAGGAATTCTTCGTCCGGAATCTTTGGATCGTCAACCGTATCAAACAGGTTTTCGACGTTGTAGGATACCACAGTGTATTCGTTCCTGAGCGCTCTTTTGGTCGAGGTACAAGAACTAAATACAAGAAAAGCGGTGACAAGTAATATAAAAATATTTTTCATGAGTTTATTTTCCAATCGTAACTTCATAGAATTGAGTAACATCAACCACCATCATCCCGGCAGAGCGGGCTGCCTGCATTCCCAAAACACCATCTTCAAACACCTCACAATCGGCTGGAGCCACACACATCTGTTCGGCGCATTTCAAAAATGTCTCCGGATGAGGCTTGAAATTTGCAACATCTTCACTCGTCACCAAAACATCAAAATATTTACGCAAGCCTATGATTTCAAGCGTTTTTAAAGACAGACGCCTCGATCCTCCGGTACCAACAGCCATGGGTATCTTTCCGAAATTTGCCCGGACAAGGTCGGTGACAACTTTTATTTCAGGAGTTAAATGCATATTTTTTTCGAATTCCGCCTCTTTGATATTCCCCAATTCCTTTGGATCAACCGATTTTCCAAAAATCTGATTGAGTTTTTCAACCGTCGGATAAAGCGGTATTCCGGCCAGTTCCATAAACAGTACCGGAGAAAAGTCGATACCATAGCGTGCAGCGGCATTTTTCCAGGCCATGTAATGAATTGGCATGGTGTCTGCAAGCGTTCCATCCAGGTCAAAAATCAATCCCTTTGCTTTCGGATCTATATTCAGGTTTTTGTTGGTCATTCTTTATTTTTTTTCGCTCAAAAATAACCATTAAAAAACAAGATCAGTTGTTCTGTTTTTTGTTTGACTAAAAATTAACACTTTTGCTACCTAACAAATTTCAGAATATGAATTCAATCTCATTGCTGGGACTCACCGGTATTTCACAATGGACACTATTTGCTGGTATTGCCTTGATTCTATACGGAATCATTGAAAAGAGCGAGAAAATGATGCTGGGTGGTCAGGTTATCTTCCTGTTACTCGGAATTTTTGCAATTTATATTTTGGTGAATGATGTGATACCTGTTCCAAAAATAGTTGTTGGAAATCCTGTCCCGAAAGCACTGAGAGTTCTGTCATTTTATAAAGGAGTTGTCTTATTTACAGGACTTACCATAATATCCCTAATTCTGAAATTATTCAAAATCCGGTTTCAGAAAACAAGTCTCTATATCTTGGTATTTTTTGCATTAATGCTTTTTTTTATGGTTTTCAATATTCAGCAAACACCAAATTAGAAAAAACAGAGCCAACCGGTAGGTATAAAATCAAGATACCGTGGATTGCAATCCACGGTATCTTTGAAAATTCAAAAACGTCTGCAACTTTCCTTACAGATTAAAAGAGAAAACCCTAAAAAATTGAATATTGAGCTATTCAATGAAAACAAATGCCTTTTACAACAAAACAAGTACAACAACTGATCAATCAAAACAGCGCCTCGTCAATACTTTTGTAATTTGAAATCCCTTTCGGGACAGATTACATTTTGGCTTCTACAAACCTACTGCTGTATTCTCAAAATGTCAGTTAGAGGATCGTTAGAAAATTATTAGAAAATCATTAGAATAGTTATTTATTGCTGATTGTATCTTAGTTTTGCTGAATATAAACCGAAATAATTTTGGAGACACACCTATTAATAGTTGAAGACGAGTTGCGCCTTGCAGAAATTCTGCAAAAACAGTTGCAGGAATCCGGGTATAAGGCAGATGTGGCAAACGACGGATATGTTGGCAAGAGAATGATTGAAATGACTGATTATGATCTGGTTATTCTTGACATTAATCTGCCTTTAATGAATGGATACGAGCTGTGTAAGGAAATCAGGAAAAGGAATACTAAAATTCCGATTATCATGCTTACTGCCCTTGGAACACCTGACAATAAACTAATCGGATTTGAAGCAGGAGCTGACGATTACGTACTAAAGCCATTCGATTTCAGGGAATTACTTGCACGAATCAATGTTTTTCTGAAGCGGAAAGACGTTGCCGTTCCTGAGTCACGAAAGCTCCAGATTGCAGATTTTGAGCTGAATTTAGATACCAAGACAGCCACCCGTGCAGGCAAAAAAATTGATTTGACTTCCAAAGAATTTTCCCTCATGGAAACCTTTCTCCAAAATAAGAATAAGCTTTTATCGCGCGAGTTTATCATTGAAAAGGTTTGGGATTTGGACTTTGAAACAGGCACAAATATTATTGATGTGTATGTGAATTACTTAAGGAAGAAAGTTGACAAAGACTTTGAACCTAAGATAATCCATACTAAATTTGGGTTTGGCTTTTATTGCAGCGAAACAGAATTGTAATATGAACATTAAAACCCGGCTATCCTTCCAATTCACCTTCGTAGTAATTGGAATTCTGATTTTCTTTTCGACTTTGGTATATTATTTTTCATATACCAGTCAACGTTCAAAATTCAGGGAAACGCTATTAGACCGGGCACAAAATACTGCGATTATGCTGATTACGGTTGAAGGGATCGACTCAACCTTACTAAAAAAAATACATCAAACTACCATTTCACTGATCGAGGAGGAAATTGTGCTTACCGACTCGACTAATCGCCTGATATACAAAAACAATACACACTTTCTTACCGACAAAGTTATACTTGGAAAATCCTTTACTTCAACCCTAAATTATTTTTCAATCGGAGCAAAGGATGGAGTCAGTTACAATCATTTTATAAACAAGAAAGTCTATCATATCTATGTGCTGGCATACGATAATTCACGCGCTGAAAACTTGCTGGAGTTACGAACCATCTTGTTCTGGAGTATCCTTTTCAGCGTATGGCTCTCAATAACAGCCTCGTATTTCTTTTCAAAAATAGCCATACGGCCTATATCAAAAATTATCGCAAAAGTAAAAGAAATTAATTCATCGAAGCTTAACAGCAGATTGGATGAAGGCAAACGAAAAGATGAAATTGAACAATTGGCCATTACGTTTAACCAAATGCTTTCGGATTTGGAAATGGTTTTTAAAAGTCAGACCGAATTTGTTTCGAATGCTTCACATGAGTTAAGAACTCCATTAGCAATTATGATTGCTGAGTCGGATTATATTTTAAGTCACCTAAGGCAACCGGAAGAATACGTGAACCACATTTCAGGTTTAATAAACGACCTCAGGAAACTTAACCTGTTGCTCAATAGCCTGTTGGAGCTGGCCCAAATAAATCGGGACAACATTATTTCGAAATCTGATTTCCGGATTGACGAACTGATTTTCAACACTATCCAATCACTAAAAACAAAATATCCGGGAAGAAAAATCTTGCCGAAAATTGAATATTCTGAAAACGAAAACGATCTTTTAATTTCAGGAAACCCTGGTCTTCTTGAAATAGCATTAAAAAATCTGATTGACAATGCCTGCAAATTCTCGAATTTAGATGTTGAAGTCAAAATTTCAACACTGGGCGAATCGATTGTTGTGAACATTATTGATCACGGAATCGGTATTCCAGTCGACGAAATCGGGAATATCTTCATGCCTTTCAGAAGGGGACGCAACGTAAAATATATTAGTGGATTTGGAATCGGCCTGTCAATTGTTGCCAAGATCATTGAATTACACGGAGCTAAAATCAATGTGACAAGTGCAGAAAATGAAGGCACATGCTTCGATATTATATTTAGAAAACAATAATTCCTATTCTTTTTTCTTTTTGTACTTCCAGATCAGGTAAACAACAAACAATACACCGCATACCAGGAGAATATAGGAGAGTTCGTGCATGTATTTCAAGAGTAAATCCTGCTGCGAGTATAGATAATAACTCAGTGAAGCCAGAATGATGTGCCATATTCCTGAACCAATAGCCGTATAAAGTACAAATTGTTTGATATTCATTTTGGAAAGACCGGCCGGTATTGAAATTAAATGCCTGACACCTGGAATCAACCGACCGATAAAAGTGGAACTTTTGCCATGACGGTTAAAGTAAGCCTCAGCATGTTCAACTTTAGCCCGATTCAATAGGAACAACCGTCCAACTTTAGACTCAGCCAAACTGTAAACAATTACACGACCCAGCCATCTTGCCATCAAATAATTAAACATGGCACCTAAAATCGCACCAAAAGTTGCAAACAATACCACCAGATATATATTTAATTCTCCGGAAGCTGCCTTCCAAATGGCAGGGGGAATAACTATTTCAGAAGGAAGCGGAACGAATGAACTCTCAATGGCCATTAATAAGGTAATGGTATAATAGTTCATGTGTTGCATGTACCAGTCGGCAAGTGATTGAAAGAATTCGAACATCGGTTTTTATTTAAAATTATACGATTTACTATTCACTATTTTGCTGACAATCAGTTCGAAATCATTTTTATCCAGTACCTATCATCAGCGCATTCTTAAGTCCCCTCCCCATGGAGGGGATTTAGGGGAGGCTTTTTTTATCTTATTTTCTTTTCGATCCATTTTCTGGCGTTTACAAATGCTTCCATCCAGGGAGCAACTTCATCAAATTTGCGGTCAATCGGATAATATGGCCAGTGCCAGGGCTTAAATGCCCTTTCCAAATGTGGCATCATTACAAGGTGACGACCGTCTTCAGAACATAGCGATGCAGTGTTATATTCGGAACCATTTGGATTTCCTGGATATGCCGGGTTCGAATATTTCATAGGTATTTTGTAAGCCGATTCTTCCTGCGGAAGGCTGAATTTTCCTTCACCATGGGCAACCCAAATTCCAAGTTTCATTCCAACCATCGATTCAAGCATCACCGATTTGTTAGGAAGAATTTCAACATTAACAAAGCCTGATTCAAATTTATGAGATTCATTATGCAGCATTTTTGGTTTTTCTGTGCGTTCCGGATAAACCAAACCTAACTCCACCATCAACTGACAACCGTTGCAAACACCAAGGCTCAATGTGTCTTCACGCTTATAAAAATTATCGAGAGCCAATTTGGCTGTTTCGTTGTATTTGAAGGCACCTGCCCATCCTTTCGCCGATCCTAAAACGTCCGAATTGGAGAAACCGCCAACAAAAACAATCATGTTCACATCTTCAAGTGTTTCGCGTCCGGCAATGAGATCGGTCATGTGAACATCCTTGACATCAAGCCCGGCCAGATACATCATATAAGCCATTTCACGGTCGCCATTCACGCCCTTTTCACGAATGATGGCAGCCTTGATTCCGCTTGGCTGACGGCGTTTCAAATCGATTCCCAGATCAGAAGCTTTGCCGGAAAACCCTTTGAAATCATATTTCAGTTCATTTTTTTTGTAATTCTGATAGCGTTCAAGAGCCAGCTTTTCTCCGGATTGTTTACGGTCGAGCAGATAGGATGATTTAAACCACAATTCTCGCAACGAATTCAAATCGAAATTAAAATCTTCAGCACCATTGGTTACAGTAAATTCGCGGGTTTCAGAAGGATTTCCAATCAGCACGAAACCAACTCCTGCTGCATTCAGTTTAGCTTCAAAAGCTGCTGCATCGGCTACCTGAACAACTATTCCAGGGTTTTCACTGAATAGAATTTTCACACTGTCGTATTCTCCAATTCCGCTCAAATCGAGTTTCATTCCGGAATAGTTATCGGCAAAACACATTTCCAGAAGTGTGGTAATCAAACCTCCGGAAGAAATATCGTGACCGGCAAGAATATTCCGATCTTCGATGCAATCCTGAATGACATTGAATGCTGCGGCAAAGTATTTTGAATCAGCCACCGAAGGAGCTTCGTTGCCGAGTTTATTTATGATCTGAGAGAAAGCACTTCCGCCCAGAATACGCTTCATTCCTGAGAAATCGACCAGATAAATGAAGGTTTCCGGATTGTTGATCAGCACTGGTTCAACTACCTTTTTTACATCCGAAACTTCTGCCGAAGCGGAAACAATAACTGTTCCGGGTGAAAAGACCACGCCATCCTTATATTTTTGGCTCATCGACATGGAGTCTTTTCCAGTCGGAATATTAATTCCCAGTTCGCAGGCGAAATCGCTGGCAGCTTTCACTGCCTTGTAAATACGCGCATTTTCGCCTTCATTTTTTGCCGGCCACATCCAGTTTGCGCTTAACGAAACACCTTTCAGCTGATCGGCCAGCGGAGCAAAAACCAAATTGGTCAGCGATTCAGCAATAGATAGAACCGACCCGGCTTCAGCGTCAACCAAAGCAGCTACTGGCGCGTGACCAATGGTGGTGGCCAATCCTTTTTCGCCTTGATAATCAAGAGCAATTACACCCACATTGTTTAGCGGAAGCTGCAATGGTCCGGCACACTGTTGCTTGGCAATCCGACCTGTAACGGAGCGGTCTACTTTGTTTGTCAACCAATCCTTACATGCAACTGCTTCAAGTTGCAAAACATCTTCAAGGTATTCCTCAATTTTTGCCTGATCGTATTTCAGATCAGCAAACTGTACATTTCGGGTAGTATCAGTCAAAACCGTTTTCGGTGGTTTTCCAAACATGTATGAAAGCTGCCAGTCGATTGGTTTTTCTCCGGTTCTGGAGTTTTCGAAGGTAAACTGCATATCTCCGGTTGCCTCACCAACCACATACATGGGAGCACGTTCGCGTTCAGCAATTCGCTGCAACAACGGAACATCTTTTTCATGAATCACGAGTCCCATGCGCTCCTGAGACTCATTTCCTATGATTTCCTTTTGTGAAAGCGTTGGATCGCCAACCGGAAGTTTCGAAGTGTCAATTTTACCACCGGTTGCTTCAACCAGTTCTGAAAGGCAATTCAGGTGACCGCCGGCACCATGATCATGAACGGTTATAATAGGATTTTCGGCAGCTTCACTTAATGCACGAATCGCATTGTAAACACGTTTCTGCATTTCAGGGTTGGCCCGTTGAACGGCATTCAGTTCAATATGATTTTCGAATTCACCTGTAGCAACGGACGATACCGCTCCCCCACCCATTCCGATGCGGTAATTGTCGCCACCCAACAAGACGACTTTATCACCTTTGGTTGGCGTATCTTTCAGGCTGTCCCTTTTTGCTGCAAACCCAATCCCACCGGCGAGCATGATGACTTTATCGAAACCATATTTGCGTTCACGTTCGAAATGTTCGAAAGTGAGGACTGAACCTGTGATGATGGGCTGACCGAATTTGTTTCCAAAGTCACTGGCACCGTTTGATGCCTTGATCAGGATTTCTTCCGGAGTCTGGTACAACCAGTCGCGTGCAGGAAAAGTATTTTCCCACGAAGCCCCAGCCCCTCCCAACCTCCCCGAGGGGGAGGCTTTTAGATCTTCACCTGCATATAAATTTTCCGGGTTTTGTATTTTCATGTCCCCCTTCGGGGGATTTAGGGGGCTTGCAGCTTTGTTTCTGGGATAACTTGTCATGTAAACGGCTGTTCCTGCTATTGGCAGACTGCCTTTTCCTCCGGCAATGCGGTCTCGGATTTCGCCACCAGTTCCGGTTGCGGCTCCGTTGAATGGTTCGACTGTGGTGGGAAAATTATGTGTTTCGGCCTTCAATGAAAGCACGGTTTCAATATCAGTAAGTTCAAAAAAATCAGGTTTATCCTGAGTCTTTGGAGCAAACTGTTCAACCACCGGTCCCTGAACAAACGAGCAGTTATCCTTATAGGCTGAAATTATTTTATTCGGATGTTCCTTTGCTGTCTTTTTGATGAGCTGGAAAAGCGACATCTCCTGCTCTACCCCATCGATGATGAAAGTTCCGTTGAATATTTTATGACGGCAATGTTCCGAATTCACTTGTGAAAAGCCAAACACTTCTCCGTCGGTTAATTTCCGACCAAGTTTTACGGAAACTGAATCGAGGTAGTCGATTTCATCCTGACTCAATGCCAGTCCTTCCTGCTGGTTATAGGCAGCAATGTCAGTAATTTCAAGAATTGGTTCCGGTTTTTTATTGATTGTAAATATGGTTTGATCCAGATTGTGATAAAGGGCTTTCAGCATCGGATCGAAACCAGCCGACTGGTTGGCAACCTGAATATATTCTTCGATTCTTTGAATGCCAATGATGCCCATATTTTGAGTAATCTCAACAGCATTGGTACTCCATGGTGTCAGCATTTCCTTACGAGGGCCAACAAACCATCCGGATAAAACTTCATTGCTGAGCTTTTCAGCTTCGCCAAACAGCCAGATCATTTTCTCAATGTCATCCGCATTCAGGATTTGTGCCGAACTCAGGGCAAGAATTGTGTCTTCTGGAGTTTTAAAGAATAGAATCATGGAATATTCAGCTAAATAATTTGTGATCAAATACATGAAAAGTGTTGCGGCAAAGATAAATAATTCAGGATTAAACTACTTATAAAAGTAAATAACAGACAAGTGTTAACAATTGGATAAAGACTGGTTAAATGGTCGTATGAAATCCAGTTTGTTGCTAAAAAATAATTTGATCATTCAACCATTTAACCTTCAAACAATTTAACCAATGAACAAGCCTATTCAAACTGCAGCATTTTTAGCTTCACCTTAATATAATGAACTTTTCTTAACACTAATTTCACAAAAACAGCCATTTATAAAGAACCGTTTCAAATAGGATTTTACGAGCTGTCGGGTGAATATTTAATCTCTATATTTGGCCACGTTAGAAGAATATCACCTAATATTTTATCATGAGACCTATCAAATATGTATCTCCTCAGGAAGCAGTAAAAGTTATTAAATCGGGCGACCGGGTTCATTTGAGTTCAGTTGCGGTTACTCCACACACCCTTATTAAACCAATGGTCGAACGCGGCCGCAATGGCGAATTATATGGAGTTATCATTCAGCACATCCATGTTGAAGGACAAATTGAGTACGCAAATCCAGAGTTTGAAGGCATTTTCGAAACGGAACAATTTTTCGTTGGTGGAAATCTTCGCAAACAAACTCAGGCCGGATTTGCTGATTATATTCCGGTATTTCTTAGCGAAACACAGAAGCTGATCCGCGAAGGCTACCTCCATGTGAATGT
>JBAWZG010000172.1:0-9814 GCA_037143155.1 Bacteroidia bacterium
TTAAATTTCAGGCTTTTAAATCTTTGAAAATGGCTGTTCACTTAAACTATAAATATTCATAACTACCCCTATTTTGGGATTAAAAGTTTTAATGAATCCTTTCTCCTAACCACAACTTAGAAAAATTCAAATGAAGAATCTTCTGCTTTTGACCGTATTTGTTCTGATCTCCGGTATGTCTGTTTTTGCCCAGGGTTCACCTGCAAAACCCGAAAAGAATTGGAAATTTGGTGCTGATCTGAATATGTATTTTTACAAAGATTCCTTTGTGGTGTTGCCCGTTTTTAAGGCAGATCGAAATAAACTTCATCTGGAGGCCCGCTACAATTACGAAGATTTGAAAACCTTTTCAGGCTGGCTGGGATATAATTTGAAGGGCGGCAATGAATTTGAATACCTTATTACGCCAATGGTTGGTGGGGTACTTGGGCGAACGAATGGAATCGCCCCGGGTTTGGAGTTTACCTTCGGTTACAAAGGTTTTGAGCTGTATAATGAAGCCGAATATATGCTTGATGTCAATACCAGTGAGAATAATTTCTTCTATTCGTGGACCGATTTCACCTACTCTCCCAAGGATTGGCTTTGGTTTGGCCTCAGTTCGCAGTGTACACAGATAGTTCATGATAAACTGAGTTTTGAAGGTGGTTTAATGGTTGGTGGCGCTTACAAAAATCTGGAATTGACCGGATATGTATATAATCCTGTTTCCGTGAATACCTTTATGCTTTTAACACTTTCAGTAAGTTTTTAATCAACCTGCTCAACAAAGAAAGCCTTGTTTTTAGCCGAAAATTCAATCGGTAAATATTTGACGTTCATAGCTTAGCCAGAGTTTTTAAAACCTAAATTAATATTTACAAAAATATGAAAGCTATTGTATATACCAACTACGGAACACCTGAAGTTCTTCAGCTCAAAGAGCTGCCTATACCTGTGCCAAAGGACAACGAGGTTCTTATAAAAATTCATGCAAGCACCGTAAATCGGATTGACTGCGGATTTCGAAAACCGGAATATCCAATTTCATCCGATTAATCAATGGTCTTTTTAAACCTAAGCGAACCATATTGGGAAGCGAGCTGGCTGGTGTGATTCAATCCATAAACTGCCAAATCTGGAACACATGCGGAATATATTTGCTTACCCGAAACAGGTTCCATTGCCATAAAGCCAACCAATATTTCTTTCGAAGAGGCCGCTGCAATTTACGATGGGGCATATCTGGCATTGAATAATATCCGGAAAATAGATTTTTCAAAAGTAACTAAAATACTGATTAATGGCGCTTCCGGATCGATTGGCACTGCGGCTGTTCAACTGGTGAAATATTTTGGTGCTGAAATAACAGCAGTATGTAATTCAAGAAATTTTGAACTGGTAAAATCACTTGGTGCAACATTTGTAATCGATTACACCAAAGAGGATTTTACTAAAAACGGCCAAATTTATCATGCAGTTTTCGATGCAGTTGGTAAAAGTTCATACTTTCGATGTAAAAAACTACTCAAACCTGGAGGTATCTATTTCTCGACAGAACTTGGATTTTTAGCTCAGAATATCTTTTTGACACTTTTGGCTCCTGTCATCAAGGGCAAAAAAGTGATGTTTCCTATTCCCAAAGACAGCAAGGAAGATATAATATTCTTTAGAAAGCTGATTGAGGCTGGAAAGTATAAGGCGGTTGTTGACTGGATTTACCCTTTGGAACAAATTGCAGAGGCACACCGCTATGGTGAGAAAGGGCAAAAAAAGGAAATGTAGTCATCACTTTATAGCTCAACTACTGACACTGAAGTTGAACCTCAAATCCACTATATTTGCCACCGTGAAAACACAAATTGAATTGCTGGCGCCGGGTGGAGATGTGGATTGCATAAAAGCTGCCATTGCTGCTGGTGCTGACGCGGTATATTGTGGCCTGGATAAATTTAATGCACGAAACCGTGCTGCCAATATCAGCTTCGAAAATTTACAGGGAATTTTAAGATTGGCACATCAGCACAATTGCCGGGTTTTTCTCACCTTGAATATCATCGTTGTCGAAAGCGAGTTTCCGGCGCTAATTGCTTTGCTCAATAAATTAGTCAATACCAGCATTGATGGTATAATAGTTCAGGACCTTGGATTGTTTTACCTGTTCAAGACCTATTTTAAAGGTCTGGAAATTCACGCTTCAACTCAGTTGACAACACACAACGAAGGTCAGATCCGGTTTCTCAGTAAACTTGGTGCTTCGCGGGTGAACCTTTCCAGAGAATTGAACCTTCCGGAAATAAAAGCATTGACGGCAGTTGCGCATCAAAACAAGATGCTAACCGAAGTCTTTGTACACGGTTCCAACTGTCTTTCTTTTTCGGGAATTTGTTATATGAGTTCGCTGCACGGATCCAACTCCGGAAATCGTGGACGATGCAGTCAGCCCTGCCGCGATCAATATTTGACGACTCCGGCAGGAAAAGATTTTCCACTAAACCTGAAGGATAATTCAGCATGGTTCAATCTGGCCGGACTGGTTGAAGCAGGAGTCGATTCGGTAAAGATCGAAGGACGGATCAAGAAGTTTCAATACGTGCATACGGTGGTCAGTGCCTGGAAAAATCAAATCCGGAATTTTTATCAGCAAAGCCAGTTCCCGAATGACAATCGTGAACTTTATCAGGTATTTAACCGCGACTTCTCCAATGGCTTCTTAACGGGCGAAGTTGATAAAAACATGTTTATTGATGATCCCCGTGATCATTCTGCAATACATCGTGCTGAAAGTTTGGGTGGTTTGACCGATGAAAATATCGAGAAAGCGAAGCAGGAACTTTTTTACGAAAAAGGGGAAAGCATCGGTCGAATACAGGAAGAAATCAAACAGTTAAATAGTGATAAAATTCCTTTAAGAATAAGTGTTTCAGGAAAATTTGGAGGACATTTGCGCGTTGAGGTAAATACTCCGGACGGTTCTTTTGATGTTTTTTCTGAGATTAATCTGGTCAATATCGGTACCGAGGCGATCGATCGCACGATGCTGATGAAACGGTTGAAAGCAATCAACGATACGGAATATTTCATCGAACATTTGGAGCTGGTGAACCTCCCAACAAATCTTTACATTCCTTTTAAAGAGCTCACGTCCATAAAGAGACGACTTCTTTTTATTCTGAATGATTCAAAGGAAACGGTTGATCCCATTGATGTTCCGGTAATAAAAAACCATCCCGGAGTAAAAATTGAACCCGTACTGTCGATATTAATTTCCTCCATGGAGGATTTGCACCTTTGCCAGAAAACAGATGCAGAGATATGTTTTCAACTTCCAGCTGGCATGAAAAATTTGGGTACAGGATTGATCGATCTTTTCAGCCAAAACAAAAATTTAATTCCTTGGTTTCCTTCGGTTTTAATCGGTGAAGACTATACTGCAGCCATAGAATTTTTTGAAAGGGTTCAACCGAAATACATTGTAACAAACAATGCCGGAGTAGCCTACGAAGCCTGGGAGAAAGGTATTCCATGGATAGCCGGTCCTCAATTGAATCTGGTTAATTCGTTCAGCCTGATTGGGCTGAAGGAAAAATTCAACTGTGCCGGAGCATATCTTTCCAATGAAATCAATAAAACTCAATTACAGCAAATCAGAAAACCGGATGATTTCAAATTGTATTACAGCATTTATCACCCAATTGTGTTGATGACCAACCGTGCCTGTTTGTTTCACCAGGTAACCGGATGTGAAAAGAACCGAATGGATGAAACCTGTATCCGTGATTGTGCAAAGTCATCTTCAATCACCAACATGAAAGGGGTGAACTTCAGGATTGAAAAAACAAAAGGAAATTTCAATTGCGTCTACAATTCCGCAAACCTGCTAAATACAGATGTTGTCGCGGATTTACCGGATTTCTTTTCCGGTTTTCTCATTGATCTGAGTGACATTAAAACCGATACTCTTATAGAATCAGATAAATCAGGAATAATCAGGCTATTTGAAAATCTTGTCAACGAAAAATCTGGTTCAGCACAGGAACTTCATCAGCGAATTTATCCTACCACAAACACCCAATATAAACAGGGAATCTAAATTCAGGATAAGCTGAAAGACCGAAACTAATCATCAAAACATTTCGGGTTCTCATGCAGACCTATAAAGAGTCAACTTGCAGATAGATTCTGCCGGTTGACTCTTTATATGTAACTGTTTTTTTGAAAGTCGATGTTGTTCCGTCCGGAGAAAGGTTTATGTTTTGAAAAAGGCTTTCACACGGACGGTTTTCAATCATTCTTTTTTACCCGGGGCGTCACTCCTTCGTCGTTTTGCCCCGGGCTATTGACATTCTGCCCCTTCAGGGCAAAGAAAAAATATGTGGCAACGCCTGGCCTTCCCGCAAACGGGGGAAGGGGGCTTCTTCAGTGATTCATTTCTGAGCGTTATGTTTTTCTCATATCGAGGACTCCTGAGTTATAATCTGAAAACTATTATTTCATACCAAATTCAATCAGTTCACCTAATTTCAGGTAGTTGGCATACAGAGTCTGGTATTTGGCCGCATTTTCAGGAATTGGTGAATAGGTTGTTTCGAAACCGCCACCCATTTTTTTCTGAGCTTCATTTGTGCTTGGATAAACACCGGCAACCACCGCAGCTGCCATGGCAGAACCCAGAGCACAGGCCTGTTCTGAACGGGCGACCTTGATTGGCATATTCAGTACGTCACAAACAATCTGCATCACAAAAGGTGATTTCTTGGCCACGCCACCCAGTGCAATGACTCCGTCGATGCGAACTCCTTCGCTGATAAATCGATCGATAATCGCTTTTGAGCCAAACGCAGTGGCTTCAACCAGCGCGCGGAAAATACGCGGTGCATCCGATCCTAAATTTAATCCTGAAATAACACCTTTCAGATTTTGGTTGGCATCCGGAGTACGGCGGCCATTCATCCAGTCGAGCGCCACAATGCCGCTGTCTTCAATCGGAATCAGTTCAGCAGCTTTGGTCAGTTCAGGAATAATCTTCGATGAAATTTCATCGATCAGTTTAGTTTTTGTTGCTTCGTCGATCAGTGTGCTGCCCGAAATAATCTGTTCAGAAGGCCACAAAAGCACATTTTTAAACCAGGCATAAATATCACCGAAAGCCGATTGTCCGGCTTCCATTCCGAGCATTCCGGGAACGATCGAGCCGTCAACCTGGCCGCAAATTCCGCTGATCAGTTTGTCGCCAACTTCTTCCATCGGGGCAATCAACATATCACAGGTTGAAGTTCCCATCACCTTGCTCAGGAAATACGGTTCAATTTCGGCTCCAACTGCGCCCAGATGAGCATCAAAAGCGCCGACACCCACTTTTACACTGGTTGACAATCCAAGTTTTGCAGCCCATTCCGGAGTTAAAGTTCCGGCGGAAATATCGCAGGTAAAAGTTTCTTTGAACAAACGGTCTCTCAATCCACTTAGCAGCGGATCCAGTTTTTCAAGGAACTCGTCGGTAGGTAAACCGCCAAAAGCCTCGTGCCACATGGCTTTGTGACCAGCTGCGCAACGTGATCGCTTTAAGGTTTTCGGATTGGTATTGCCGGTCAGGATGGCCGGAATCCAGTCGCAATGTTCGACCCACGAAAAGGCTGCGCGGAAAACACCGGCATCTTCGCGGATGACGTGCAGCAATTTGGCCCAGAACCATTCCGAAGAATACACGCCACCTTCAAATTTGGTGAAATCAACATTCCATTCTTTTGCCAAATGGTTGATTTCATCCGCTTCCTTCACGCCGCTATGGTCTTTCCAAAGCACAAACATGGCATTTGGATTTTCCTCAAATCCTGAAGTCAGCGCAAGCGGAGTTCCTTTCTCGTCAACTGCTATCGGAGTCGATCCGGTGGTGTCAACCGAAATACCGACCACATTTTCAGCCACTCCGGCGGGAGCCAGTTTTAAAGCTTCAACGATGGTATATTCCATGCCTTCGAGGTAATCTTTCGGGTGCTGACGAAACCGGTTGTTTGGCGCATCGCAATACAACTGTTTTTTCCAACGGGGATATTCATAAACTACGCTGGCAACTTCTTCGCCGTTTTCAACATTCACAATCAGCGAACGAACTGAATCGGTACCGTAATCCAGTCCGATGGTAAATTTGGGTTGTGTCATTTGTATATAATTTTAGAGATTAATATTTGAATGAGTTGTCATTATTGGTCATTTGTTGTCATTAAATAGTCATTCGTAGTAGCATCGAGGCAATAAATGGCACGAAGTGAATGACGATCAATGACTATTTTTTCTGCCCGTAGTATGCGTCTTTTCCATGTTTCCTGAGAAAATGTTTGTCGAGCAACACCTTATCCATGGTGGTTTCAGGATTCAGATTAAAACTCCGGAAGGCCATTTTAGCCACTTCTTCCAGAACAACGGCGTTGTGAACAGCATCATCCGCATTTTTCCCCCATGTAAATGGTGCATGATTGTTGACCAGAACAGCCGGAATACTGTCCGGATCCAATCCCTTGAATCGTTCGATAATTACCCGGCCGGTTTCCAATTCATATTCCCCGTTGATTTCTTCATTGGTCATTTTTCGGGTGCAGGGAATTTCACCGTAAAAATAATCAGCATGAGTGGTTCCTATGGCCGGAATGCCTTTGCCTGCCTGTGCCCAGCTGGTTGCCCATTCGGAATGGGTGTGGACTATTC
Organism: Bacteroidia bacterium; assembly: GCA_037143155.1. Lineage (GTDB taxonomy): Bacteria > Bacteroidota > Bacteroidia > Bacteroidales > Prolixibacteraceae > Aquipluma. Next base: position 6,685 of record JBAWZG010000172.1, read on the forward strand.
CCCCGATATTCTGGAATTGACGGTATAAAATCAAATGAGTTGGCGCATCGCTTGATGGGTTCAGTTTGCCTTCAACCAACTTGCCATACAAATCAAGAACGACCATATCCGATGGTTTCATTGTATCGTACGAAACTCCGCTGGGTTTAATCACCACCAATCCCGATTGACGATCGATTCCACTCACATTTCCCCAGGTAAAAATCACCAGTCCGTGCATCACCAGATCGAGATTGGCTTTCCAGACTTCTTCTTTTAATTGTTCGAGCATATTCCTTTCGTTAAAAGTTCAAAGTTTCAGGTTTCAAGTTTAATTGTCATTGATAGTCATTCAATAGTCATTTAGTTGTCATTGGTAGTTATTCAAAATGACGCGAAGCAAATGACAAGGAATGACGTGAAACAAATGACTATAAATATCCACTACTTCACCGGTTCCAGCCAGGCAGCATAGCCACCACCGGGAGCCATTTTAATTTTTACCGTATCGCCTTTCACCACTGTTCTGGAGGTTCTCAACGCATTTTCAGCATTGATCGCGGCATCAGGTGCATCTTCAAATGCAATCAAGGTATATTTTCCTTCACCCAGAAAATCAAGTTTAATTTCAAGAGAACGGGCTTCGCTGTTGGTCATCGAGCCAATAAACCATTCGTTTCCTGAACGGCGGGCCGAAGTGATGAATTCACCAATTTGTCCGTTGAGGATTTTGGTGTCATCCCACATGGTTTTTACTTTTTTCAGGAATTCGACACCTGTCTGATCTTTATAATTTTCAGGAGCATCGCAGGCCACCATAAACGGACTGTCGTAAACCACAAACTGAGCCAATTGCAATGCTCTGGTTCCCTGCACCTGTGCCGGAGAACCATTCTTGAATTTTTCAGGTGTACGGTTCAGAAAACCTCCGGGAGTAAAGTCCATCGGGCCAGCCAGCATACGGGTAAACGGTAAGGTTACCATGTGTTCAGGAGTTACCCGAAGCGACCATTTATTGTATTCGTTGCCCATGACTCCTTCGCGGGTAACGAGGTTTGGATAGGTACGGCGGAATCCGTCGGGTTTGTAGGCTCCGTGGAAATCGACCATCAGATGATGAGCGGCTGCAGTAGTTACTACACGCCGGTACCAGTTAACCATCTCCTGATCGTCACAGTCCATGAAATCAATTTTTACACCGGCAATTCCCCAGCTTTCGTAAACTGCACAAGCCTTTTCCCAATCAGACCGGGTGACGTCCGAGCTGTAAATCCAAACCCAGCATTTTACATTTTTACTTTTCGCATAAGCGAGGATTCCGGGCAGATCAATCTGTGACGCAGGTTTAGTAATGTCAGTTTCCGGAGTATTGTATGGTCCGTACCATTGCCAATCTATCACCTGGTATGGCCAGCCCATTTCCGATGCCAGATCGATGTATTTTTTTAAAGTTTCATTATCCATTTGTACATCGCCGCTCCACCAATGGTCCCAGGCCGAAATGCCCGGTTTGATCCATGACGGATCGGCAATGGCGCAAGGTTCGTTCAGGTTCATGATGATTTCTGATTCAAGCAGTTGCCCGGGCGTTGAGCCCAGCATAATCACCCTCCACGGGGTGTTGTGCGGAAAGGTAAATTTCACCTTTGCACCATTTTCACTCTCTTTAGGTAAAGGCGATAGTTGCGAGCGAACTTCAAATCCTGATTTGGAATGACCGGGTTTCAGATACATTCCGGCGTAATCGGTAATTTCAGCTTCGGTAATGGCGGCATAACAGTCATCGGCCACTTTTACCGTCATGGGAAGTCCAATCACCATCTTATCGGTTAAATCAGAAAGCTTGCGTTTGAAATATTCATTTTCCTGAGAAGAACGAAAAGAACCGTCATTGGCAGCCCAGCAATCGTGGTCGGCAGTGAAATTGAAGGTGGTCAGTTCGTCAGTCATCACATATTCATGCTGGTTGTCGGGCCCGATAAATTCAGTTCGGAAAGCTACTCCATCGTCGAAAACACGGAAAACCAGGTTAATCAAACGTCGTGGAAATTTCCTCTCCTGCAACTGGATCGTCAATTCATTGCAATGATTGAGAATAGTCGACTTCCGTTTCAGAACAGGAGTCCAGGTTTCGTTGATTTTTTTGGAAGAAGTTTTCAGAACCAACATGTCATCGCCCAAAGGTGGCGCCTGATTGAATTCAAAACGAATGGTCGAATTGGTCAGAACAGGTTTCCCGTTAAAATAAACACTGTAGATGATTTGATTCCCGACTTCAATTTTGGCTTCGGCCAGCGAATGTGGCGACACGACTGAGTATTGCGCATTTGCATAGCTAAAACCTAAAAGAAGAAAAAGGGCAAATAAATAAATTCGTTTCATATTCGGATTGGTTAAGTTGAGTTGTGTTTAAGTTTACTGTTTCTGCGTTTGGCTTGACTTTCAAATAAAATGTAAATTTAACACTTATCTTTACATCTCAAAATCCAGTCATTATATTTCTGACTGATAAAAGTAATTCAAGTTCTCATAGAAAAGTAATATGACTAAAATAATGTCGTATTTATTCCTTCGTTTTGACGCCCTGAAAGGGCAGCAAATTATAGCCCAGGGCAGCGCCCTGGGTTTATGGCGAGCAGAGAAATCGTCCGCGCGATGACATTTATAAAAGTGAAATTCATGTTTCGGACGAAAATGAGGGTCTCATATTTCCCGAAAATGAGGTTCTGCAATTCCCTGCCAGCGGCAGGCTGGCGTCCGAAGGGAATTATTTGCTTTGTTCATCGAATTCCCGCGGACGGTTTTTCCCCTGTATCCCTTTCCCAGGGCGACGTTTCGGTTCGTTCCTCCCGAAACTTTGCCCTGGGCTGAATTATTCTGGCCTTTCAGGCCGGGAATTGTGTATAATGAGTAGCAACGAGTAGCTAGGCTGTATGTCCGCCTCCGGTCGTATGGTGAGTGCATTGAATAAATACGACAACAAATTGTTCTCATTACTGAAACCCGGGCAGTAAATAATTTATTGAGCCTTTTTATTATCTCGGAGGAAATTTGTATGAAATATTTTCATTTGTTCATCTAACTTTACACCGCAGTTTAAAGGTCCTCAGAAAGATGATGACCTGCACAAAAGCAAATCAAAAGCATAAAA
>JBAWZG010000173.1:0-9650 GCA_037143155.1 Bacteroidia bacterium
GAAGGAAAAACCATTCACGAGAATTTGAAAGTAGTTTTGAATTAGTGATTATTCTTTCTGCTTGATAAATTTCAGGTTTTCATGATAGTTTCCACCTGACAAATGAATGATATAAATACCATCGCTAAGATTTGCGATTGATAGTTGCAATCCATATTGGGATACTTGTGGAATTGCGCCGATTCTTACCTCTTTGCCCATTAGATCAAAAATATTACAAGTCATGCGTTGTCTACTCCATATTGTAGGCAAAACAACCTGAATCTGATCATTTGCCGGATTGGGAAATAATCTTGCTGAAGAAATTTCAGGAGAGACACTGCTGCCTGTTGGTATGCATTTCGAATACGCTGATCCAGGCGATCCACCCACGCAACCTGCAAACCAATTGGTTGAAAAGTTCAGGCCTATATTCGGATCCTTTAATTCGAGTGTCATTCCTTTTTCGAAAGCTTCAGTAGGCCATGGAGCCTGACTGCTGTATTTAACTCCGGCAATAAGTTTGTTTTTGTTGTTAAAAAGTTGAACGCTATCTGTTGGCGATCCCAGCCCAAATTCGAATGAACCCAAAACATTTTTCACCGTTGGATAAACGAAACTGAATTTACTGCTGCTTGAAGCCAAAACTAAGCGGGCATTGGGAAGGATAGTAGGTGAACCCGGAATAGTCCAAAGATGTTCTGCTTTGATATCCGTAAGATACCAGCCGGTAATATCAACAGCAGTTTCTCCATAGTTAAACAGTTCGATCCAGTCACCCGCGGGAAACTCAGTTCCTGAATTGTAATTGATCTCACTGATTGTGATGGCTTGTTCCGGAGTCTGTTTCCGGAATTTTGCGATAAACTTATAACCACTGATCTTTACATCTGCCTCAATCACCGGGTTATTCAGATCTTTAATAAAACCGTTTGGCACCCATCCGTCGAAAACATAATTACCCATTCCTTTGGCTTCCATCCGTATCGGAACACCGGCAAAATAAACTCCTGACCAGGGATAAACTTCAGGAGAAATTGTATTCACCTGAATAAGTCCCGCATTTTCAGGTTGCACCTGAAGTTCAATAGTGTACTTACCTGTCAAACCAAAATTGCTGACTATATTATCGCGTACAACCGTCGAACGGTTAGTTAATTCACTTTTAAAAATGGCCAGGTTATTCACATATTGGCTCATTTTGGTTGCAGCCTGCGATTCGCCACTCCATCGTGCATATTCACCGCGCATTTCAGAAAAAGACCTGTCATAAACCGATTGAGCAATGGAGGTTGTATTTTGGGGTAAATACGAGGTATTCATTATATCGGCAAACCGGTTGATAAAGCGTATTTTATATGCTGGATTTTTCATCAATTCTTTCCAAAACCGCAGATAGGGAACATTTGGATCGTAATTGAGCATAAAACTGATATGATCGGTTGATGAATTTGTCCATCCGTTAGGATTCAGTGACCACTCCAGATCCTGTAAAATAAAACGCCATCGGTTTTTGGTAAAATCACCTTTCACAATTTTAATGTTATTGTAAGGCCAGTCGCTATCTGCGATCCACGATTGGGCAATAATGTAGTCGGTGTAATAGTCAAGGTCCAGAATCTGATCAGCTTTTTGCAGATAACTTGTCTCTGACTGATTTAAATTTAAGAAGTTATTATAATCAGTTGCAAATGCAGTGACCGATCCGTTCAAAGCCCTGAGAATTGATTGATAATACCAGCTGAGCGAAAGCAGTTGAAAAGTTGAATCGATTGTAGCCTTGTAATTTTCCTGAAAAAATTCATCATTTGTCTTTTCGCGCATCTCATAAACACCAAAATACGAACCATTGATATAAACTACCACCGGAGTGCAATTCGAATAGTAATTATTGGTGTTGTAGCTCATCATTTTACATTCCATGGCATCTTTAAACTGAAAGGTTTGCCATTGATTACTTCCATTGCGCAGATATACCGATTTATAATGATTTCGGTCGGGTCGGTCAGGAATTAGCGGAAAATGCACATTTCCCTCTCCATAAAGACTGTTATCGAACTCGAGTCTGAACGAGTGTTGCGCATTCGACCGGCTTCCACCAGCCCCGCCATCGATCTGGATTCCGGAGAATTGCTCGAATTGCTTTTTTTTATTGGCATCGAAATATTCAACATAGCATGGCCTTTCCCATTCCTGTTGCCAATTATCGAATATTCCACTTCCTCCATACAGGTTTGTATTGTTGGTAATAACAGAAAGTACGGGAATAGAATGCCCGGTATTATTGATAAAATACGTGTTGGATACCGAACGTCCGGGCAACTTATCGCCCTTACTGAAACAGGTAGCACGGATTATTCCGGTAACTGTAATAGTCAGGGGAACTCCGGTGTACAAGTTTGAAGTGGAAATTGGTTCGCTGCCATCAGTGGTGTACCTTATTTCCGCAGTCAGTGATGTGGTGCTCAGACTGATGCTTTGTTTACTCGTGTAATAACCTTCAGAAACCCAAAACACCGGCTCCGGTTCCCGTTCCGAAGAATAAGCTTTCGTTGTATTGGCAGCCGATGGTGTGGGCTGTGTAAAAATCCCCCAGGAATTGGCACCATCACTTTTTCGGCCTACCGACCATCCGGCAGACAAATCTTTCACCCAAACTGATTCATGCGTATTTTCCTTTTTATTGAACAGAACGATCTTTTCTCCTTTACTGTCGATTTTGAAATTTGTATGCAAATTTTTAGATCCTGAAGGGATAACCGATGTAGGCGTTTTGTCGAAAAACAGGTATGAATCGTTGATCTTGAAAGAGAAAAATGGGATAAGGCTCAAATCGCCTGAAGTCGGAATATAGTTATGCACTTCGACAGCAAAAACATTTTTTCCGGTAAGCAGCAATGATTTTACAAATGTGGTATCTATCGCAATATTCTCAGGTTTTCCGCCTGAATACATGGTTGCTTCATGTGTGTTTGCTGCTGCTGAATTCCAGGTAGGTGTTCCAGTGATGAATTTACGTGCAATTTCTATTCCGTTCAGATAGACGACAAAACCATCGTCGTAATCAATATGCAGGGCAATATCTGTGTACCTGAATCCTACAGGTATTATAAATGATTTACGGATATAAACAGCCATTGAACTGGTTGGTACGATGGTTGCATCATCGTTGTCGCCAAATCCAAAACCACCTTTCCCCTGACTCCAGCCTGTTGGTGTAAAAATTGGCTTCATCCAACTAACCGAAGTCGATGCTGTGGGAACAATATAATCGAAGGTATTTCCAGGTAAGACGGGGCTTTCCCAATGAAAATTTTCGGGTGGAACCGTCCGGTTTTTTCCTGACGCAAAGACAATCAAGTGATCCTTGGAAGGCATCTGGTAAGATGGTAATGCCCACTTTTCAAGGTTCAGTGAATCGTCGCTTAAATAGTAGCCAGCCAGATTTACTGCCGAACCTGATGGATTGTATAGTTCAATCCAATCTTCCGCAGAATTATCTTCATCGGCAATTTGTCCGGAGTTTCTGTTCGACAATTCATTCAGTACAATTTGTGCTTCTGAACTGCCGCAGATAAATACAGACAATAAAAACACAATGAAAAGCTTGGCCAGGTTCATATTTCGTTTCAATAAAACAGCCCAAAAATACATCAACTTTAATAGACTTTGAGCTTAAATGCAAAAACTATTGAACGAAAAAGGCTGTACTTATAAGTACAGCCTTTTTCTATAACAAATCCGGTCTATTGAAAGGAATAAATAATCAGGATATCAGATTGTTATGAAACTCCCTGAACAAGTTCAAGGCTTTCAAAGCCTTTCTGAACGGCCTGTAGGTTCATCGGAATCAGGTAATGGTGGCGGGCCGGGAGTGATTTTTCCAGACCTTTCTCAACACTTTCCATTTTAACTACCGGTTTTGCTTTTAAATAAGCGCCCAAAACCACCATGTTAAATGTTTTCACATTGCCCAATTCTGCAGCAATCAGTGTTCCTTCAATTTTATAGATATTGATATCGGCGCGTTTGGGAGGATGAATAATTCCGTTAGGATCGTAAATTAAAACTCCGCCTGGTTTTACGTGCTGTTCAAACTTGTCCATCGACTGTTGGTTCAGAATAATTGCTGTATCATATTCATTCAATACCGGCGAACTGATCCGGTTATCACTCAGGATAACTGTAACATTGGCTGTACCACCGCGCATTTCGGGACCGTATGACGGAAACCACGAAACTTCCTGATTGGCCATCACACCTGAATAGGCCAATATTTTCCCCATCGAAAGGACTCCTTGTCCGCCAAATCCGGCTATAATAATTTCTTCAGTCATCAGGTTTAGTTTTTTAGTGGTGTATAACTTTCAGGATCAGCTTTTGAACTGTCTTTGAGGTCGCCCGGCTGATAGAATGGGAACATGTTTTCAACCATCCACTCGTTTGATTTTACCGGACTCATTTTCCAGTTCATGTTGCAGGTTGATACCACTTCTACAAACGAAGTCCCCTTCTTATCGATTGCTGCCTGAAATGCCTTTGAAATCGCCTTTTTACATTTACGAATCGATGCCGGTGTATGAACCGATTGCCGGGTCACATAGGAGGTTCCTGGTAACTGTGCAATCAATTCGGTAATTTTTAAAGGATAGCCGTTTCTTCCGGCATCACGGCCGTTGGGAGTGGTAGCGGTAACTTGCCCCAACAGCGTGGTTGGTGCCATTTGACCACCGGTCATTCCATAAATTCCGTTGTTAACAAAAATGACTACCATATTTTCGCCACGGTTACAGGCGTGCAATATTTCAGCAGTACCGATTGAAGCTAAATCGCCGTCACCCTGATAGGTGAAAACAACTTTGTCCGGATTGCATCGGGCAATACCGGTAGCAACAGCAGGCGCTCTTCCGTGAGCAGCTTCCTGCCAGTCGATTTCAATATAATTGTATGCAAAAACGGCACATCCTACCGGCGAAACCCCAATGGTTTTATCCTGAATATCCAGATCCAGGATAACCTCGGCCAGCAGTTTATGAACCACTCCATGGCTGCAACCCGGACAGTAATGCATGGTGTTTTCGGTCAGTAATTTTGGTTTTTCGTAAACCAGGTTATTTGGATTAATAATATCTGCCAGGTTCATAATTTATCCTCCTATCAGTTTTTGTTCGAGAGCCTCCACTACTTCAGCGGGACTCGGAATAATACCCCCCATTCTTCCGAAGTGCCTGACCGGAATATTACATCCAGCGGCAAGTTGCACATCTTCGACCATTTGCCCGGCATTCATTTCAACAACCAGCATACCTTTTACGCGTTTAGCCAATGCTGCAATAGGTTTTTTGGGAAATGGGAACAAGGTAATGGGACGCAAAAGGCCAACTTTTATGCCTTTCTCACGACACTGATCGACAGCCTTCTGACAGATACGGGCAGACGAACCGAAAGCAACCAAAAGGTATTCGGCATCTTCGCATTGAACTTCTTCAAAAAGCACATCTTCTTCTTCCATTTTGGCATATTTATCCTGAAGGCGAATATTGTTGTGCTCCATCTTCAGGGAATCCATTTCAAGAGAGGTGATGATATTTCGTCCACGGTTCGGTTTGCGTCCGTTGGTTACCCATGATCCATGTCTCCGGTCAATTTCTTCATCGGTAACTCTTGGAATATAGTCGGCTAAAACAACTTTTTCCATCATCTGGCCAATCACGCCGTCGGTCAGAATCATAGCCGGGTTACGGTATTTGAAAGCTAATTTAAAGCCGGTTTCCACAAAGTCGTTCATTTCCTGAACCGAAGATGGAGCCAATACGATCAAGCGGTAATCGCCATGTCCTCCACCCTTAGTAGACTGAAAGTAATCGGCCTGAGAAGGTTGAATAGTACCCAAACCAGGACCACCGCGCTGAACATTTACAATCAGACAAGGCAATTCAGCGCCGGCAATATACGATATCCCTTCAGCCATTAAACTGATTCCGGGACTTGATGATGAAGTCATTACTTTCTTTCCGGAGCCGGCAGCTCCATGTACCATATGAATGGAAGCAATCTCACTTTCAGCCTGAAGCACTACCATGCCTGTTTCATTCCAGGGTTCGCGGTCCATCAGGGTTTCCATTATTTCTGACTGAGGGGTAATGGGGTAGCCAAAATAGCCGTCGCAACCACAGCGAATAGCAGCCTCGGCAATGACTTCATTTCCCTTCATTAATCTTAATTCTCCCATTATGCTTTGATTTTAGATTTATGGTCTGTTTAAAAGGTGCCCAAAGTGCTTATGAAACCAATACCGGTTCATTACGAACTTCCTGTATTTTGACACGATAGACGACAATGCAGGAGTCGGGGCAAACCGTTGCGCAGTTTGAACATCCGATGCAGGCTTCAGGATTCTTCATAAATGAATAGTGATATCCGCGGCCGTTAACCTGTTTGTTTTGACTTAAAACATCCTGAGGACATGCCACCACGCAGAGGCCACAACCTTTACATTCTTCGTTGTCGACTACTACCGCTCCAATAACTTTTGCCATGATTCTATTTTTATTGATGTTATTGTATTCACTTAAACTGAGTCAGTTGATGCAAAATTAGCTGAACTTGTTCCCCGGATATGCAACAAAAGTTGCGAAATCAGATTTTATGCAGTATCCGGGTAAATATATTCCGGTGAATTCCAAGATATGAGGCGATGTGCTGCCTCTGCACGCGCGATACCAGATCACCGTTTTCTGAAATAAATTTCCGGACCCTTTGAGATGCAGTCAACGACTGGAAGTCATATACCCGCTTTAGTGCATGAACATAACTTTCTTCAGCAATAACTCTTACCATATGCTCTAACTGTGAATTCTGAGTGGTAAGAGCGTCATATTCCGACTTGGATATGAAAATAATTGTGGAATTTTCGTAAGCGCGTATGGATTCCGCAGATTTCTTACCCAATAAAAAACTTTCGTGACTACTGATAATTGCATGATGCGGTGGATAGAAAAAATTGGATATCCATTCCTGTCCGTTGTCCGAAACGTATGAAGAGTATAGTAATCCGTCGAGTACAATTCCGAGTTTTTGTGACTGATCACCATAATCCAGAAACACCTCTCCCTTCTTCAGTTTTACAGGGGCAATCTCTGCAAAATAATCTTTCAGTTGCATTAACGTCTGATTGTAACCGATGAACAGATCATTGATCCCTGTACTCATTTTTATCCGAAGTTTTCGTTAAAAAGTTTCAGTCGTTTCTCCAGGTCTTCAAATTGCTCGCGTTTTACATGCGAAACACAAGCCCGCAAACCTTCCTTTTCGCTACCTGTATTTTTCAGGGTAATTGCGCTGATTCCATAATGCAGAAGGTTTGCTAAAAGTTCACCTCCGGTCATACCGGGATATCCAACAGTAAAGTAGAATCCGTCGGCAATTGGCTCATAACCATCTTTTTCGTAAACGATGATAAACCCATTGTCCACAAATAAATCTTTCATGATTTTCGCTTTCCGGCCATATTCTTTTACGTCTTCAATAAAATTGAATTCGCCGTCGCTTGCAGCTTTTAGCATTGCTGTTAAAGCATGTTGGGTTGAATGTGTTATTCCTGAAGAAAGCGCATACAACACCTGCATTACTATAGTAAATCCAAACGGCTTGCTGCCGAAACGGGCTTGCAGGTTTTCGTACTGACGGTTCCATAATGCATTCGAAATAGCCATGATGGCACATCGCTGACCAGCATACGAAAATATTTTGGATGCGGAAATAAACAGAATATAGTGATCGGTATATTTGGCAACTGTTGGCTGGTACGGCGGTGATCCTGGCGTATATAAATCTTTCCTGAAATCCATTCCGAAGTATGCCAGATCTTCCATTACGATGACATCGTACCGGGTGGCCAGCTCGCCGATGATCTGCAATTCTTCCTCAGTAAAGCAAATCCAGCTTGGATTATTCGGATTCGAATAAACCATTGAATTAATATTCCCTTCAGCTAAGTATGATTCGATTTTGGTGCGAAGCTTTTCTCCCCGGAAATTAAAAACGTCAAACGCCTGATATTTGTGTCCCATCACGGTCATCTGCTGTTTTTGCACCGGAAATCCCGGATCGAGGAAAAGGGTGGTATCCTTTTTCTTATCAACATTTCCGGCAACTAACAGGGCTGAAAAGGTTCCCTGCATTGCTCCTGCAGTAGGAATACAACTTGCAGGATCAATATCAATATCCATAAATTGCCTGATGAAACGGGAAGCTTCGAATTTGAGCGGTTTGATGCCGTCCATCATCGGATAAACTGATGCAACTCCCGATTGAAGTGCCTTGATTTCAGCTTCAACTCCAACCTTTGCTGCCGGCAGTCCGGGAACACCCATCTCCATGCGTATAAATTTGACATTGCTTTCCTCTTCAATCAGGTTAATCAAAGCCACAATTTCACGGATCGAAGCTTTTCCGGGATCGCCGATCCTTAGCTGTTCGAGATATTTCTGTATAATTTCGTGTTTTACCGGCGTTTTGTCCATCTGAGAAATAAGAATTTTGGTAAAAATAAGCAAAGTATTTGCGATAAATCAAATGGATTCAGGCTATTGCAAAGCATGTTTAGCAAATCGGAAACACAAACGGTCCGCGAATAGTAATATGAAAGCAGGCAGCCCTTCCCGCTTGTGAATTGACAGAAATTCAGGCTAAAAGGTGAACCTGTATTTTGTCATGTTTCGGATTTTCAAAGGCCAAAAGCCGGTTTTATGCTTTTCAACCAGTTGGCAATACGTTCATCAGTCAGTTCTGACTCAAAATCTTCGTCAATCGGAAGACCAACAAACTTTCCATCCATCACGGCTTCCGAATCGTCGAATTCGTATCCTGAAGGATCAACCTGACCGATGATTGTGGCATTTTTTTTCAGGAGATCGTTTGCCAGAACACCAATGGCATTCACAAAATGACTTGAATAGGTCACATGATCGCCCAATCCAAATATGGCGACGGTTTTTCCTGAGAAGTCGACCTTGGTGATGTTAGGGAAAAATTTACTCCAGTCGGAGTTTGAATGGGTAGAATCCCAGGTTTCTTTCCCAACGGTTGATATTCCGAAAATGATGCGGTCGTACTTTTCAAGATCAGCAACTCCGGCATCATTCACAGAGATCATATCTACATTCTGTTCGCCCAATGCGATTTTTATTTTTTCAGCAACACGGTTGACTGAACCTTTTAAAGGACCGAAAAATAATCCAATTTTACTCATATACTTTATTTTATTGATTGTGAATTGCTAATTCGCCACGCACATATTCGCCTAATACAGAAAGACTTGAAACATTTTTCAGGATAGCATGAAGGGCTCTCTCATAATTTTCAACAGAATCCCATTCCACATCAATATGGAAAGTGTATTCGTTTGGTTTTCCGATGATTGGTACCGATTGTATCTTGGTAAGGTTGATTTTGTTTTCGGCAAAAGTATTCAGCACATTGGCCAAAGCACCGTAATAATGGCCAACTTCGAAGCACAATGAAGCTTTGTTACTTAATTCATTAGGTCTGGCATGTTTGGATAAAATCAGGAATCGGGTATAATTTTTCGAATTGGTTTCGAGGCCGGTATCTAAGATTTCAAGACCGTAAAGTTCGGCTGTGCGGAGGTTTCCAATTGCAGCCGCATT
>JBAWZG010000174.1:0-9565 GCA_037143155.1 Bacteroidia bacterium
AGACTTGCAAATCCGAGAATTCCATTTAATGGAGTCAACAGTTCGTGGGGTAAATGATTGATAATCCTTTCGCGGAGCTCTTTCTGTCTGACCTCGATCCGGGTTTCGATCACTTCCGATTTAATTAGCCTTGAGTAAATGGTTGTTAAGAGTTCGGCCAGTGTGAATGGTTTGGTTACATAGTCGTCTGCGCCAATTTCCATACCCTTGCGCAAATTTTCTTTTTCGGCCAGAGCAGTTAAAAAAATGAAAGGAGTTAGTGAGGTTGGTGCATATTGCCTGAGTTCGCTGTAAACCTCAAACCCATCGGTTTCAGGCATCATAATATCACACAGGATAATATCAGGAAGTTGTTTTTTTGCAATTTCTATGCCCTGTCTGCCATCTTCGGCCCCCATTACCTTGAATCCTTCTAATTCAAGAGCTTCCAGAGTAATTTGCCTGAGTTCATGGTTGTCATCTATAAATAAGACTTTCTTCAATGGTTTCGGATTAAAATGGTTATACTTTTCATTTCACAGTATCGGCTTCCTTCAGTACCCATCAGTTATTTTGAGTGCCAGAAACAAATTAAGTAACCTAATTTCGCATGAAATTCCGGCTCTGGCCTGTTGCTTACAGATAAAACAAAGTTTCAAAAAATTTTCTCCGACGAAGAAAGGTAATTTCAAATGATCTGCATTCAAATGGGCGTGGACAATTTGTGGACAAAACAGGGAAATTTCAGCTTCTTCATGAGCTAAATCCAATAAAATTGAAAGAAAAGTGAATAAATCCACTTTTCTTATAAAAATCTTTGACTCAGATTTGATCGGTTAATGAAATTCCACCTCTGAATTTAAGTACTCTTTTATCCGGAATGCTGATTTTCTCACCCGTCAATGGGTTCCTGCCTGTTCTGGCATTTCGATTGGCGACTGTGAAGCTGCCAAATCCTTGTATAATAACCCGGTCACCATTTATTAGGGCTGCTGAAGCAACATTGGTAAATGCATTTAATGCTTTTTTTGCCTTAACTTTTCTAATGTTGGCCTTTCCTGCAATTGCATCGATTAATTGTGCTTTGTTCATAAATTCGATTTTTAAGGGTGAGATTTAAGATGGACTATTCTTTGCTATTGTGATATCTTCTCTGGGAGGTTTGATGGTGAAAGAATATCGTTTCAGAAAATAAAAGAATAACCCGAATTCTCATAAAATTCAGGTTATTAAAAACAGCTGTACTAAAAGCTTGATTCGATAGATTGGATTAGATTAAACAAAGAAAATAACAAATCAGGAGAAAAGGAACAACACCGCGTGGACAAAATGTGGACAAACAGCGAATTTTTAAACCTGCTTTTTCAAAAATATTGGATGCTTTTTGCGAATTCTACCGGTTTGCAATTATAAAATCAGTTCATAATTACTTTTGTTAGATAAATAAAACTACTTTTTGTCCACAATTTGTCCATTCACTGACTCTTACATATTAAAGAATATGCGCTAAATTGCGGGAATTTATTTAATCTCGTTTTCTGATTGCCGCACCGCTCCTGAATATATTTTAGATTTAATCTTCATCGCACAGACGAAAGGCAAACTGAAAGGACATCGTATTTGGCGGAAGATTCTTTAATCAGTATAGGACTGGCGGGATTATTTTATATTCATTAAACGATTTGTAAACTTAATAGTTGAAGTATGCTGGTAATACCAAAAAGTCAACAGAAATGGATTACGTCTAAACATTATTCTCTCAGGTATAAAAGGAATCAGGGATATTTAAATATGTCGGGAAGCCATATTAACCAGGAAAAGGTTGTTAAATACACCGACACTGAAATCCTTTTTCTTGATGATGTGAAAATGGGAGTAGATAAAACTAATGTGCTGCAAATGTTAGGCGAACCCTTTTTTATTTTTCATGATATTCATGAAAATAAACCTCATCTGGTTTTTAACTATGGACTTAAATCCGGAAGCAATAAATTGAAAGTTGAATTCCATTTCATTAAAAACTCATTTTCTTTTGGCACCATCTCTTACCTGGCATCGGGGCTCAACTATATTGAATTGAATACAATCTTTAAACAGAAATACAACATTCCAAATTTCAATATACTCCGGGATATTATCGTTGATCCAATGGGCAACTTTATCGATTTTCACCTGAAGCACAATTCATTGGTTATTGCAGTTTCGCAAAAATAGAAATATCAGGCACCCGCTGAAGTGGTGAACAATGAATGTTCAATTTAATAGTCTGGAGAAAATATAAAATACCCGGTTTTTGACCGGACAAATCATAAAAGAATTAATCATTGCCGAACTTTAGGCGGCATTTCCTAATGCGTTCTTAGTTCTGATTTTGCAAATCCAATAAAAATCGCTCCGGTGTGATTCCCGGAGCGGTTTTACATTTATCCTGATCGTCTTAAAGCAAATGAGAAATCCGGATATTTTTATTGTTGAATGAATTCCCTTCTCCAAAAGATCTTGTGAATCCAAG
Organism: Bacteroidia bacterium; assembly: GCA_037143155.1. GTDB lineage: Bacteria > Bacteroidota > Bacteroidia > Bacteroidales > Prolixibacteraceae > Aquipluma. The sequence goes on from JBAWZG010000174.1 coordinate 2,492, forward strand.
CAAATCTGCGAATTTGGAGCGCCGAAAATCGCAGATGTCATAAGCGTTTTCAAGAACATACGCGGTTATTTAGTTTAAAATCAGCTTGAAATAGCAACGACCTCAAAAGCTGCAAGACCATTTTTATCAAACCCCATTTTCTTTTCGTATTAATTTTCAGGCGAATACCTCTTTGGAGGCAATCCTCTCAGTGTTGTGCACAGGAATTGGCACACCCTTTGGGTATTCCTGAACGCAGATACAAACAATCCTTTCATGACCTTTCAGCTAACATTGGAGCGAATACATATAAAGTCTATATTCGCTGCATTGATTATTTTGAACTTGGAATAACAGAATGTTGTTCAATGGATAAGCACTGAAAGGGCTGATGTCGGATTCTTCCTTATTTGCTGCACTTTTATCGAACAGCTCGTTTCATACCTGTCAACGGGAAGATAATGAATAAATTAACGATATAAATTGAGTCCGGATGCTTCTATATTTATCTGTAACAGGAATAATTCTCTCGCTTTTACTATTGTATTTCAATGGCGGGAAATTTAGATCGACCATTTATCTGGGGATCTTCTTTTTGGTTTTAAGTCTTTATGGCATCAATCAATATGTGCTGTTGTATTCCGGATCAGTTTTTCTTGTATCTGTAATAATGACCAATATCGCTTTCACATCCTATCTCATCGGACCGATGTTGTATTGGTATGTCCGGAGTATTTTATCCGACAATTCAAGCCTGAAAAAAAGTGATCTCTGGCATTTATTGCCCATGGTAGTGTATTTTGCTGCCGCGCTCCCGTATCTGTTTTCTTCTTATTCGTACAAAGTTGAAATTGCAAAAGCAGTAGTTCATGATGTCGGATTTTTGTCGACCTATAAATTCACCGTTTTGTCTGAGATATTTCCGAATGTTGTCGTTTATCTCAGTCGGCCTGTCCTGGTTTTGGTCTATACTATTTTGTCAGTCAATTTGTTTATCAGATATTTAAAACGGAAATCAAATTTGCTGGTTCTATCGGGGCAGGTTTTTATGATTAAATGGCTTTCTTCTTTAATTGGATTTACATTGCTTTTGGTTGGCAGTCATTTGATCTCGGTATTCCAGTCATTTATAAATAATTCCGACGTATTCTTTACCACGAATTTGTTACAGATTCTTTCAGCAGTCGGACTTATCGGATTGCTGGTTTCGCCTCTTTTTTTCCCGGATATCTTATATGGCCTTCCCCGTTTTCGTGTACCAATTTCCAGAGCACTTTTAGTGGAGACATCAGAAATGGAACCTGAAGAGGAAATAAAACCAAGGGATCCCAGTTTTGAAACCGACTATATGGTATTGATTGATAAAAAGATGCACAGCTGTATGCAGGAATTTAAACCCTACCTGCAACCAGAACTGAATCTGACCAGGTTCTCAGATATTTTACATTTACCAACCCACCATTTGGCTTATTTTTTCAGGGAAGTGAAAAGGCAATCGTTCAACGATTACTGCAACGAATGTCGTGTGGAATATGCAAAAACCCTGATGCAGGAAGGTAAAACCAGCGATGTCACCCTCGAAGCGGTTGGAATATTATCAGGTTTTAACAACCGAAGTACCTTTTTCAGAGCGTTTAAAAAATTTGAAGGAATCTCCCCCGGATCTTTTATGGCTTCAATGTCTCAAAATTGATGATCAAACGGGAAACTTTGTAGCATTTCTGAAATTTGACACAATGTTTACACTTTTTGGACGCTAATCTATTTATTCAAGTTCCATCTTTGCTGATGCAGATACAGGTATTCCCAAAAATGCCTGATGATGCTTTTGTGGAATAAGTGCGCTACCAAAAATTGACACTGATGCTAATCTATCTATCGGTCACAGGAATCATTCTCTCCGCAGTATTGTTATATTTCAATGCAATGAAATACAGATCAGCTGTTTACTTAGGTCTCTTCTTTTTGACTGTCAGTCTCTACGGCATTAATCTGTATGCTTCATTGTATTCACGATCAGTTTTTCTTGTCTCTGTGATTGTTACAAACATCACCTTCACGTCCTATCTCATTGGTCCCATGCTGTATTGGTACATCCGGAGTATTCTGACTGATGACTCCCGGCTGAAGAAAACAGATCTTCTGCATTTCCTGCCCGCTATAGTTTATCTTATTGCAGCACTCCCATATATACTTTCCTCTTATTCATACAAGGTTGAGATTGCCAGGGAAATTGTGAATGATGTTGGATTTTTGGGAACCTTTAATTTCACGGTATTGTCTGAGATCTTTTCAAATGAGGTAGTTTATCTCGGCAGACCTTTACTTGCGTTGGGGTATACAATCTGGTCAATCGTCTTATTGATCCGATATTTAACGCTCAAGAAAGAAATATTTGTGCTCTCAGGGCAATTTTTCATGACCAAATGGCTCTCCGTTTTTTTGGGATTTCAATTGCTTTTGGTTCTGTGTCATTTGTTCTCCATTTTTGTGACTTTTACCGAAGGGTCCAACGTTTTCTTTACCCTGAATGCCCTGCAATTATTGTCTGCGCTTGGAATGATCGGACTGCTGGGCTCCCCATTCTTTTTTCCCGGTATTTTATATGGTTTACCACGCATCCCCGATTCAATTTTGAAGAGGAAGATCAATAAATAACCCGAAACATCCTGTTCTTGCAATCCTGACAGGTTTCCAAAACCTGTCAGGATTATTCATGAATATCACCAAAACCGAAAACTTTGTAGCAAAGGAAATCTATCGGGTCTGATTAATTTTTGCGCAGCCATTTATAAGCCGGTATCAGCTGAATAGAAAGTTCGTTTTTCACGATCACTTCTTCTCTGCTCCAGGTAATAAGCAGCAAATTGGTACATGCCAGTTCCGAGGAGGCCTCCAGCAGTGCATCTATCTCCCGTTTTAAGGTCTTCGGACTGGTCATATCATAGCATACCTGAACGAGTTGTTCGGTTTGGTAACCTTTGCGGCATACAAAATCTATTTCCCTGTTGTTTCGGGTTCGGTAATAAAAAAGATCCAATTCCGGTTTGTAATTTCTTCGCATCAGCTCGACGAAAACTACATTTTCGAGTAAACGTCCATAATTAGGAGAAAGCTCAAAGGAGCGTGCCTGAATGAACCCATTATCAATAATATAGCTTTTTTTTGATGATTTTTGCTGCAACTTTATTTTTGTGGCATACCGTGTCAGATTAATGAAAAGAAAGGGCTCCGACAGATAACCGATAAATTTCTGAACCGTTGCAACACTGCTAAAATTAAGATCTGTTTTAAGTTGATTATAGGAATACAGATTGGTATAGTTTGTCAGCAGATAATTGGATAAATCGTAAAGTAGCTGTGTCTGGCGAATTTGAAAACGTTTCAAAATATCTTTCAATAAAACGGAATCGAACAGAGTCGATAAATAATTCTTCAGAATGGATGGATGCAATATAATTTCCGGGAAACCTCCTTGCTGCAAATAGTTATTCAAATGGCTCATTAGTATTCCCATTCCTTGTGGAGATATCATCTCCTGATCAGCCAAGGCCAATTTTTGAATGTGCAGATACTCCGCAAAGCTAAATGGGTAAACAGCTATCTGTACATATCTGCCCGTGAGAGAAGAAGCCATTTCGCGCGAAAGAAGTTTCGCATTCGACCCGGTAACCACAAGATTTACACCTCTGCGGTAGAGCTTACTAACCCACAACTCCCAGTTGGATAAGTTTTGTATTTCGTCTAAAAGCAGATACTTATAACCGGGATACAATTCATTTAAAACTTGAATCACGGCATCTTCTTCAAAGTGCTTTAGCAGTAAATCATCATCAAAATTGAGGTATGCAAAATTTTGATCTTTCAACAATTGAAGCGATAAAACAGATTTTCCGGATCGCCGTGGTCCGGTTATCAGTTTTATCAGTCCGGTGGACAAATACTCTTCTTTTGCTCCGACATCTGTTCGTTCAATATAGACCTGATTGAGAAGCCCGTCACGCTCTTCCTTTTGCTGATATAGTATGTTTTTAATCATTTAAATTACTTATACTGAACAAATTTAGTCAAATTTAGTCATTAAGCTGACTTTTTTGATGAAGATTCGGTTTTTTGAAAGCTGCTTTTAATAGGCTCCCGCCCTGACAGGTTTCCAAAACCTGTCAGGGCTATTACTATAAAAAACTGCCAAAAACCAAGAAACTTTGTGTCAAATTTCAGATTTGCTACAAAGTTGGTCTGTTGGTTTGCCTTTTTTGACTGTTCAAGGGTCATCTTTGCAGCAGAATTTATGAGGATACCTGACGATTTATTTTTTGTCTTCGGGCAAGCCAATAAATGTGAATAACGAGGGATGCATTTTCGATCATTTACAAAACCATGTCGGGTATAAACTGTTTGGAATTGAAATTTTGTTAGTATAGAAAATCACCGGGTGTCATTAAGCGTTTTCACGTATATACGCGATTATTTCATTTTTAAAATTTTAAAACCCGGACAAAACCCGACATGAATAAAAGAGTTGCTTCAAAAAAAAAATCTTTTAGTGTTAATATTCAAACCAATAGCAGTTTGACGATATCCTGTTGTGAACATTAATATTAGAATGGCACGGCCTTTGGATTGTAAGTGATACAATTTAAACGATTCATTGAAATTCAAGAATTTAATTGCTTTTTGTCTACACAATGTCCACAGTACAGCATAAATAAGTCAAGGGGTTTCGGCCTGACTTTTGGCAGGCTGAGCGAGAAGAAAACAGAAACGACAACAGTTCTTTTTTATAACATCTAATACAGAATTTTAATAAGGTATGAATCAACTTCCCAATATTCTGATTGTTGACGATATTGAAGATAATCTCATCCTGCTTGAGGCTGTGCTTTTTAATATTAAGGTGAATGTGATTAAAGCCCTTTCAGGTGCTGAGGCATTGGAGAAAACCCGGGGAATTGAATTGGCTCTGGCAATCGTTGATGTGATGATGCCCGGCTTGGATGGCTACCAGCTGACCGTAAAATTGAATGAAGAGCGAACCGGGGAGAAAGTGCCTGTTATCTTTCTGACTGCAGCCTTTTATAATGAGGATGAGGTATTCAAAGGCTATAGTTCCGGGGCAGTTGATTATCTGTTTAAGCCGTTCAGCAAAACAATTTTGATGAGTAAGGTCAGTGTATTTATCGACCTGTATAATCAAAAGAAAATCGTTAAAAAAGATGCCGCCTTGCTGAAAAGTTCTGCGGTTCAGTTGGCCTGGGCCAATGCTGCCCTGAAAGAAAGTGAAGAAAAATACCGGAGTTATATTGATCATGCTCCCGATGGTGTTTTTGTCGCTGATGAGGCCGGGAGATACATCGAAGTGAATATGTCCGCTTGCCGGATAACCGGATATTCGAAGGCTGAACTTTTAAAAATGTCGGTGATCGATCTCCTTCCGGAAGAAACGGTAGAAACAGGTATGGATCAGTTCCGAAACTTGCTTGAAACGGGCAGCATCAAAGCCGATTTGATGTTTAAAACAAAACAGGGCTTAAGACGATGGTGGACTTTGGAAGCGATTCGGTATGATGAAACACGTATTATTTGCTTTGCAAAAGACATTACCGACCGGAAACATACCGAGGACGAATTAAAAAGTTCGTTGGAGCAATTGCACCAATTAACAAAACATATCGAGAAAGTCAGGGAAGACGAACGGGTAGCGATTTCGCGCGAACTTCATGATGACCTGGGTCAGGCTCTGACAGCCGTTAAAATAGATCTCGAATTAATCCGGCAATCTGTATCCGGCAGCGAAACAGAATTAAAGGTTAAAAACGTATCGGCTTTGGTGAGCGAAACAATTAAAACTGTTCAGCGGCTTACTTTGCAGTTACGTCCGGCCATAATCGACGATTTGGGTATCGAGGCAGCTATTGAATGGTACACCAAAGACTATGCGCAACGAAACGGAGTCGAAATTTTTTTGGAGACTCAGTCACGCAGCTTCATTTCTCCTGAAACTTCATTGATTATTTTCAGGATTATGCAGGAATCACTGACCAATATTGCACGGCATTCGAAAGCCACCGAAGTTTCAATCAGTTTAATTCAGCTTGATGAAAACCTGTGCTTTAGCATTTCTGATAACGGAATCGGAATAAGCGACGCCGAAATCAATTCAAAAAAATCGTTTGGCATCATTGGCATGAAAGAGCGATCGGCCTCTTTAGGAGGCAAGTTGGATATTCATCCCGGAAACGATGGCGGAACAGTTATAAAATGCACGTTTCCATTAAATTAAAATACTACTATGAAGATTCTGATATGTGATGATCACCAGATTGTTCGCGATGGTATTAAACAAATACTTCTGCAATTGGAAGGGCAACCTTTGATCCGGGAAGCCAGCAGTGGCGATGAAGCGATAACGTTTATGGGAATTGATTCTTTCGATATGGTTTTATTGGATATTTCACTTCCCGACAAGAGCGGACTTGACGTTCTTCAGACGATTAAAGCGAAATGGCCTTTAACCAATGTTTTGATGTTAAGCATGCATCCTCAGGCGCAATATGCATTTCGTTCCCTGAAACTTGGAGCATCGGGTTACCTCACCAAAGACGCTGCTTCGGAAGAATTGCTGGTGGCAGCAAAGAAAGTTTCCGAAGGAGGAAAATACATTTCAAATTCTCTGGCAGAAGACATGGCTGGCCATCTTGACCAAAAATTATCTCAGCAGAAACACGAAATGCTTTCCGGTCGTGAATTTGATATCATGATTAACCTTGCCAATGGAAAGTCGCTTCAGGATATCGGCAAGGAACTTTGCATTTCAGATAAAACAGTGAGCACCTACCGAAGCCGGATTCTGGATAAAATGGAACTGAATAAAAATGTCGAGCTAACCAGATATTGCATCGAAAACGCATTTATTTAATCCGGATTTTTCAGTTCCCCGCAAGCATGTAACAGGAACAATTTCGTTTTCCACTTTCATTGTCGTTTAAATCGTATTTCTGCATTTGACGCTTCCAGGTCTGCCGACGCTGAAAGGTCTGTCATCACCTAACAATCCTGACAGAGTCCGAAGGTCCTGTCAGCGTTTATATTCAA
>JBAWZG010000175.1:0-9489 GCA_037143155.1 Bacteroidia bacterium
CCCATTTTCTGCGATTCAGGATTCATCGTTCTGCAGGGAATCAATAAATCGCTGATCCGGAGTACCGGAAAACCTATGGTATTTATGGCATCGGTTCTGGCTGCCGGATTGTATTCGGTTCATTGCCTGATCCCGCCACACCCGGGAGCTACGGCTGCTGCCGGAATCATGTCGGCAAACATCGGACAGCTCATTTTGATTGGCCTTCCGGTTGCTGTAATTTCTTCGCTTTCCGGATTTTTGTGGGCCCGTTTCATTACCCGAAAAGATTTTCCTGCTGAGTCACTTGTTCAATCTGATCAGGAAATCAGCAGCGAATCCGAAGATTTGCCATCGCCGTTTCGATCGGTTTTACCCATTGTGGTGCCGGTTTTGTTATTAAGCGGAAAGTCTGTTATTCAACTTCTGGCAACGAAAGATCAAAATGGGTTATTAAAGGTCGTTTCCTTTATGGGTGAGCCGGTCATCGCGCTAATCATCGGAATTCTCTTTGCAATTTCGCTATACAAAAAGCTTGATTCCAAAGCTTTGAATGAGTTGTTCGACCTCTCCATCGAAAAAGCCGGGGCCATCCTGGCCATTATTGCGGCAGGCGGCATTTTCGGAACTGTGATTAAAGCTACAGGTATTGGTGAAGTCACCGGAATTTATCTGGCTTCGACGGGGCTTGGATTGTTCGTTCCATTTCTGATTGCGGCATTTCTCAAAACAGCGCAAGGTTCGTCAACAGTGGCCATCATGACAACGGCTTCAATCATTTCGCCCATGCTGGTTTCGCTTAACCTGAACAGCGATCGGGGAACCGTACTCGCGACATTGGCCATGGGTGCCGGTTCCATGCTAATTTCCCATTCAAACGACGCCTTCTTTTGGGTGGTTACCAAATTTTCGGATCTCGAGATCAAATCAACGCTCCGGGTTTGGACAAGCACAACAGCCGTGATGGGAATATTCGCTTTTGTTGCGATATGGGTCATCTCGTTATTCCTGAGATAAAATCTGCTCTTCGCAAAAAAGGGTAATGTTGAATGGAAGAAACCTTCAACCCGCACCAGACTATGAATCTTCGCATGGGTTGAAGGTTAAACTAAGTTACAGGAACAAATCAAAATGAGTCATTATTTCATTCCATAAACTTAAAGCAATCAATCAGGAATAATATCAACCCTTTCCAAGGATCGGATTTATTTCTTTTTCGGGGCCGTACTGATACCGAAAGGCCAATATAACGGGCAGAAACTGACGAGGCTGGTAAGTACAAATACAGCAGCCAGAACTAAAAGGATAATTCCCAAAGTGCCGGGGATTACATTAGTAAAGTACAAAACAGCAAATGCGACTGCAACCAGAATTCTGATCACCTTGTCAATAGTTCCAATGTTCTTTTTCATTTTTCTCTAATTTTTAGTAACGTAAATATTTTAGTTCAATTCTTTTGAAATGGCAATAGCTGCAATGGTTCCATCGGCAACTGCAGTAGTAATCTGGCGGTATTTTTTGCTGATTACGTCGCCTACGGCATAAACTCCGTCGATGTTGGTACGCATATCTTCATTGGTTTTAACATAACCCCATTGATCGAGTTCCAGGTTTCCTTTAAAAAATCCAATGTTTGCTTTAAATCCGGTAAAAACGAAAACACCATCGCTGACCAATTTCTTTCTTTCCTTCGTTTTCAGGTCTTCTATTTCAGTTACGAGTTTATCTCCTTCTTTAGCAAAACTGCGCGGCTCATGTTCAAACATGACTGATATTTTAGGATTGGCAAACAGTTTTTCCTGAGCCTGTTTGTTGGCCGTCAGCTTGTCGAATTGATGAACCATGGTAATTTTACTGGCAAACCGGGCAATAAAGTCCGATTCTTCAACGGCTGAGTTTCCTCCACCGATGACAACCACTTCTTTATCAACAAAATATTTGGCATCGCAGGTAGCGCAATACGAAATGCCTTTCCCTTTCAATTCCTTTTCGCCCGGTGCGCCGGTGAAATTTGGCGAGGTTCCGGTGGCAATGATGATCCTTTTTGCCCGCAAGGTTTCGAATTCATCAATGATCACTTCTTTCTTTTCAAGATCAACTTTGGTCACATCAACGGCAACTTTGTATACGGTACCACATTGTTTGGTCTGTTCACTCATATTGTGTGAGAGCATGTATCCGGCCTGTGGCTCAATAAATCCAGGGTAATTGGAAACTTCGTGGGTGGTTGACACATGTCCGCCGGGCAAAGCAATGTCGACCAAAACTGCATTAACTTTTGCCTGACACAGGTACAATCCGGCCGTTAATCCGCCGGGACCGGCACCCAGAATAATCACATCGAAATCGGAAACTGAAGGTTTAATATTCGACTTGATAGCTTCAACCTTTTCTGCCGGAATCATGCTGTCAAGGTGACTGATAATATCACTGCGTTTAATTCCTCCGGAAAGTCTTTCTGCTACTTCTTTTCCGTTCTCGAAAAACAGTAAGGTTGGCGACGATTTTACTCCAAGTTTTTCAGCCAACTCCTTGTTTTTCTGCCTGAAGATTTTCAGGAATGTAATATCATCCCCGTAAATTTTCGACAAGCCTTCAAATTTTGGAGCAACAGCCTCGCATGGCGGGCACTCTGAAGAATAAAAATCAAGAACCACTTTCTTCCCAAGTGTGATTTCTTTTTCAAATTCGGATGTACTAATTTCTTTCATGGGGTTGGTATTTCGGAGCCCCCTCCAAACCTCCCCCGAAGGGTGAGGCTTATAAAAAGCAATGTGTTCATATTTGGTTTTATAATCATTCTATTGTGTCTCAAAATTTTGTCACGGACGTTTCATGTGATAACAATTTATAGTTCTATTATTCATTAAAATAGGCTCCAAAACCTAACTCCAGCAACTCTTTCACCGGACGGCAATCGGTCGAGCAAACCGTTCCATTTTTGTTTTTGGCTACCGACCCGCAGCCACCTCCGCATGCCAGTTGAACACTGCAATCTTTACATTCGGGAATCGAAACCACATCGCGGGTTTCCCAGGCATTAATAAGGTTTTTTGCCTGTGTAACTTCCGGATAAAATGTTCCCAGCGATTCCTCAGCTTTTCCGACAGTTGCCGTACATGGATAAATGTGTCCGGTATAGTCGAAAGCCCATTCTGTTTTACAAGCCGGGCATGAGTCGAACAAAGGATCGGGCAAATTGCCATGTTCGGAAAGAAATTTCGAAACGGAATAAGCAGGTTTGTAAAATTCCAGAATATGCGGATGTTCTTTGGTCAGCGCATATAATTTTTCGTAGAGCGATATCCGGCTGAACAGCTTATCCTGTATCGACTGGCAGTGGTGCAGTTCGTAATTGCGACCGATCTGAGTTTTAAAAAGAGCATTTGAAGTCCACTTTTTATCAATGGCAAATTGCGCCAGATCGGTCAGATTTCCAATATTCTCCTGATCAATTACCATTCGTAGATTAACCGGAAGGTGGTTGGCAATACAAGCATCAACGCCTGCAATGATTTTATGGAAAGTACCTCCTCCGTCTTTCAGGAACCGGCGTGCATTGTGAACTGCGGCTGTTCCATCCAGAGTAATCTGTATTTCGCGGACACGTCCCTGTTTGAGAATGTCGATATATTCAACTAAAGTATAGCCATTGGTTACAAAACACACATCGATTTTCGCCTGATTTGCCTGAGCGATCAGGTACGAAATAAGCTCTTTTTGTTTGGGTGAATTCAGCAAAGGTTCGCCACCAAAAACGGTAATGTATTTTCGTTTTCCGGCAAATTCATTCCGGATATATTCAAAAAATGCATCAATAATTTCATCGCTCATCGCACCTTTCGAAGGTGCATATTCGTCCTGATAACAATACGAACAGGCAAAATTGCAACTGTAATTGGGAACCAGAAACAGCTGGATTTCATCGTCCGCGCGGTTATCCATGAAATCGAGGTATTTGCTCCTGAAAAGCTTGCTTTCTTCCAGTTCATCAGCCAGATAACCCTTTTCAAGTAATTCAATGATGAAACTTTCATCATTGTGAATATTAAACTCTTTTATCTGGTGCAACTTCTTAGCATCTTCAGGACTTAAAATATCTGCATTACCAGTGAGTAGGTTGACAATAAAGAAGTTTTCGGAATCTTTAATTGTAGAAAATATATTGTGTTTCGAGAAATACATAGGTGAGTAATTTAAAAAAGTGCTTAAAAGAGTGCCTTTGTATAGGCACTCTTTCAGCACTTAAAAGTTAATCATGACAACCAGCAACGATCTTTGATGTTTTTGCACAACATTGAGCTACTTTCGCCTGAACAACTACTTTTTTTCTGATTAAACTTTTCATTGTGATTTATTTAGAATTATTAAACTAATAAAACTTCGATGATAGTGACCGAAAAAAAGTGAACTTTCCCACGGTCATAAATTTACTATTTTCTGTCAACAATTAATTGCTGCAATTACATTTCCCTGAAGGTCTTTTGCCACTAATGGTCCAGCTGGCTACTTTAATCATTCCTTTATCGTAAGGAGCCGATTCTTCAATAATCTGAAACCCGGTAAATCCTGCCGATTCAATCTGAGCAAGATATTCATCGCGGGTTACCGACCCTGCCCAGCATTCTGCAATCGCTTCAGGATCGTTTCTGTATTCGTCAGGCACAGGACTTGTCGAATAAATATCGCTAACCACAAAACGCCCGCCTTTCTTCAATATCCGGAAAATTTCATTCCAGACAAGTTGCTTGTCAGCGGCATGGTTAATGGTACAGTTGGAGATAACAAGGTCGGCAATCTGGTCGCCCAGTTTAATTTCTTCGAGGGTGCTTTTTATAAAATCAACATTCAATACTTCCAGGCGCTCTGCTGTTTTTCGGGCTTTTTCAATCATCCCGTCCGAGATGTCAATGCCATAAACAAAACCATCCTTGCCAACAGATTCTGCCATCCGAATGGTATCGGTTCCGCGGCCGCTTCCTAAATCGACACAAACTTCGTTGAGTTGCGGCTCTGCATAATTAACCGCACCTCCGCAGGAGAGGCAACAATCGGTAGTAGCCAGTTCGCTGTATCTTTTATTAATTTCAATCAAACTCATAGTTTCATTTTTTACTTTTTCATTTGTAGCAACGTTAACTGCAAGGACTGTATTTTCTGAAATTCTTATTTTAATTCCCTTCGAAGACAAAGATATAATCAAATTTGATGAATCGCATTAATAACACTTAAATCTTTTTAGTGACACTTCAATGTGATAGATTTTGAATAGTTTCTATTGTATTATTTTTGCTTGTGCGGTCCTTCACCACCAGGGTAGTGACAGGTGAAGCTGAATTTTGGTTGAAAACCATATCGTGCCCGACACACAATCCCATTACGATATTGAATTCAGTATTGTTTTCCTTCAGATATTCTGCCTGTCCGACAGGGTTGCACATAATTCCATTGCCTTCACAACCAAGCATTTCGTGTTTGGTGATGTGCCCGCATTTACAATCAACACTATATACTTCAAATTCCTTCGAAAGATAATATCTTACCGCTTCGACTTCCTTCGGGAATGTCACGCAGTGAGCAATACCAATTCGTTTGATTCCGGCCTTGAGTGCATAATTTCTGATTTCCTTTACCCGGTTTGAACCACGCTCATAGGCATCTTCAGCAGTCTGCATGATGTTCAGGGATTGTTTATCGTAGAGCTTGTTGTTAGATGGTGTATCCATTTTTTGTGTTATAAAATATTTTGCAGCACACTGATTAGCTGTTGCTTCGTGTGCAGACCAGGCTGTTTGTATTTGATTTCGCTACTTTTGAAAATCATGAGTGTAGGAACGCTCCGTATTTGGTATCGGTTAGCGATTTCCTGATTTTGATCCACATCAATTTTAATGACCCTGACACGGTCACCAATTTCGGTTGCCAACTCTTTCAAAATGGGCGACTGTACTTTACAAGGACCGCACCATAAGGCATGAAAGTCGATGATGACGGGCTTCGTATCGTTAATTATGGAATCAAAGTTTGCTTTCATTTTTGTACTTTGTAGGTTAGGCTTCCGTTTGGACAGGATGCCACGCACGCTAAACATTTGGAACAGGTATAACTGCTTCCTGGTTTTTCGAGAACTGGTTTATACAAGCTATATTTGGTTGGTTCCATGGCAACGATGTAGCATTTTTTGTCGCAGAGACCGCAATTCAGGCAGCTATCCGTATTTACCTTTATTCTGAAAAGTGAATATTTATTGAGGAATCCGGAGATCCAGGCAATGGGGCAACCAACTTTATGATACTGATACATTTGCTTGATTTTACCATCTTCGCCACCCATGCTCATCAGCATTTCCATGATCAGGCCCATCGGGCAAACCCAACGGCAAAACACTTTTCCGAAAATTACTCCAAGAAATACGCCGTAAAACAAAATGTACCAAAGCGAAATATGATATTGCGAAATGCCAATGAACATCGAAACGCCCAAAATCGTCAGGATAATCATTCGATTGCTTACCAATACTTTTAATACTTTTCTCATTCTTTTCGACTTAAATCAAGATTCAATATTCCGGTCAAAGAACTCACCTGGGAAAACAGATCATCACAATTTGTTATTCAGACTCATCCACGATCCACCGTTGTACACTTCTGAAAAACCATTTGAAGTCAAAATCCCCTTTGCAGAGGCGCTTCTCATTCCCGATGCACAGCAAGTAATGATGGGACGTTTTTTGTCTTTGAACTTTTGAAGATTCTTTTGCAGTTGATCAACCGGAATATTGACTGATCCCTTGATATGTCCTGAACCATATTCACCTTTGGTGCGAACATCTAAAATGATCGCTCCATCGTTTACTAACTGAGCATAATTAATTGTTTTGATACCAAAAATCTTCTTAATTGCTTCAAACATAAATTTTTATTTTAATTGTTGTTTTTATTTATTAGTAACTGTATTTCAAATATTTAACTATTAATTTTAACCCGACTTCATGACTTTTCTTCAGACAAATTATCTTCTGCTCATCATCGAGCTGAGTCCGCCGCCATTTTTCACATTGGTATAACCAGTCTGCATCAACATGCGCTGTGCGTAGGCCGAACGCCCTCCTGAAGCACAGTAAACCACAATATCGCGCGCTGCATTTTTCCCGATTACATCCAAATGCTCCATCAAATCATCCAATGGAATGTTGACCGCTCCCGGATATGCTCCACCGGCAAATTCCTGTGGCGTGCGCACATCAATAATAATTGGCTCGTTCGATGGTTTTGCTCCTGAAGCTTGTGTGTTTCGGTTAGCCATCATCGAGCTGAGTCCGCCTCCATTCTTCACATTGGTATAACCAGCCTGCATCAACATGCGTTGTGCATAGGCCGAACGTCCTCCTGAAGCACAGTAAACCACAACTTCGCGTGCTGCATTTTTCCCGATTACATCCAAATTCTGCATCAAATCATCCAATGGAATATTGATTGCTCCCGGGTATGCTCCACCGGCAAATTCCTGTGGAGAGCGCACATCAATGATTATTGGCTCGTTCGATGGTTTTGCTCCTGAAGCTTGTGTGTTTCGGTTGGCCATCATCGAGCTGAGCCCGCCGCCATTCTTCACATTGGTATAACCAGCCTGCGCCAACATGCGTTGAGCATATGCCGAACGCCCTCCGGAAGCGCAGTAAACTACCATCTCGCGCGCTGCATTTTTCCCGATTACATCCAAATTGTCCATTAAATTATCCAACGGAATATTAATCGCATCAGGATAAGCACCGCCTGCAAATTCTTCAACAGTGCGAACATCGATGATCAGTAATGAATTATCATCTTTGGCTTTTGCCACTGATTTTTCTTCCGTTTTCGACGTTTCTTCTTCCAGTGATTTCAATTCAACCGGCAGTAAATCAACCTGAATGTGCTTAAATCCGACAGCTCTTGCCTGTCGTTGAAGTGAAGTATGTCCTCCTGAAATATTTGTAACATCCTTAAAACCTGCGCCCAGCAAGGTGCGAAGTGCCTGATGTCCTTTTTTACCGGTTTCGTCATAG
This sequence comes from Bacteroidia bacterium, assembly GCA_037143155.1. Taxonomy (GTDB): domain Bacteria; phylum Bacteroidota; class Bacteroidia; order Bacteroidales; family Prolixibacteraceae; genus Aquipluma. The sequence goes on from JBAWZG010000175.1 coordinate 8,027, forward strand.
ACAATTACCGATCGGCCAGCAGGAATATTTTGAATTTGTTCTGCCAATAGTTCCAATGGAATATGAACGGCTCCTTTTATATGACTTTTTTCGAATGCGAAAACATCCCGAACATCAATAAATACAGGGGTTTTGCCTTCTGTAAAAGCGTCAAGTTCAGTTACCGTAACCGATGGACTGAAGCCTGAAATCCGGTTTTCGGCCGTGTAGGCAGCCATGTTGATTGCATCATTGGCGGTTCCGATCGGTGGCGAATAGGCAAAGTCAATATCGGCCAAATCGCTAATGGTTAATTTTGCAGCGGTAGCAGTGGCAATCACATCCAGTCGTTTATCCGCTCCTTTGTATCCTGCTGCTTGTCCGCCGAGAATAATTCCGGTTTTGCGGTCGTAAACCAACATGGTAGTTACGGTTTCGGCACCTGGATAATAGGAAGTATGGTGTTCTTTGTGGACGACTACTGAATCGGCATCCAATCCTGCAGCTCGGGCTTGTTTCAGCGAGAATCCGGTTATTCCGGCCACCGCTTCGAAAACACGAACTACTGAAGTTCCGATTGCACCTTTGTATGGATGATTTCCGCCCAGTGCATTTTCAGCGGCAATTCGTCCCTGACGGTTTGCCGGTCCGGCCAGTGGAATGCGCACTTTTTTTCCGTTCACGCGATGTTCGGTTTCGACCATATCGCCGGCTGCAAAAATATCGGGATCCGAAGTTTGTAATTGGGCATTAACGAGCAATCCGCCGGCTTCTCCGATTTCAAGACCTGCTTCGATGGCCAGTTGCAAAGTGGGGCGAACTCCAATTGACAGCAAAACCATTTCAGCTTCAAGTACTTTCCCATTGTCAAGTTTCACCGCGCGTGATCCAATTTCGGTCACACCGGCATTGGTATGAATTCCAACGCCGTACGAAAGCATTTCATTTTCAATAAATCCGGCAGTTTCGGCTTCCATGACAGCCATCACATGAGGCATCATTTCAACTACGTTCACTTTTAAGCCACGTTTTACAAGGGCTTCCACCATTTCAAGACCAATAAAACCGCCACCAACAACAACTGCATTTTTTGGCTTCTTTTCATTCAGATGATTGGCAATTTTATCCATATCGTCCAAAGTCCAAAGGGTGAAAACATGATCCTGATCGGCTCCGGAAATGGTGGGTTTGATTGGCCGGCCACCTTGCGCCAGAATCAATTTGGTGTATTCAAAAATTTTCAGTTCACCGCTTTGACTGTTGGTGGTTTTCACCAGGTGTCCAATTCGGTCGATAGACGATACACTGGTATTGATATGTACTTCGACATCGTATTGCGCTTTAAAACTTTCAGGACTCTGAAGAATAAGTTTCGAACGGCTCTTGATGTCGCCACCAATGTAATACGGCAAACCGCAATTGGCGAACGAAATATCCGGTCCGGCTTCAAGCATTGTAATTTGTGCAGTCGGAGAAATTCGGCG
>JBAWZG010000176.1:0-9477 GCA_037143155.1 Bacteroidia bacterium
ACACTGATTTTCATTGGTGGTGCCGGTAAATCGGCCATGTTTCCACTGCACATCTGGTTACCCGATGCCATGGAAGGTCCAACTCCGGTTTCAGCGTTGATTCATGCAGCAACCATGGTTGTTGCCGGTGTATTCCTGGTAGCCCGTATGTTTCCGGTCATCCATTTTCAGGCTCCGGCAACTCAGGAAATAATTGCCTACGTCGGCGGTTTTACTTCGCTCTTTGCGGCAGTAATTGCCATCACACAATACGATATTAAACGGGTATTGGCATTCTCAACCTTGTCGCAACTCGGGTACATGATGCTTGCACTGGGAGTTTCAGGTTATGGCGGTGAAGAAGGTTTGGGTTACATGGCTTCCATGTTCCACCTGTTTACCCATGCCATGTTTAAAGCGCTGCTTTTCCTTGGTGCCGGTTCAATCATTCATGCCGTTCATTCCAATTACATGTACGATATGGGTGGCCTGCGCAAATATCTGCCAATCACTCACATGACTTTCCTGATTGCCTGTCTGACCATTGCCGGAGTTCCGTTTCTTTCCGGATTCTTCAGTAAAGATGAAATTTTAGTTGCAGCCTGGCATCACGATAAACTCTTGTTTGCCGTTGAATTTTTGGTTGCCGGATTAACCGCTTTCTATATGTTCCGTTTGTATTTCACCGTATTCTGGGGAAAAGATCGTCACTATCATCACACACCGCACGAAAGCCCGCTTGTGATGACCATTCCTCTGATGTTCCTTGCAGTAGCTTCTATTTTCGCCGGATATATTCCATTTACCGAACTGGTAACTTCAGATAAATTAGGATTCGAATCTCAGATGAATTTTGCAGTGGCTATTCCTTCGGTTTTAATCGGTTTATTCGGGATTGCCATGGCATGGATTCTTTACAAAAAAGAAAGCGATGTTCCGGCTAAATTGGCAAAGAGCTGGGGAATATTATATACCGCTACTTATAACAAATTCTATTTCGACGAAATTTATTTATTTGTCACCCGGAAGATCATCTTCAACTATATTTCACGACCAATTGCCTGGTTCGACCGTCACATCATCGATGCATTTATGGTTGGAATTGGCACAACCACTGAAAAAGTATCCTATCAGATCAAGGGAATGCAATCAGGACAGTTGCAGCATTATGCATTTATGTTCGTTGCCGGTACTTTAGCATTGGCGCTTTCGATGATCTATTTTTTGATGTAGGGAAAGCCCCCTTCTAATTCCCCATAAGGGGGAAGGTATTGGGTATTGCTTCGATTTAGTAAAAGCTCCTTAGGAGCGACATATTGGTAGCCCGGGGTTTCAACCCCGGGGAAAAAGAAGAAAGAAAAAAGATTTTTCGCCCTGAAAGGGCATCATATCAATAGCCCGAGGCGAAACCCCGGGGAAGAAAAATAAAAAAGCAAAACCGTCCGCAGTATAAAGCAGAACAAGGCTTCTGCCAAATTTAGGACGGAACAGAAACAAATGATTAGAAAAAAGAAAACAGGAAACAAATAACACCGAAGGATATTTCCTTCTTCCTCTTTTCTGCATGATATTGAAAAATTAGAAACTCAACTATATTCTTATGAATATTCTAACATTATTGGTCTTAATCCCGATTCTCACCATGATCGGAGTCCTGCTTACCAAGGATTATAAAGGTGCCCGGCTCGTTTCAGCAATCGGAATGGGTATAGAACTTTTAGCAACAGTCTACCTGGTGCTTGCTTATCTTGCTGCACGAAAAACCGGGATGATGCACGAGATGCTGTTTATGTCTGACTTCATGTGGTATCCCAGCCTGAACATTCATTTTGCTTTCGGTGTCGATGGAATTGCGGTAGCCATGATTGGTTTGACTTCCATTGTGATTTTTGCAGGTATTTTTGCTTCCTGGGAACTTCAATTCCTGACCAAAGAGTTTTTTATATCGCTCATATTGCTTGTCACAGCAGTTTACGGGTTCTTTATTTCGCTCGACCTGTTTACGATGTTCCTCTTTTACGAATTAGCGCTGATCCCAATGTATCTGCTTATTGGTCTCTGGGGAACAGGACCAAAAGAAAAATCGGCCATGAAACTTACCTTGATGTTGATGGCAGGTTCTGCTTTGATTATGGTTGGTATTTTAGGTCTTTATTACAATTCGGCTCCTGGTGGAGGCCCGCTTACATTTAATATTCTTGAAATCTCCAAAATAAATATTCCGGTTGCGGCGCAACGCTTCTTCTTTCCTTTTGCTTTTATTGGATTTGGAATACTTGGAGCATTGTTTCCTTTCCACACCTGGTCACCTGATGGTCATGCTTCGGCACCAACAGCAGTTTCGATGCTTCATGCCGGAGTATTGATGAAACTGGGAGGATACGGATGTTTCCGCGTTGCCATGTTCCTGATGCCACAAGCTGCACAAGAAATGGCCTGGATTTTCATTATCCTGACAACAATCAGTGTGGTTTACGGAGCTTTCAGCGCCATCTGGCAAACCGACCTTAAATTCATCAACGCATACTCTTCGGTAAGCCATTGCGGATTGGTAATTTTTGCCTTGCTGATGATGAACCAAACAGCGATGGACGGAGCGATCCTTCAAATGATTTCACACGGTTTGATGACAGCCCTTTTCTTCGCTTTGATTGGGATGATTTATGGACGTACCCATACACGCGACATTCGGGAAATGGGTGGATTGATGAAAGTAATTCCATTTCTTGCAGTAGTATATATGATTGCAGGGTTTGCTTCACTGGGTCTTCCCGGATTAAGCGGCTTTGTTGCTGAAATGACTGTTTTTGTCGGATCATTCCAACATCAGGACATGTTTCATCGAGTTGTTACGGTAATCGTTGCTTCGTCAATCGTAATTACTGCGGTATATATCCTGAAAGTCGTTGGGGTTTTGCTGCTTGGCCCGTTGAAGGATCAGCATCATGCAGATTTGACAGATGCCAAATGGTACGAGAAACTGAGCACCGTTACACTTTTACTGGCTGTAGCAGCCATTGGTATTGCACCACTTTGGTTGTCTGACACCATTGTGGCAAGTTTAAAACCGATTGTTGCACGTTTGGCATTGGCCATTCCGTTTTAAAAGGCCAGGCCCCCTAAATCCCTCCTTCGACAAGCTCAGGCTACACAAGGGGGACTTAGATGTACTGAAAGTTATTACAAAAATAGATAATCAGAGCGTTTCAGCTCCCCCTCTTTTGGAGGGGGTTGGGGGGAGGCTTCTAAAAATTTAAAATATGAATCTCGGACAATTTATACTCATGCGCCACGAATTACTGCTCACTGCAGCAGCACTCGCGATTCTGGTTGCTGAAATCTTTACCAGCGAAAAAAACAAATCGAAAATCATCAATTTCACATTGGTACTTTTCGCTTTGGTAACCTTCATTGGTTTTATTCCCGGAGAAACCGGTAATTTATTTGGCGGATCATTTCAATCGAGTCAACTAACCGTTTTCATGAAAAACGTTCTTAATCTGGCCGTGTTGATTGTCTTTCTTCAGGCCGAAGGATGGTTACGAAAACCGGAAAATGCTGATAAAATCAGTGAATATTTTATTCTGACCTTGTCAACTCTGATTGGTATGAACTTCATGATTTCAGCTGGTGACTTTTTGATCTTTTACATCGGACTCGAAACTGCAACAATCCCGATTGCGGGTCTGGCAGCCTTCGACAAATATAAAAGTCAATCAGCCGAAGCAGGTATCAAATTAATTCTGTCCTCTGCCCTTTCTTCAGGGATTCTATTATTTGGACTTTCGATGATTTACGGAGCAACCGGATCGATCTATTTTGCTGATATCGCAACCAAAGTTCAACCAAACGCGCTCATCGCACTTGGATTCGTATTCTTTGTGGCCGGAATGGGTTTCAAAATCTCATTAGTGCCTTTCCATTTCTGGACAGCCGACGTTTACGAAGGTGCTCCAATCAATGTGACTTCATACCTTTCGGTAGTTTCAAAAGGTGCCGCAGCATTTATCTTCACCATCATTGTGTTCACAGTTTTTAAAAATATTATGGAACTGTGGAAACCGATGATTTATACACTGGCTGTAATGACCATGACAATTGGTAACCTGTTTGCCATACGTCAGAACAATATCAAACGATTTCTGGCCTTTTCCTCGATCGCACAAGCCGGCTTTATCCTGTTGGGTATTCTTGGTGCCGGTGAACTGGGTATGACTTCAATCGTTTATTTCGTACTCGTATATGTATTCACCAACCTTGGAGCATTCGGCGTTGTAGCTGCCATTCACAATGCCTCAGGTGTTGAGACGATTAAAGGATATAATGGATTATACCAGACAAATCCTAAACTTGGCCTGCTGATGACCGTTTCTTTGTTCTCTTTAGCTGGAATTCCACCAATTGCCGGCTTCTTTGGAAAGTTTTTCCTGTTTACTGCAGCGGCGGGAAGCGGTTATTATATTCTGGTTTTGATCGCTGTATTAAATGCAACCATCTCACTTTACTATTATTTACTGGTGATAAGAGCCATATTTATAGAAAAGAACGATCAACCAATTCCTGAATTCCGGAGTTCAAATGCCATGCGGATTGCATTAGTGATGTGTGTTGCAGGTGTATTTATCATCGGTTTTGCAAGCGGAATCTTCGAATATATTCGCAGCATAAGCAAATTGTTTCTAAATTAATAAAACCCGAAAAATGGCCCTCAATAAAGGAAAACATCTGGTAGAAGAAATAGACGGCGCCCGTTGCTCGGTGGTTGAAAAAGGAATTCCCGCAGACCGGACTGAATTTTTGAAAAGACTGCTCGAACTGAACGGATACATTGTAAAAGTAGCGGCAGTTGCCGAAACTGAAACTTTTAATATTGGTGTTACCGACCTACTTTTTAATCCGGTGGTTGACGTATATAAACGCAGCCTAAAAAGTATTTCTGGTAAAAAAGTAACTCCGGCATACTGGCTGCAGGAGTCTGATCAGGAAACCGAAGCAGAGGTTAATTACTGGATAAAATAAGCAAATTTTCAAGATTTATAACAAAAAAGGCCGTCTAAGTATTCCTTAGACGGCCTTTTTTGTTATAACTTTTATTCGATCAACTCAGGGTCAGACTTTGAGTCAGGCTCTGCGTAATCAAACAAATAATGTCTGCGGGATTTAAATCTCCACCAGGTTATTCTTCAGGGCATAGATGATTACCTCAATCATATTGCTGGATTTGGTTTTCTCCATCAGTTTGGACCGGTGTTTTTCTACTGTGCGATCTGAAATCTGAAGTTTATCAGCAATCACCTTTATTGGAAGGCCTTCCATCGACAGGCAAAGTATTTGACTTTCACGGGTCGAAAAATATTCATTTTTCCGGTTCTTCATGTTGATGCTATGCTGGCTGAAAATATCAGTCAGTTTTTCACCCAGTGATTCCGAAACCACGACATTTTCCTTTTTCAGGATATTTAACACGTCCACTATAAAATATTCGTTTTCGGCATTTCGCTTATTCAGTGGAGTAACCAAGCCAATCATGAGGGAATATCCTGAATACTTTTCATAAACCGAGACACTGATTGTCACATCTGTTTTTAAGCCGGATTGAGAAACTAATGTAATCTCTTCGCTGAACGAATCCATTAGCAGATTTGAACACCGTTCAATCCGCTCAGCAATTTTTTGATAAGAAAAGTCATCGAGAATGTCGCTGATTGTAAGCGTAGTCAATGCGCTTTGCTCCAGTTCAAGCATTTTCAGCAAAGCAGGATTGGCATTAAAAAGTGTGCTTCCGTTGAATAGGAAAATACCATTCGGGGTTAAATTAAACAAAGCTTTAAATTCGCGGCGGCCAATTTCTGTAAGTTTTTTAAATTTTGCGAGTCGCTTCTCAATGGATTTTATCAGGTCGTTGTTGTTGAATGGTTTTACAAAATAATCATCAACGCCCAAATCCAGACCAAACCGAATCTCTTCCAGTTCTGAATGTCCTGTCAGGAACATAAAAGGAATACGATCGATCAACGTACTCTCCTTCAAAACATTGTAAACCTGATATCCATCAATCGGATCCATTTTTATATCACATAGAATCAAATCAGGATTATATTCAAATGCTTTCTGAATGCCTGCAGCCCCATTATTGGTGCAACATACATCAAATCCATGTTGCGAAAGTACATTCCGAATAGTTTTTGAAAATCGTTGATCATCTTCAATAACCAATATTTTGGTTTGAAAATTCATAGCTACGAAATTGAATTAAACAATTAACCTCTGATCTTCGATTATAGTTCCCGGTCGGAACTGGAGGGACTTGTTTCACAAGGGATAATCAGCTTGATGTCGGTTCCCTGACTAACCGAACTTGAAATATAGATTGAACCACCCAGAAAATCGGTTAATGAACTCACAATGGCCAAACCTAATCCATAACCTGGTATTCTTCGGGCATTTGACGCACGATAGAACGGATTAAAGACCAACTCCGATTCTTCCTCCGGAATTCCTATTCCAGTATCCTGAATTTTAATTATGAGTTCCTGGCTGGTGGATTTCATGAGTAATTTCACGTCACCATTCGAGAATTTCAAAGCGTTGGAACACAGATTAGTAAGTATTAATCTCAACAGGGCAGGATCAGAATATATTTCGGAATAGTCCAGATCCCATTGGATTGCAATCCGTTTATAGCTTAGGTTTTGTTTTTCAAGATCCACATTCACCTTCTGTATAAACTGTTTCAACTTAAAAAATGAATAGCTGGCAAGTATCTGACCTTTGGAACTTGTGCTGATGAGTTGAATATTATCCAGGAAACTGACTACATTCTCAATCGATTCTTCGCACATCGATATGCTTTCATCTTTGATTTCCTGATCCATGTCAGAACTAAACTCTTTCAGGAATTGAATATTTGATTTGAGGATAGCGATCGGAGTGCGTAATTCGTGCGAAATACTGCTGATAACCTGTTGATATTCTACACTTCCGCCACGGCGTCGTCTTAATAATTTCAAACCAACTGAATCTATTGGTCTGAGGTCTTTTTCTTCCATTGGATTGATATGATCGGTTACTAATTGGTTTATTTTTTAAAGGTAAAACAAACCAACGGATATTCAAGCAGTTGATTATAAAAAATCCATTTGATTATTTTTTTGATAGAAAATAGAATAAACTGAATGAAGTTTCGTCTAATTTACAAAGGCTTCAGGATGAAAAATTATTTATAATAAACCAATCACGGCCATCCGGAATGAAATCTTTTTTATCAAACCACCTGAAGCACGCACTCATATTTTTCAATGTGCTCTATGTACCTATCTGTTTATTTCAAAAAAGAATTATTTTCTGTTTTTCAGAAATTTGATCAATGCTGCCGGGTTGTCGGTCTGGATTCCATCGGTTCCCCACTGAATAATTTGTTCCCATTCAGCTGGTGTTCCCTTTTCTTCATCCACAAAAACCTTTAATCGATTGGCATGGGCAGTTTTTACAAAACTTTCATTCAATTGTCCCATATCGCTGGCCAGCATTCGGGGATGAATCTGAGTAACCACTTCCTGGATATTCTTTTCCGGACCCGGATCCGGCATCGGAATGCATTGATAGCACAGAGTTTTCAGCTGTTTGATAATCTCCATCCGTGATGCCGGAATGTACCAGATGATATTACGCTCCATATCATATTTATGAATAATCCGAAGCAGTTCTGGTACAAGTGGTTCTTTTAAATCGAGGTAAATGCCAATCTGTCCGCGACACAACTGCAAAATTTCTTCAATGGTTGGTATCCGGGTATTCTTCCAGTCCGGACCTGTTTTTTCGCCAATATCCAGTTTTTTAATTTCTTCGAGCGTAAAATCGTTGACCTTTCCTTTTGTGCCAACCACATATGCATCAACCGAAGCATTGTGAACACTCACAATCCGGCCATCTTTGGTAACGCGTGTATCAATTTCAACAAAGTCGCAGCCGAGGTCAATCGCCTTTTGAATGGCTGGCAATGAATTCTCCGGAATACCCACATGTGCACCGCGATGTGCAACGACATATACGCTACCATTTCTTGGTTTTGGAAAATAATTCTGGATTTCTGCCTGAATTTTACCATCGGGCGATTTAGCGCTTGCCCATTCCGGGACAGCTTTCAGTGCATCCATGAAATTGTGGATCACATCAGTATGGCAATCTTCCTGCCAGCCACCTTCACGCAACATTTGCCACTGACCGGTCTGGTCGCATACAATACCATCTTCACGAATAAAATAGGTGATCCACGATAGGTTCCTAAATGCGATATCCCTGTATTTTTCGCCTCCACCTGCTGCGTAAAACATGGCCGAAACTGCGCCAAAAGTCGAATTGATACCGCCCCATGGATTTTTGTCATTATCCTGTTCACCAACCAACAAAACACCACCAGGCCGTTCAGTTCCTAAAATCCGGATTGCAAACTGAATGCATTGCTCAGCATGTTCTTTCCACTGCGGATCGAGTGCTTCTTTCTTTTCAATCAGGTAACGTGCCATGTTGAGTGGCGACCAGGCATTGCGGTTATTCTCTTCGGAATGATCTTCAAAAAACTGGACCCAAAGCGAATGATCCCGATCTTCAGGAGCTTTAAACTGGAAATTAGTAATCCAGCTCCACAGGGCTTCACGCGATTTCTTCAATTCAGGATGCCCCATTTCAAGCAACCCATCAAAAAGCCTCAGAATATAGACCATATTTCCGCTCCGGTCGCCCCAGTATTTCCCAGTTTCGGCATCAACTCGGAAAGGCCAAGGTGAATGCAGCGCATCGCCTTCCCGCATATTTTTCGATAAAACCTGTGCATTGTGAACTGCCTGATCAAGATAGCTTTTATCCTGAGTTACTTTATACAATTCGAGGAGCGCGAAACCGGCAATCCCGCCTTTGTCGGGTTCTATTACATTTTTACCGAATTTGGCATCATCCTGCGAACTTTGGGTTTGCGGAAAATCGTTGATGAAACCTGTTGACCGGGTAAAATTCGGATAAGCACCTTCATTGGCAGTATTCGCTTCTTTCACCAGGTAATCGCCCATTTTTTTAGCAACTTCCAAAACTTTTGGATTCGATTTACCTTTGTATTCCCAGTATTTCAGGTATGAAATAATGCCCATTCCGTTTTGAGTGGCCGGAATAAAATCGTTTCGGTACGACTGGTAATTCTCATCCATAAAAGTGATGTGCACATAGGATGGATATCCATGATCATTAACTGGCGCATTCAAATACCAGTTCATTTCCCGTTCCAGCGCATTGTCCCAGGTCGTCCATGGTGTTAGCTTCGGGTCTTTCTTATTGTCGTCATAAACAGCATTGTGCCAGCCGATTTTCGTTGGCATATAATTAAAATCAGGCTGAGCAGCTACTTGTTTTTGCACTGCAAACAATGATATGACAGCCAAAAAGCTATTGAATTGAATTTTCATGATGCTATTTTAATTACCGGTTTTTCTCAATACAAAAGGCTGA
>JBAWZG010000177.1:0-9471 GCA_037143155.1 Bacteroidia bacterium
GCTGTAAAAACGGGAATTCAGGATAGCGAGAACATTGAAATTCTGCAAGGGTTAAAAGCTGGCGACGAGATTGTGGTAGCTCCTTTTAATGCCATAAACAAACTGCTCAACGACAGTTCGGAAGTTAAAAAAGTGGATGAAAAGGAACTGTTTAAGGCAAAAAAATAGTCCTTATGCAATGAAATACAGGTAAGTGTCGATATTAAGTAAGTGTTAGAAATTATATCAAAATAACCGGTACAGTTGATGTTCCGGTTATTTTTTGTGGCAATTCCGAAGAACAAATCGATTTAGCTTTTTATCGGTCAATACTTGAAAAAAAGCTAATTTCAGGGTAATTCTCCTAAATCAGAGACTTTAACAGATCGGTCTTCAATTCGAACTTTTATTCAATTGTTTCCTGGCACTTTGTCACGGATTGGCCAATCCATTTCTTTTCCCTCAGCCAACTTCTTCTTTTATTGGATTGGATTTATCGTTTTTCAGAGGAATTTCTTACTTTGCAAATGCAAATTGGGATTGAATTCAACGAAATGCGAAATAGATGCAATTTCTATTTGAAGAATCCCAAAAAGGCTTTGATTCAGAGATCGAATTATCAAAATAATAACTGACCACATGAACGCCATTATCAACCGATCGTTTCCGGAAAAAAAAGCGATTATTGCCTCCCAGGGTGATATCACGTACAGCCAGTTTCTGAAACACGTTCAGCAGTTTGCCCTGCTTTTTGAAAGCAAAGAATTTACAAAAGTGGCTATTTATGCTGAAAACAGTCCTGCCTGGATCTTTGCGTTTTATGCTGCACTTCAAAATAATTGCATTGCTATTCCGATCGACTTTTTAGCTTCCGCCGAGGATGTGGCGTACATCATCGACGACTGCCAACCCGAATTGCTTTTTATCAGTTCGGCGATGACCGAATCAATGGTGAAAATAGACCAAAAAACCAAGCATAAACCTGAAATCAGGATTTTTGAAGACATCATTCCGGACGAAAGCACAGGCGAAAGTCCATGGATCGGACCTGAGGATAACAATACTACCGCAGTGATTATCTATACTTCAGGAACAACCGGCAGCCCAAAAGGAGTGATGCTTTCGTACACCAACATCCATGAGAATATGGCTTCAGTAATAGCCTGTAAGATTTTTATTCCTGAACGGCAAGTAATGATTTTTTTACCACTTCACCATGTTTTTCCGCTGGTAGGTTCTTTGCTAACGCCTTTATTTGTAGGCAGTACCTTGGTAATGGTTCCCTCGATGCAATCGGCCGATCTGATGAGAACATTTACCAGTAACGAGGTTGGCGTATTTTTAGGAGTTCCCCGTTTATATGAGCTGATGTATCGCGGAATCAAAGCTAAAATCGATAAAAGTCTGGTTGGAAGAACACTGCTTTGGGTGGTTCTGAAAACGAAAAACCGGAATCTGGGGAAAAAGGTTTTCAAAAAAGTTCATGATGGTTTTGGAGGCCATTTGCAGTTTATGATTGCCGGAGGAGCTGCCTTGAATGTTGAAGTAGGTACTTTCTTCTATGGTATTGGGTTCGATATTCTGGAAGGATTTGGTATGACAGAGGCTGCGCCAATGATAACTTTTCCACGTCCGGGAAGGGTAAAGATTGGCTCCACCGGAGAGGCGCTTACGGGTTTGTCGGTTGAAATTCGCGAAGGCGAAATTGTTGCCAAAGGCCCCAGTATAATGAAGGGTTATTACAACCGGCCTCAGGAAACTGCTGATGTAATTATAGATGGCTGGTTACATACCGGCGATTTGGGTTATCTGGATAAAGATGGTTTTCTCTACATCACCGGTCGGAAAAAGGAAATCATCGTGTTGCCCAACGGCAAAAATATCAATCCGGTTGAGGTAGAAATGAAACTTGATGCTTTTTCACCGGCGATTAAGGAAGCCGGCGTTTTTATGCACAACGAGATGCTTCATGCAGTGATTTTTCCGGATGAAGGGTTCCTGACTCAAAACAGTATTACAGACGCCAAGCTGTATTTCAGGGAAAAGGTAATTTCCCCTTTCAATGCCGAGATGAGTTCCTACAAGCGCATTATGCAATTCACTCTGGTGAACACAGAATTGCCGCGGACCCGCTTATCTAAACTTCAGCGCTTCAAACTGGCTGAATTACTTGAAATAAAAGAAATCAAAAAGAGCTCCGCGGAAGAACCAAATTCAACGGAATACCTTGCCATTAAATCATTTATCGAACGGCAGGTCGATATGGATATTTTGCCCGATCATCATCTTGAATTCGACATCTCGATGGACTCGCTTGGGAAACTGAGTCTGATTGACTTCATCGAAAAAACCTTCGGGATTAAATTCAACGAGGAGCAACTGATGAAATTCCCATCCATCCGGAATATTGCTGAATACATTCAGAAACACAAGCTTTTTCATAAAACGGAGCAGGAGTCGGGATGGGCCACCGATTTGAAAGATGATTCGGCTGTGATTTTGCCAAAATCTTCGGTTTTTCTTGAACCAATCGTGAGGTTCGTGCGCGGAGTTTTCCGCTTGGTTTTTAAGATTGAAGCCCGTGGAATGGAAAATATTCCTGAAGGGCCTTGCTTTCTGGCGCCCAACCACGAAAGTAAACTCGATCCTTTCCTCGTGCTTTCGTACCTCGACAAACCAATTCTGAAGAACACCTTCTCGTATGCCAAAAAGGAACACATGAACAGCTGGTTACACCGTTATGTGGCGCGGAATAGCAATGTGATTGTGATGGATCTTTCTAAAGACCTGAAAGAATCTATTCTGAAAATGGCCGAAGTGGTAAAACAAGGCAAGAAAATCCTGATTTTTCCGGAAGGAACCCGCACACTGAGCGGAGAACTGGGCGAATTTAAAAAAACGTATGCCATTTTAAGTACTGAACTGAATATTCCGGTTGTTCCGGTTGCCATTACCGGAGCTTTTGAGGCCATGTCTTCAGGTGGCAAAAAAATCAAGAAAGGAGAGAAAATCTCCATTGAGTATTTACCTGCAATTTATCCGGAAGGATTAAAGCCAGAGGAACTGAATGACCTTGTAAAACACCAAATTTTGGAGGCAAAAAAATAAGCGATTTATAATGCCAGTGAGCTGAAGCTGAAATCAACGGTGAATATGTTTGTCATCATTAGCCACTTAGTGCTTTCTTTGAAAAGTTTCGCAAGCCGTCCTCCTTCGGGGGAATTGAAGGGGACTTTTGGTTTATCTATTGATAGGGCAACTTATTCGTTTCCGGTTTGCTGCCTTCTTCTTTTAGAACTTCAACAACCTCATAGTTGCTCATGCCGCGCCAGGGAAGAGTGTGGAGGTATTCTTTGTACCTGAGCTCAACAACCTTCCCGCTGTTATGCTCCAAAATGGCGGCAATACTGTCGTTGGTTACGCTGAAATCAAATTCGTTGCTTTGTAAAGCGCCCGGTGTGGCCGATTTGAACCCATCCTGAATCAGACGGCCTTCATACGTTTTAAAGACAAAACCCTTTTTCACGAAGAAATTAAGATTCCCGGCTTTTACGCCCTCACCGAAAACAAAATAGTATCTCCACCAAAAACCAATCGAAATAATCAGAAGCAAAATGAGTAATGCGAAGCGTAAAATTTTTTTCATTGTATTCAAAATTAAGTGGTGATGTCAGGAATTAGTATCTCTGTGAAATATGGAATTCGTATCTACTTTACCTTTCTGCTTTTTCCTTCAATATAGGTGAAGAATTTTTCTCCGTCCTGCGACATTTCAAATTTAGTATTTACAATTGCATCCTCCAATAGGGAATAGCTCAAACGGAAAGTGGGAACATTTGGGATTTTTTCACTTGTAAAAACGATTGATTTGTCGGAATAAGTTATGGAATATTTGATCGTGTGGCCTTCGTTGTCGAAGTAGATTGCTTTGTTTGAATTTTCCTGATTATCAAGGTAAACAACCATCAGATCGTCGTGAATAATTTCCGGTTTATTTGCGCTTGCCGGATATTTCGAATGGCTTTTCCTGATCAGTATTTTCTGGTCAAGATCGGGTTTGAACGAAAAGGTTCCGCCGCCCTGTCCTGGTTGGCCGCTGCCTTCGCCGACCCACTCGCCCATTAACCAGTTCCATTTGTCCCAGTTTGGATTTTTCTGACCGAAGGAAGTGAATAAAAATCCTGATAAAACAATCGTAAGAATCCATTTTGTTGTCATTCGGACAGGTTTATTTAGCATTATTTATGAAGTTTTTTAGAATAATTCCGGCAACAGCATTGAAATCGTTGTTGTAATGATGAGTACCAGGCAGCGTTTCAATTTTGGTGCCGGGTACTGAAAAACTATTTCGTACTTCCTCTTTTTCTTCCTCGCCAAAAATGCAAACCGGGTTCATGGCTGGGATTTGTTTCAGTTGGGCCGGAACATTGTACTTGTCTTTGGTTGACAGGTGCAGCATGTCCGAAATATGAATCTCGAAATCGCCGGTCACATCAGGCGAAAAGCAATAAACTCCTTTCAGGGATTCTTGTAATTCTTCCGAAAAATTGCTGGCAACAAAAGGAGCAACACAGGCTCCAAACGAATACCCGAGCAGTACAAACGATGTCCGGTTCCACAATTGCATGTAGTGTTTGATTGCAATCGTAATATCATCGGCAGTTTGTTTGGGTTGCTTTTCGTTCCAGAAGTATTTCTGTGCATCAAGCCCGACAACCGGCATGCCTTTTTCGGCCATTTTTTCAGAAACCGACTGGTCCCAACTGGTCCAGCCACCGTCTCCTGAAATAAAAAAAGCAAGCGGCAGATCTTCTTTTCCTGAGGTTGGAATCAAAGTCAGCGGAAGGTCACTTTTCAGGAGTGATTCGTTTTGTGATTGTAGCAATTCGTTTTTCGAAGCTGTTTTTTCAGCAAAATCCGGTTCGTTCTGAATTTTCTCATAGGCCGAAATATATTGTGGCATCCAGTTTCTGGCAACAGCAAAACCATGTCCTACATTTGGAACCTCCATTAATTCGGCCCCGGGCATTGCATTAATGTACTTTCTGGTTGCAACCATATTGCAAACCAGATCCTTCTGTCCGTTGAACGCGATAAAAGGAGCAGTTAATTGAACACATGGCTCAAGGTACCAGGATGGCTGTTTCCCTTTTATCGGATGAGATTTCAGCCCCGATCCCGCGCAAAGCGGACGGTCGATTTCGATGTCGGGGCAAAAGCCGAATGAAATGGCACCTTTAAACGTGTTGGCAGGAGCCTGCGCCAGCATTCCGTAGGCAAATGTTGCACCTGACGAATAGCCAACCAAAATGGGTTTGTAATATTGGGAAAAATGATATTTTTTCTGAAGAGTCAGGCTCATTTCTTCGAAATCACCTGCCGGATAATAGCATTTTGCCTTGGATTCTTTTTTGATTTTTAAGTAGTGAACCAGATCAATTGCGGCGACCATCGAGCCCTGGCTGACGATATTTCCGGCAATGTCTTTTACGCCTTTATTCCATCCTCCATCGCCTGAAATAAAAAGCACAAAGGAATCTGGAACACCCACTGGATGATAAATGGTGATCTTGCCAAATGCACCGTATGACAAAGAATCGACCTTATTTGCAATGGATTTGATTCCTGAAATCAGAAATAAAAGCAGAAGAAAAATGGAGCGTATCATGTTCCTATGGTTTAATTACATTGGCCAATATTGCAGGTACCTGGAGCAAATCGTAATCATGCTGATAGATCAGGTATTTGTTATTCCAAACCGGATCGAATTTTTCCTTGTACTCGCGTAATCCTTTGTAATGCGCAAATGACCTTATTTTTTCGTAGGCAAATTTCATTGATTTCTGCGGAAAAGTGCGTGCTTCGTTTAGTCCGCTCATCGGTGCAAATCCTAAATTGACATAGTTGATGTTCTGTGACCTGAAGTAATTGAAAAGTTCGATCAGTATAAAATCCATCACTCCGTTAGGAGCGTCTTTGGTTTTTCGGATCAAATCATAAGTACCTTCATCTGGAGTAAAGTCGGGTATGATATTCAGGAAAGCAATGATTTTTTCTTCCGGGTTCTCCACTGTAATAATGGTTTGTTGTTTCAGCTCGTCCCAATCAAACATGCCTTGCGAAAAGATGATTTCCTTACGGTCCATATCCAGCAGCCATTCATCGCTAACCGATTTTATTTTTTGAAGGATGCCATCTTTTACCGGGGCGGTATGTATGGTTGCATGGTATCCCTGGGCAACTACTTTATTAATGGCATTGCGTAAGGGTTTACGAACGCCACCTTCGAGTTTAAAAGTCGAAAGATTAACGGTTCCTTCCTGGCCAAGAAACAAATTTTTCTTGCGAAGCTGTTTATAAATATCCAGGCTTTCTTCGGGAACGCGGTAGAAGATACATTTCATTCCGCTTTGATAGCAATGAACATCAAATTCACTGATGCATTTTTTCATCTCTTCCTTGTTTTCTGCCACCGGATCTTCAAGTACAACGGCGAAATTTCCTGAAATCCTGTAGGAAACAAAAGCTTTATTGTTTTCTGAAAAGAAAATTATTTTATCGTCTGAAGTTTTAAAATAATCTAATGCTGAATTCCCGTGAGATTTCAAAAGATCTTTGGCAAGCAACAACTCTTCATTGGTAATGTTTTCGGCAGGCACATAGGTCCGGACAAAAGTGTAAATCAAAAAGGCAATTGAAAAGAATCCGCTGATATTAATCGAGAGTAGAAATTTGCCGGCAAATTTACTGGCTGGAATCAGTTCGTCGCTTCCTATCAGGAAATAATTCTGGATGGTATATCGTATCGATTGCCACACATTAAAATCGATGTTAAAATGCTTTTTGTCGAGGAAATAAAAACCTACCACACCATAAACCAATGTTGCCGTGGCTGTCAGTATTGACGTTTGCAGCCCGACATTCCGCATTTTTGGATTGGTCTTGATATAATATTCTCTGCGTGTGCCCATTAGAATAATAATGGCCAGAAGTGCGATGATAGCTTCTTCAAAGTCAATAGCTTTGGTAATATGACCAACTAACGAAATAGCGCTTAATCCAATTGCAAAATACCAGGCTGAACGTAATCCTTTCAGCAAAAAAGCTGCTGTTACCAGCAACAATAATCCGGCGGTAAGTACCATATAATTTGATACATGAATGGCTACCAATGGCAAAAAATCTTTTAGAATGATTACCCGTTCACGTATCGCTGGTGTTAAAACAGAGATAATATTGACGATTCCCAAAGCAAGGAGAAAAAACGCCGGAAATACCCGCATCAGCAGCTTATTTAGTTTCGAAATGAAGGCCACGATGCCTACCAGCAAGGGCGACCAGAATTCGAAGAACCGATAGAGAAACGTAATGGCAATGGCGTCCACATTACCAAAGCCAAAACGAATCAGTACATAAGTCATAGAAACTTCAATCGCACCCAGTCCGCGCAGGAATGGGGACACAATCAGGAAGATGACAGAAATAATGTATCCCATGACTGCAGCCAGTAAGGACGGATGAAAATTGAGCGCCATCATGGCCACAAACAGGTGGGCAATCCCGATAAACTCAATAACAATTGACACCAGAACGGTATAAATGAATTGTTTTTTATCGATCCGGTTGTTCTGCACGTCGTTCATAAAAACTTCCGTAGACGGCAAAAATTTAACCAGCATGTTGTAGAATGTACCTTTCTTCATGATGGAACGGTAAACGAAAAACAAAGCAAATTTTAGCAATATGATTGCTGCCAGGGCATACCATTCTCCTGAACCAATCGTTCCCTCAACCAGTGCATACATGAAAGCAGGAACGGCAACAATTATTACCGAAAGTATTCCTACAAAGCCATAAATCGAAGAAGCAAAATGTATTTGAGTGTTTTTAATTCCCTTTTTCTCAATAGCTCCCGTAAAAAAGGCGAGCGAGGAAACACCACCTGCCGGGAGAAAAACGCTGATCAAATTTCGCTTGATAAAGAGGATTGTCGAGTCGAAAAGCGATACTTTATGACGGGTGGCAGCAAAAGAAAAAACGTACATGAGTCCCTGAAGAATAATATAAACTGCAGTCAGTCCAATCCCGACAAGCAACCATCCGATGTTTGTAGATTTTAGAACGTCTTTTACCTGAACCAATTCGGCCCGTTCATGCTGGATGAACCAGATCCCAATGGCAATAAAGAACATGGTAAAGACGAATTGCAAAATAATCTTCCTGTTCTCACGCAAGAATGGACTGGCATGTTCCTTAAACAGGCTTGATAAATAGCTGATTGAAACTTCTTTATTCATGTTAAAACGATAAAAACAATTAGATGGGCGAATAATATGATATTTTAAAGGATACAACCAAAATTACATAAAATAGTTCGTCCCGGAGCATAGATACGAAAATGATATGAAAATGTAGTTTGAGCTGAAATATCAGGAGAAGTAATTCTTCTTTGTTTTCATTTCAGGAATTACTTGAGCTAATCCGGTCTGATAAGATGAATATTCTGCATGCAAATCCGGAATCTGTTTATCTTTGGCATTTGATACTTTGCAATTCATCAGGATAACTGCCAACCAATCCAGTTCCTCCGATGACGAATATTTTCATACCTGTTTGTTTCATTAATCAACTGGTCCGGTATCCGGAAAATATAGAACCGAACGAATCACCTGCTGATACTGAACCAAAGATACAAAATCGGTTAAAATTCAGAAAGTGAAAATTCCAAGGTTAGCAGCTTTAATGATGCATATACAGCATAGCCTTCAAAATCAGGTTTTAACGAGCAGCTATATTTTACACAAAGATTGGATTACTCCATCAATTTTCTTTCGATTCGTTTATCAGGAATCAACCACATGATGGTAACACATATATAGAAAGAAAGTGAAATCCATTTGGATACAAAAGCAAGAGGTACTGCCAAGGTGTAAAGAATCATTGACATGATTCCTTTCGGGTCTTTGCTTAACATGCTGATGATTGAATTCTCATCATGGTTTGCAGCAAGTACCTGAACGAGTATAAAATAGGCTAATCCTGAGAGCCATAGAATGCCGCCATAAACGGCAACAGGTATGGTGGAGAAATTTGTTTCTCCCATCCAGCCAGTTACAAAAGGGATCAACGACAGCCAGAAAAGCAAATGCAAATTGGCCCAAAGAATGGCTCCATTTACGTGTTTTGCTGCCTGCAACAGGTGATGGTGGTTGTTCCAGTAAATCCCGATAAAAGCAAAACTGAAAACGTAACTCAGGAATTTTGGAACCAACGGAATCAGGGCCGTCAGGGTATTTTCGTCGGGAATTTTCAATTCCAGAATCATGATCGTGATGATAATAGCAATCACACCATCGCTGAAAGCTTCTAATCGTCCTTTGTGCATAGCGAAACTATTTATTCGGTCTTAACTACGAAATAAATTTACACTATTGACAGAATGAGCATTGATTTTGTTCAGCCAATCATGAAAAATATTTGAATATTGCCAAT
>JBAWZG010000178.1:0-9367 GCA_037143155.1 Bacteroidia bacterium
TAGTTTTTAATGATCCGGTGACGGAGAATGTTAACTGCCACTTTCTTGATATCATCAATATCGGGTGAGTATTTTCCCTGAAGGGCAGCCAGTGTTTTTGCACCCAATACAAGGTATTGCGATGCTCGCGGTCCAGCTCCCCATTTGAGGTATTTATTCGTAATTGGTGCTGCCAGTTCTGTGTTTGGTCGTGTTTTGGCTGACAAACCAACTGCATACTTCAATACGTTTTCGTTTACTGGAACTTTCAAAACCAAATCCTGAAAAAACCGGATTTCATCTTTGGTTATAATTTCATTCAGGTGCGTTTGATACCCTGAAGTGGTATTCTGTACAATGGTTAATTCATCTTCGAATTTAGGGTAATCGAGCCAGATGGAGAACATGAACCGATCGAGCTGAGCCTCCGGCAGTGGGTAAGTTCCTTCCTGTTCGATTGGATTCTGAGTAGCCAGAACGAAGAATGGCTGGTCGAGTTCATACTTCTGGCCAGCTGCGGTAACCGTCCGTTCCTGCATGGCTTCCAGCAATGCTGCCTGAGTTTTCGGAGGTGTGCGGTTGATTTCATCGGCCAGAATGATATTGGCAAAAATAGGTCCGCGAATAAATTTGAATTCCCGGTCTTTGTCCAGAATTTCAGTTCCGATAATGTCCGAAGGCATCAGGTCGGGTGTAAACTGAATTCGTTTGTACTGAAGTCCAAGTACTTCAGCAATGGTATTCACCAGCAAAGTTTTGGCAAGTCCGGGAACACCGATAAGCAGGCAATGTCCGCGGCTGAACATGGTAATTAATACCTGGTCAATAATATCATCCTGTCCGTAAATCCGTTTTTTTATTTCAGAACGCAGCTGATCAAATTTTTTGCTCAGTGCATTTACAGCTTCAACTTCGTTTTTAAATGTCATCTTTTCAATATTTCATTATCAGTGAAAAAACGGCACAATGTCCGTTTACGAATTTCGTTTTTTCTAATTTTAGAGAATTCAATTCCGTCCGAAATTTGAAAATCGTTTGGTTAAACTTTTCCGGCGAACGGTTTTCTCTTGCTATTCTTTCTCCACAGGGCGTTGCCCTGTGCTATTTTATGACGCCCTTTCAGGGCTGAAGTCCCAGTTTTGATTTTAATTTTAACGTTGGGCACATCCTCTTACTTCATCCAACCTTTGTATTTGAAATTACAATTCAGGTACGAATTGTCGATGTGAACATAGGTTCCTGATTGTTTGTCGCGTATCCAGCTATCCAGTGTTTTCTCTTTTTTAGTGGCAAGGTACGCGTTACTTAGTGCAACGTAGTCATCGCGCATATTTGCTTTATGGGCATCGGTTTTATTTAGCAGCTTGATGACTTTATAAACCGGGCGTTGCTTGTCGTCGAGTGTTTGGAACGGTTTGGAAATTTCGTTGATGTTCATCTTTCCAATAACCTTACTGACATCCGGATCGAGTTCGCTCATTTTCCATTTCGATTCACTGGTTTCGGGATTTATAACTGCCCCACCATTGTTGCGCGAGTTCTTATCGTATGAAAAACGGATGGCAGCTTCATCAAATTTCATCGTTCCTTTGCGAATGATATTGGCGATCGTATCAATTTGTCCGAAAGCTTTTTTCATGGCATCAGGCGAGACTTTTGGTTTCATCAGGATATGGCGCGTTTTGAGTTGCTCTCCTTTTCGATCCATTGCCTGAATGATATGGTATCCAAACTCACTTTTCACCACATTCGAAATCTTGTCGCCTTTTAGGTTAAATGCAGCTACAGCATAGGCAGGATCAAGGTTTCCGCGGCCCATATAGTCCAATTCGCCACCATTTCGAGCCGAAACTACGTCTTCAGAGTAAATAACAGCCATTGGAGCAAATCCGCTTTCTCCGCTTTCAATGCGGTGTTTCAGATCACGAAGCGTTGCCTTTATACGGTCTTCTTCTTCCAGTGTAATTACCGGTAAAACGGTAATCTGAGCATATTCAACCTGTGCATCGATTAACGGAATTTCAGCTTCAGGTAAGGTCTTAAAATGTGCCCTCACTTCGGCCGGCGTAACGGTCACTTTCTCAATGATTTTTTCCTGCATCTGTTGAGTCATCTGTTGATTTTTAATGACTTCCTGCAAATCTGATTTTAGTTCAACTATCGATTTTTTGAAATACGCTTCTACTTCTTTTTCAGAACCAAGGTGTGAAATGAAATATTGAATCCGTTGTTCCAGACTCGAGTTTAACTGACTATCACTGACAATAATGGTGGTATCCAGTTCTGCTTCAGCGAGCAGAAGTTTTTCAACCAGCAAATTCTCCAGAATCTCACATTTCATATCACCGGTGGTGGTTATTCCCTGTGCTTGTTGCTGCTGAAACATACCTTCGATGTCCGATTTCAGGATAATATTTTTCCCGACAACTGACACAATCTGGTCAACAGTTTTATCTTGTGCATGGATTGGATTGCTTAGGGCAACATATCCCAACAGGATAAATAAACCAATTAGTTTTCTGATCATAAACGATTATTTTTTTGTAGTATAAAGTTTAACCTTATTGTTATCAATGCCTTCCTTGTATATGTCTTTTTCTATTTGTTTCAGAAATTCGATTTTCTGCTTACTCAGAATCAGGTTTCGAATGTCTTTTTCAACATATTCGATCGGTGATACCTGACCTTCCAAACGATAATCGCGTATGCAGACAATATAGTAATAAATTTTATCGCTGCTTTCAGTGAAACGGTTTCTTTCCAGAAACAACTTCTGGTCAGTAATTTGCTCAGGAGTGTTCTTCAGAACCATATCGGCAGCTATCCACTGGTTGTTAAAACGGTCGTAAGCTTTGGCGTAACTCAGGCAATATTCATTCAGTTTGGCCTGTTTCGCAGGATCGTTCGAAAGACAAAGTTCTTTTAAGTTATCGGGGCTCGAAACTTCAACCGGAACCTTGATGTAAATGGCTTTTACAATGTTTCGGTTCAGAATAAAGCTTTCGCGGTGCTCGTTAAAGTATTTCTGAATATCCGAAGGTTTCAGCGAGGTATCCATTTTTTGTTTAATCAATTCGTTTTTATACCTGAAAACGATCAGCGAATTACGGTATTCTTCGAGTTCATTGCTCACATCTTTCAAATCAGCTTTCAGATTTTCTTCAGCTTTTAGAAGCAAAAGTTCGCGCTGAACCCATTTCTTGATGTAATCGTCGGCCCACAAGGAACTGTCAGTTGCATCCAGGTAATCAGGCGTGTTTTTTGATAGTTCTTTCATGGTCAAAACCTTGCTGCCCACTTTGGCGATTGGTTCCTCCTTTTCAAAAAACAAGTTGCAAGCTGTTAGAAAATAGCTGGTAAGAATAATATAAATGACAGCCTTTCTCATTCAATATTCTGAATTTTTTTGAGCACTTTGGTATTTATAATAACCGGATATTTCGCTTTTAATGAGTTAATCCATTCTTTTTCAATCTGTTCCTGAAAGTCGGAAGAATAAAGGCCCCAGGCGTCTTTCAATGTTTTTTGTTCATTCTGAATGGTTTTTCCGTGGACAAAGGTAATTGTTTCGTCAAATCCGGCTGGCTTTGGACCGCTCCAAATGTAATAATCAACTACCGGATTTTCTCCCTTTTCAACCGTTACTTCAGTAAACTGAACATTATTTTCAGTTTTTGTATTGAAAAGGTCAGTTAGTTCCTGTTTGCTCATTTCTTTTCCATCGAGTAAAGTCTCGACTTTGGTCCGCAGTTCTGTATTTTTTGCTTCAATCACAAAGCCTTTGAACCGTTCTTTCCAGAAGTATTTCTTCGAAGTCTGGTTGTAATAGTTTTGCAGGCGTACCGTATCGGCCGAAGCCACATCCCAGATTTTATCTTTCGAGATATTGAAAAGCAGAATACCGTCATGATACTCTTTGTAAACCCGCGCAAAATCAGGTTGTTTAATTTCCAGTTGAGTATTTTCGAATTCAAGCAATTTGTTATTGATGAATTTATCGAGTAATTCCTTTAATGCAGGTTCAGGATTTGAAATGACAGGTGTATATCGCTGACTTTCAATGTAATCATTGAAATTTCCGCAGGTGTAAGTTTTGTTGCTGAAACTTACCAGTACATTATCTTTTATTGGACTCAATTTTACAGTCAGGTTTTTACCCAAAGTGGTATCAGCAACCAATGCAATGAATTTGGAAAAATTGGACTGATCGGTTTTCAACTGATATTCGGCACGTAATTTCCGGTCGAAGGCCTCGTCGCTGTATTTGCTGATTTGAGGATTTTGTTTGATTTTGGATTCCAGATCAGTACGCATCTTTTCCAACGGCTGTTGTGCACGCAGTTCAATCCGTTTGATGATGTGCCAGCCATAAGGAGTGCGGATAACCGGTGAAATGTCTCCGTCTTTTTTCAAGGCAAAGGCCGCCTCAGCAAACGAAGGAACCATGTTGGTGGGAGTGAAAAAATTCATTACTCCTCCGTTTACAGCCGACTGTTTGTCGTCGGAATATTTTTTTGCCAGTTCGGCAAAGTCTGCACCTGAAGTTGCTTTCATCCAGATACTGTCTGCGGTCAGTTTCAGTTTGGCGATCGTTTCCTCACTGGCCTGTTTCGGAAACATTTTCATAACGTGTGCTACTTTTATTTCACCAGGCACGAGGCGTTCATCTTCAACTTTGATCAGGTGGTAGCCAAAACGGGTTCGGACAATCTGCGAAACCTGACCAACCGGAGTTTTGTAGGCCATGTCTTCGAATGGATAAACCATCTGGAATGCACAGAAATATCCAAGCAATCCTTTGTTTTCGGCTGCCGATGGATCTTCGGATTTTTTTGATGCAATTTCTCCAAAATCTGCTCCGGCGATGATTTGATTGCGAAGGTCGGTGACTTTATTCCATGCAGCGAGCGTATCGGCCGGCAAGGCTTCAGGAGTGACACGAATCAGGATGTGACTTGCTTTTCGTTCGTGCTGCATGCGGTAATATTCGTTCTTAACCATTTCTTCGTTATACGAAACATTGGTCAGATACGGTTTTGCCAGTTCAGCACGGTAACCTTTCAGTTCATCAACAAACGATTTAATGGTGTCGTAACCCAATTTTTGTGCTTCAATTACTTTCAACTTAAAGTTGACATACAGATCCATATATTGAGCAGGAGTTTTCCGGTCTTTTTCGTCCAGAATATTGGTATTGTTTTTCCGGTAATTGGCTTCAAATTCTTCTGTGCTAACTGGAATATCGCCGATGGTGACTACAACATTGTTCTTTTTTTGAGCAGAAACTGTAAGCGAAGAAATAACAAGAAGTACAACTGAGAATTCTCTTATCATGTTTTTGAGATTTCTTTTTAATGGATTACTGAATTGTATTTTCATAGGACTACAAGGATATGAAGAGTTATGGATTGATTTAGTGAATAAAACGGAGGTGTAAGCTTCCTTATTGCATTTTTCTTTTTTCTGCATTTATCTGGAATTGTTATTCGGAGACTCACTTCTGATTGCTGTGATTACAATTGATGAAATAAACCGCATACAACGGGTGAACCAGTATGTGAATCCACGCTGGCGTGGTAAAGCTTCTGAATAAGAGGTTATTAACCATACGTCATTTAAAGTTAAACCTCCCGGCACAATTTTATCGACGAAAAACGACATTTATGTGTAATTTTATATTCTGTTTAAACGACAAAACTACTAAAAAATCAGGTACCAATATCCGGATTTGTTAGAGGCACATTCACTATAAACTTTAATGTATCTTAAAATTTGTTAAGCAACCTTGAGCGAATTCAAACAAATATTGACAAAATACTGGGGTTACGCGTCCTTCCGGCCTTTGCAGGAAGAGATTATTCAATCGGTTGAGGAGGGGCGCGATACGCTCGGACTGATGCCAACCGGTGGTGGAAAGTCGGTTACATATCAGGTGTATTCGCTCTCGAAACCAGGTATTTGTCTTGTAATTACCCCGCTGATTGCTTTAATGAAAGATCAGGTTGAAAACCTGAATCAGCGTGGAATAAAAGCGTTGGCAATTTATTCCGGAATGAGTTCCCAGGAAATAAAAATAGCCATGGACCATGCAGTCTGGGGCGATTACAAGTTTTTATACCTTTCTCCTGAACGGATTGCTACCGACCGGTTCAGGGAACGGGTTGGCCAATTAGATGTCAACCTGATTGCTGTGGATGAAGCGCATTGTATTTCGCAGTGGGGCTATGATTTTCGTCCATCGTACCTCCGGATTGCCGAATTGCGCGATCTGTTGCCGAACGCTCCGGTTCTGGCAGTCACTGCAACGGCAACTTCCCAGGTGATCGACGACATTCAGGAACAGCTGAAATTCAAAAAGAAAAATACGCTCCGTACCAGTTATTACCGCAGTAACCTGGTTTATCTGGTCAGGCATGAGGAAGATAAGATCAATTATCTCGTAAAGGCGGTTTTAAAAGCCAAAGGAACCGGAATTGTCTATGTGAAAAGCCGGAAACTAACCCGCGAAGTCAGTGATTTGCTTCAGAAAAATAAAATTTCAGCTGACTATTACCATGCCGGATTGACTTCCAAAATCAGATCAGCAAAACAGGATGCATGGAAAAATGGCAAATGCCGCGTCATCGTTTCGACGAATGCTTTCGGAATGGGCATCGATAAAGCGGACGTACGGTTCGTCATTCATCTGGAAGCACCCGACTCGGTTGAAGCATATTTTCAGGAGGCCGGACGTGCCGGGCGAGATGGGAAAACTGCCTGGTCGGTTTTGTTGTACAACAACAGCGATAAAATCAAACTCGAAAAAAATGTGATCAAGGCATTTCCCGAACCCGATGTGATCAAACGGATTTACGAAGCGATTTGTAATTTCTATCAGCTGGCGGTTGGTTTTGGGAAAGATCAGTCGTTTGAATTCAGCATGGCTTCGTTCGCATCAAGCTTTTCGCTTCAGATTACGACAGTTTATAACAGCCTGAAAATTCTGCAACGCGAAGGTTATCTGGAATTGACCGATGAACTGGATAATCCTTCTAAAGTATATTTTCAGGTCGATCGCGACGATTTGTACAAATTTCAGGTGGCCAATGCCGGGTTCGACGGATTTGTAAAACTGCTTCTACGGTCGTACACCGGCCTGTTTACCAACTATGTAGCCATCGACGAACAATTGCTGGCCAAACGTGCCAGTATTACTCCGGAAATGGTTTATGAGTTTTTATGCAAACTGAGAGCTCAGAAGGTGATTGATTACATTCCCCAAAAGAAAACTCCATTCATCATTTTTGCCAAGGAGCGAATCGATGTCGAACGTCTGAAAATCACCAAAGAAAACTATACCGACCGTAAACGTGATTACCTGCAGCGGATTGAAGCGATGATTCATTATGCTGCATCGGGTCACAAATGCCGGAGTCAGTTGTTGCTTCAGTATTTTGGTGAAACAGAGTCGGTTCGCTGCGGAAAATGCGACGTTTGTTTAGAGCGTAATGAATTGAATATTAGTAAATACGAATTTGATACTGTCAGCGAACAGATTAAAAAAGTGCTGACAGAACCCTGTTTTTATCAGGAATTGCTGGCCCGGATTGAAGGAAAACCGGAGAATGTGCTTAAAATCGTCCGGTGGCTGCTCGAAAACGAAAAGATTGTTTACCGGGTGGATAACCGGATGGAGTGGAGGAAATGATGCGACAATTTGAAGATTTGAAAATTCAGGAATTTGACAATAGAATGACAACCAAATGACTATTGAATCACAATCATTGACACCATTTCCCCAAATCTTTACCAATTAACTTCACCTTGAAACCTCTGAACAAAAATTCTTTATACTTTTGTACCCTATTTTAGAAATTTTTTCATGAGTGAAGAAGGTTTAAACAATCTGGTGTATTCAAAAAATGTCATTGAACTGATTACCGTTGCCAATGAATTTTGCAGTTTTCTGGAACATTCAGAAGACATGGAAACATCAGATTTCCTGGGAAGATTACAGAAAATGCTTCCACTTTTATACCTCAAAGCCAGTTTATTGCCTGAGTTCGAAATGGAAGCCGATGATGAACTCGAAAAGTATGTGAATGAATTGGATTACAACCTGATTCAGCAAAAAGTACTTCATCATACCGGTGCCGGTGACGATTACCAGGAAGTATTTTTATCCGGAATGCAGTTCAGTGAATCGGCGCTCACCGCCAGTATTGCTGAAAATGTGGCCGATATTTATCAGGACATGAAAGACATGGTGATGTCATTTCGAACTCTTGATGAAGAGGTTATGGCGCTCGCACTTTCCGAAAGTCAGAATAACTTTGCTCACTCATGGGGTCAGAAACTGGTGAACAGTTTACGTGCCATTCATAATCTGATTTATTGCGAAAGTTCAGCAGAAGAGGGTTCTAAAACAGAAAAAAAACAAGTCGACAATTTGAAAAATAAAAACATGAAACCCGATTGGTTAAACGAACGGTTTTCTAATCAGGGAGAATAAAATTGATGTATAAGGAAAGTATAGATAAAGATGAACTGGCCGATTTACCGCTGATTCAGTTTGAAGGAAAAATATTATTGGTAGAGTCAAAGGAAGATTACCTGAGTTCGGTCAAATACCTGTCGGAGCAATCTCTGCTGGGATTCGATACTGAAACCAAACCGGCATTCAAAAAAGGAGAATACAACGAAGTTGCCTTATTGCAGCTGGCCACTGAAGATCATGCATTTTTGTTCCGGCTTAATAAAATTGGACTTGGAAATTCTCTGAAACGAATTCTGGAGAATCCTGAAATACAAAAGATTGGTGTTGCGATTCGTGACGACATTAAAAGCCTTCAAAAGCTGAACCATTTTAAGCCCGGAGGATTTATTGAGTTGCAGGATCACGTCAAAGACTTCGGAATTCAGGATTTCAGCCTGAAAAAAATCTCTGCTATTGTTCTGGGTTGCCGCATCTCGAAAGCACAAAGGGTGACCAACTGGGAAGCACAGGAACTTTCTGAGGCTCAGTTGGTTTATGCTGCTACTGATGCCTGGGTTTCGCATCGGATTTACGAATCGCTTAATCAGGAATAAGCATGGCAAATACTTACAGCCGGGTCGTGCTGAAATCTGGAAAGGAACAATCTCTCCTACGGTTTCATCCCTGGATTTTTTCGGGTGCAATTCACGAAATCATTGGTAGGGTAGAAGAAGGTGATGTGGTAGAAGTGAATTCAAGCAAGAATGAATTTCTGGCCATGGGTCATGTTCAGGTTGGTTCGATTGCTGTCCGCATTTTTTCGTTCGAAAAAGTAGAACCCGATTTCAATTTCTGGAAAGGAAAACTGGATCGCGCTTTGGATGTGCGGAAAAAACTCGGTTTGGTTGATAACGATCAAACCAATGTTTACCG
>JBAWZG010000179.1:0-9336 GCA_037143155.1 Bacteroidia bacterium
AATTCAATTGACACGAATATTGCAGAACGAAAGCTGGCCGAGCAGGCACTCATGGAAAGTGAACAAAAACTGAAAGACATCATTTATTGCATAGGCGATTGGGTTTGGGAAACCGATGAAAACGGAATTTATACATCAATCGAAAACAATGGAATTAACAAGTATGGATACCTGAATGAAGAAATTATCGGAAAGACTCCGTTCGATTTTATGATGCCCGAAGAAGCAGATAAAATAGGGGTTCTGTTCCTTGAAATTGCCGCCAGTAAGCAGAATATTAAGGATCTTGAGAACTGGAATATTCAGAAAGATGGCCAATCAATCTGTTTGCTCACCAATGGCATTCCGATTTTGGATGAAGATGGAAACCTGAAAGGTTATCGTGGCGTCGATAAAGATATCACCGAACGAAAGAAATTGGAGGAATCATTAAAGGTTCTGTCAGTAGCAATTGAAAATACAAAAGCATCCGTTGTGATCACCGACATCAACGGAACGATTGAATATGCAAATCCATTCTTCAGTCAGTTAACCGGATATTCCCAGTCTGAATATATTGGAAATAATCCAAGAATATTGAAGTCAGACCTGCATCCGGAAGAATTTTACACCAACCTGTGGAATACCATTCTTTCGGGGAGAACCTGGGAGGGAGAGCTTTATAATATTAAAAAGAATGGAGAAGGCTATTGGGAAAAAGCCATTATTTCTCCTATTCGCAACCTGAAAAATGACATCACTCATTTTGTTGCCATTAAAACCGATATTTCAGAAACAAAGATTTTGCATGAAGAACTGATCCGATCGAAAGAAAAAGCTGAAGAAAGCGACCTTTTGAAATCAGCCTTTTTGTCGAATATGAGCCACGAAATCCGAACGCCTATGAATGGTATTCTGGGTTTTGCCGAACTGCTGAAAGAACCCAACCTTACCAGCGACCAACAGCAGGATTATATCAGGATAATCAACAAAAGCGGGTTACGCATGCTTAATATCATTAACGATATTATTGATATTTCAAAAATAGAATCCGGACAGATGAAGCTTGATATCAGCAAATCGAATATCAACGAGCAAATCGAATACATTTATAGCTTTTTCAAAACTGAGGTCGAACGTAAAGGAATGCAGCTTTCTTATAGGATCTCGCTGCCTGCAAAAGACGCTGCTATTTATACCGACCGGGAAAAACTCTATGCCATTTTCACCAACCTCGTTAAAAATGCCATTAAATACACCGATCAAGGGTCCATCGAATTTGGCTATGTTTCGACAGGCTCAACAACCGGTTCGGTCAGTGCGGTCGGTGAGCTTGTCGAACCAGTCGAACCAGTCGAACCCGAACTGGAATTTTACGTGAAAGATACAGGCATTGGCATTCACTCCGACAGGCACAAAGCAGTTTTCGAGCGTTTTATCCAGGCCGATATTTCCGACTCGCGGGCATTTCAGGGCGCCGGATTGGGATTATCCATTGCGAAAGCCTACGTCGAAATGCTTGGTGGTAAAATCAGGGTAGAAAGTGAATCCGGAATAGGATCCACATTTTATTTTACACTTCCATACCGCGTTAAATCAACCGAAAAAAATCTGTTAGCCAATGAAGGTCCGGCTGAAACAGAAAAAAAACTGATCAGGAAACTGAAAGTATTGGTCGCCGAAGACGATGAGGCTTCTCAGGAGCTACTTTCCATCTCATTACAAACTATTACCGATGAATTACAAATAGTTAGCACTGGAGTGGACGCAGTTGAAGCCTGCCGCAATCATCCGGACATTGATCTGGTGCTGATGGACATTGAAATGCCTCTGATGGACGGATATTTTGCCACGCGTCAGATACGGCAATTTAACACCGACATCATCATTATTGCTCAAACGGCTTTTGGACTTCAGGGTGACCAGAAAATGGCCCTTGATGCTGGTTGTAATGATTATATATCGAAACCCATTAACAGCAGCCAATTACATTCATTAATACAAAAACATTTTCAGGAATGAGGAATGTGAAAAAGACAATTCAACACTTGTGAAAAATATAACCTTTAAATGATTTGAACAATCTCAACACAAAACAGAATGAAAATAATTTTCGGAACAGTATTCTTCCAGCATAAAATTCCCCGACCGACCACCTGGGAAACAAAGAATACTTAGTCAATAAATTAATCAACAAATAGTTACAGAGTGGAAAAACATTACAATTCAAAAGCATCCATCCTACGTCAAAAGGCAGGAGAATGGTTGAAAAATCAATCGGTGGGAAACCTTGGCTCTGAGTTGGATAACGAAACCATGAGATTGTTGCACGAGCTGGAGGCTTATCAGATTGAGCTGGAAATGATCAATGATGAACTCGTTCAGGCTAAAGACCGGGAAGCCGTTGCCGCTAAAAAGTACATGGAACTATACGACTTAGCCCCAACTGGCTATGTATCACTTTCACCCGATGGCGAGATTATTCAACTTAACGTCATGGGCGCCAAAATGCTTGGAAAAGAACGCTCACTCTTACTAAACAGAAGGTTTGCAGTCTATATTTCTGAAGATTCCAAGCAAGTATACCATGAATTTCATAAAAAATTAAAAACAAGCAACGTTCAGGAAACCTGCGAATTGAGTCTTACGGCACCGGATGGCTCGGCCAGTTATTTTCAACTCAGCGGAATCGCGACAAGTAATAAAGAACAGTACCTGATAACTATGTATGATATTTCCAAACGTAAGCTGGCTCAGGAATCCTTAAGTTTAAGCGAAAAAAAGATGGAAGATATCATTTTTTGTGTGGGTGACAGGGTATGGGAAACCGACGAGAACGGCATTTATACTTCCAGTGTTAATAAAGGAATTAATCATTTTGGATATCAGGATGACGAAATCGTTGGAAAATCAATGTTCGACTTTATGTTGCCTGAAGAAGCAAAAAAAAATAGAGCAATTTTCTCTGAAATTGCAGCAAATAAATTAAACATCAAGGATCTTGAGAACTGGCACATACAGAAAGATGGCATAAACCTCTGTTTGCTTACCAATGGGATTCCGATTCTGGACAAAAATGGAAATCTGAAAGGTTACCGGGGTGTCGATAAGGATGTTTCTGAACGCATGCAGGCCGAGCATGATCTTTTATTAGCCAAAGAAAAAGCTGAAAAAGGCGACAAGCTGAAATCGGCTTTCCTGTCGAATATGAGCCACGAAATACGGACACCAATGAATGGTATTCTGGGCTTTACACAGTTACTTAAATCACCCGATCTGGCCGCTACCGAACTGCAGGATTATATAAGGATCATTGAGAAAAGCGGAGCACGTCTGCTCAGTATCATCAACGACATTATGGATATTTCGAAAATTGAATCCGGAATGATGAAGATTGATATCAGCAAGTCGAATGTCAACGAACAAACCGAATACATATATACTTTTTTCAAACAAGAAACCGAACGAAAAGGATTGCAGTTTCGTTTCAAAAACACTTTGCCGGCAAACGAAGCTTCGATTTATACCGACCGCGAAAAGCTTTTTGCCATTTTAACCAACCTGGTTAAAAATGCCATTAAATATACCGATGAAGGCTCCATCGAATTTGGGTATGTTTCCACCTTTCGACAAGCTCAGGGCGGCGCAGGCTCAACAACCGCTTCGGTCAGTGCGGTGGGTGAGCTTGTCGAACCCGAACTGGAATTTTTCGTGAAGGATACCGGCATCGGCATTCGAAGTGACCGGCAACAGGCGATTTTCGAGCGTTTTTATCAGGCCGACACTTCCGACTCGCGGGCATACCAGGGTGCCGGATTGGGATTATCCATTGCGAAAGCCTATGTTGAGATGCTTGGTGGTGAAATCCGGGTCGAAAGTGAATACGAAAAAGGATCAAGCTTTTATTTTACGCTTCCATACCCCGGAAAATTAGCTGAACAAAGCACTACGCCTAAGAAAACGTCGGTAAATGCATCAATAAATCCAGTTAAAGAACTGAAGATACTGATTGCTGAAGATGACGAAACATCTAAACTGTTGCTTAATCTTTCATTGAAATCAATCGGCAAAGAAGTAATTACAGTTGCAACAGGAATCGAAGCCATAGAAGTTTGCCGAAACAATCCGGATATTGACCTGGTGCTTATGGACATTCAGATGCCCGTGATGGACGGATATGAAGCCACCCGACAAATAAGACAATTCAATAAAAAAATCATCATCATTGCACAAACCGCCTTTGGTCTTTCTGATGATCCGGATAAAGCAGCTGAGGCAGGATGCAATGATTACCTTTTGAAGCCAATTATCAAGGGACAATTACAAAGTGTTATCGAAAAGTATTTCTAAAACTGGAAAACCGGTTCCTTTTCAAAAAGAATATTGACTAATAAACGACAGAATACGATTCAAATGGGAAAACTGATTTATGCCATATTATCGAACAAGGCCGATTCGGAGAAGATAAATGCACTGCTGTCAGGAATGAAGGGAATTGCAGACGCAGACTTTGCTGCAGTTTCTTTTGATCAGATTTCGGCGGTTGTCAGCGACATCGAAAAAGCCGGTTTAATTGCGAACCAGGACAATGCTTTTGCTTTTGCAAAAGTGATTGAAATACTGGAACAGCAGTTCCCATTGCTTCCCATGCGGTTTGGATCCATCATGGAATCATCCGGTTCAGTTCAGCAAATGCTCGAACGCAACTATCCTGAATTTCAGAATAATCTTCAGAAAGTGGAGAATAAGAGTGAATTCGGCTTAAAAATATTTTGTGATTCAGAAAAGGTGAAGGAAAGCCTGAGGTCAAAATCAGCCGGCGGCAACTCCACTCCCACCAATCCTGAACCGGGAGCTAAAAAATCGGTGTACGTTGAGTACGTGAATAAAAAATTGGCCGAACACCGCCTGGAAGAATTATTGGTCAGCTTTGTTGACTCAGTCATTGCAGAGTTTACCGGCAAATTGACTCAATGGAATGCAGCATCGAAAATCAAAAAAATGGCCAGTGCAAGTATTCTGGTCGACGCTGTTTTTTTATTGAATAAGGATATTGAAAGTCTATTAGTAAAGGAAATTAACGATTTACAAAGCCGCCATCCGGAGCTAAATTACACCTTGACAGGTCCCTGGCCGCCTTACAGTTTTGTGGATGTCACCATCAAATAATGAAAGTATACGCTGGCTTACCCAAGCTTATCCTTTGCCGTCAGCTTTAGCTGACGGATAGATTGGAAAATTCAGTGAAGGCTTTAGCCTTAATTTATCGGCTAAAGCCCATGAAGCCTATTTCCCTTTCACCCGTTGACTGAAGTCAACGGCAAAGGATAAGCTCAATATTTAACTATTTCGATATACAAACGGATACGAACGACATTGAATTAAAATGATTAAAAACAATGACAATAAACTAAATACCAATAACAATCAGCACTATGAGTGAAAATAAAATACTATGCAATGCCGGAACGGTTGATCTTTCTTTCCAGGATATCTGTGAAGAGTTTGACCAAATTAAAAGCATTGAAGATTCCAAACTCTCACTGACTCCCGACAATGCCGATTCCGGATTGGCCAAACTGGTACTTACATT
This sequence comes from Bacteroidia bacterium, assembly GCA_037143155.1. Taxonomy (GTDB): domain Bacteria; phylum Bacteroidota; class Bacteroidia; order Bacteroidales; family Prolixibacteraceae; genus Aquipluma. The sequence continues at coordinate 5,573 of JBAWZG010000179.1, forward strand.
AGTCGAACTCATCCGGAAATTGGTTGAAAAGCAAGCCATGCGTCGGGTTGATGGCGGATCGCTCACCGATGAAGAAATCGAACGGCTCGGCGAAACCCTCATGAAGCTGGAAATGAAAATGGAAGAATTAAAAAAACACTTCAACCTTACCGACAGGGACTTAAATATCAATCTCGGACCATTGGGCGATTTAATGTAGCCTGAGTTCGATATTAAATTGAATAGATAAAAATTAAAAAATTATGAATAAGGTTTTATGGAGTTTTCATCGGATTTATACTAAGGTTTTTAGAAAGAAAATAAGGTTTTAAAACCTTATCAGTCACTTTTTAACCTTAGTAGAAAATCAATCACCCAAGGAAACAGCCTAATTACCTTATTTAAAGCGTATTATCATTTAGCTTATATCGAATTTAGCTTAATGTAAGCAACAAAAACACCAGGGATTACAGGGAGAACGAAATGATGGGTAAAATTTTAGGGATTGATTTAGGTACCACCAACTGCTGCATGGCCGTTATGGAAGGCAATGAACCGGTTGTAATACTAAATAACGAAGGGCACCGGACAACGCCCTCAATGGTAGGCTTTCTTGAAAGCGGAGAACGAAAAACAGGTGACTCCGCCAAACGCCAGGCCATTACCAATCCGGCCAATACGGTGTTTTCAATCAAACGGTTTATGGGTGAGTCCTGGGATCAGGTTCAGAAGGAGATCAGCCGGGTTCCCTACCAGGTTTTGAAAGGCGAGAACAATACTCCGCGTGTAAATATTTCAGGACAAGTGTATTCGCCTCAGGAAATTTCTGCCATCATCCTTCAGAAAATGAAGAAAACGGCCGAAGACTATCTTGGTCAGGAAATTAACGAAGCGGTGATTACCGTTCCGGCTTATTTCAGTGATTCGCAGCGCCAGGCCACCAAGGAAGCCGGCGAAATTGCGGGTCTTACCGTCCGGCGAATTATCAACGAACCTACTGCAGCTGCATTGGCTTATGGACTCGACAAACGATATTCAGACACCAAGGTGGCAGTTTACGACCTGGGCGGCGGTACGTTCGACATTTCGATACTTGAACTCGGAAATGGCATTTTTGAAGTGAAATCGACCAACGGAAACACGCACCTGGGTGGCGACGATTTCGACCAGGCCATTATGGATTGGCTGTCCGAAGAATTCAAGGAAGCCGAAGGCGTAAATCTCGAAAAAGATCCAATGACGCTTCAGCGGCTGAAAGAGGCTGCCGAGAAAGCAAAAATCGAATTATCCACCGCGGTTGAAACCGACATCAATCTGCCTTATATTGCATCAGTTGAAGGTACGCCAAGACATCTGGTTAAAAAACTGAGCCGCGCCAAATTCGAACATCTGGTCGAAAACCTGCTGGAGGCAACCATTCTTCCATGTCAGTTGGCGCTTAAAAATGCCCGCTTAAAAACCTCCGATTTAGACGAAATTATCCTCGTTGGCGGATCAACCCGAATACCGGCCGTTCAGAAAATGGTTCGCGAATTTTTCGGAAAAGAACCTTCCAAAGGCGTAAATCCCGATGAAGTGGTCGCTATTGGCGCAGCAATTCAGGGAGGAGTTCTTTCAGGCGAAGTAACCGATGTGCTCCTGCTCGATGTGACACCACTCTCGCTGGGAATCGAAACCCGTGGCGGTGTGATGACCCGTCTGATCGAAGCCAATACAACGGTTCCTACCCGGCAATCCGAAGTTTTTTCAACCGCTGCCGACAACCAGCTTTCGGTTGAAATACATGTACTTCAAGGCGAACGGCTCATGGCGAACCAGAACAAAAGCATCGGCCGGTTCCATCTCGACGAAATTCCGCCTTTCCGCAGGGGAATTCCAAAAATCGAAGTCACCTTCGATATTGATGCCGATGGAATCCTTCATGTAACTGCCAAAGATCAGTTAACAGACCGGTCGCAGCAGGTTCGGATTGAAGTTTCCTCCGGACTTTCTGACGAGGAAATCATCCGGTTGAAAGACGAAGCCCGGCAACATTCCGCTGAAGATATCGAAATGAAACACCATGTTGATCAAAGCAATCGGGCCGATATTCAAATTTTCGAAACCGAAAACCTGTTGAAAACAGTAGGTCACACCTTGCCAACTGATCAGAAAGAAGCCATTGAACAGGCCCTTGAAGAATTGAAATCAGCGTATGCTGAAACTGATTATTCGGGGATGACGCAGGCAATGGCTCTTCTGAGTGCAGAATGTCAGTCAGCCGGAGCAGAACTGATGAATGACGATTGAGCGTTGGAATGACAAATTATTGACTTAGAAATTATTGAGTTTTTCCGGTAGGGAAAATTTAAATTTAAAACATTTATAATCAAAACATTATAAATAATATAAACAATTTAATGTCGGATTTTATAATTAACTCACCCCGAAGTCCGCAGGCGGCCTTCCCCCCTCTCTTTGGGAAGAGAGGGGCAAAGCATCGTAGATGCGACGGGGTGAGTCAAAATATTGTTCAAGTGGTAATGCGACATTTTTTTATTCGCATTAGCTTATATCTTGATTATAAATGGGTGTTTTTGAATTGTTTACTTTTTGTGAAAGGCTAAATATTGAAAATTGGAGGTTATTGGTTGCTAACAAAAGCTTGATGCAATGGATGATGCAAAAAAATCAGAAATTTCGAAACTGCGGCTAAAAGCTGAAGACTTGCTGAAAAAGAATTCAGTAAAAGGAGAATTTATGTCCGATCTGTCCGAAGTTCAAAGACTCATCCACGAACTGGAAGTTTACCAGATTGAGCTGGAAATGCAGAACGAAGAACTCCTACTCGCCAAAGAACAGGCAGAAGTTACTGCACGAAATTTTACCAAATTATTCGATTTTGCACTATCGGGCTATTTTTCGTTATCCAGAGAAGATAAAATAAGTGAGTTGAACCTTAATGGAGCAAAGATGCTTGGCAAGGAACGTCACAAATTAATAAACAGCCGGTTCAGTTCTTTTGTTTCCGGGGCAACCCGGCCAATCTTCAAGCAATTTCTTGAAAATGCCTTTCGTAACCATACCTCAGAGACCTGTGGACTAACCTTAATTACAAACGGAAACGCTCCAAAATTTGTATTTCTATCAGGCATTGTAGCTGAAAATGAAGATGAATGTCTGGTAACAATGGTTGACCTATCTCATCTCAGTCAAATAGAAAACGAACTGAAAATTAGCGAATTACAACGCATTAACATTTTAAACGATATCGAGGATGTGGTTTGGTCCTTATCGTGGCCAGAAATGACTGTAAACTACATCAGCCCATCGGTTGAAAAATTGTTTGGCAGGCCGGTAGAGGATTTTATTGCAAATCCATCCTTGTGGTCGCTTATGGTGCATCCTGAAGACAAACACCTGTCAGACGAAGCATTCGATCGCTTGCATAATGAAGGATCGGCTGTGCGAGTGTGCCGGATCGTAAGGCCCAACGGAAGCATTGCCTGGATCCATGATAAAAGCAAAATCATCTGCGACACGAGCGGAAATCCAATCCGGATAGACGGAATATCACGCGATATTACAGAATTAAAACAAGCGGCTATTTTTAGGGAAATGAACCAGGAAATCCTTCAGCGCCTTAACCAACCCGGAGATTTAAAGACTTCAATAAGGGAAGTACTCGATATATTGAAAATACGAACCGGATTCAATGCAGTAGGTATCCGCTTACAGGACGGAGACGACTTCCCCTATTTCGCGCAAAAAGGTTTTTCAACCGACTTTCTGAGTACCGAAAATTC
>JBAWZG010000180.1:0-9258 GCA_037143155.1 Bacteroidia bacterium
TCGATGCTGTTGAGTTCGAATGCCTGTAGTGCATATTCGTCGTAGGCAGTGGTAAAAATTACCGGGGTGACCACTTTGCATTCCTCAAAAATGGTGAAGCTTTTTCCATCTGCGAGCTGAATGTCGAGGAAAATCAGGTCGTACATGGGCTTGGTATTCAGATGAGCAACCGTCGAGGTAACGGTATCCAATGGACCGGAGATCTCCACATCCGGTTCAATTTCACGGATTAGTTGTGCCAGCCGTTCGGCGGCAAGTTCTTCATCTTCAACGATCAATATTTTCATTTCAGGTTGATTATATCGATTTCTCAAACAGCGGCAGCATGACAATGAATTTCCCGTTTTCCTGTTTCACTTGAATGGTTTTCCCGGTCAGATGCAGGTAGCGGTTTCTGATATTTTCCAGTCCGACTCCGGTTGATGGTTCTTTATCGAGTTTCGCTTTTACTGTATTTTCGATCACCACAAAAAGGTTATCCTGGACAAAAACTTTCACTGTGAGAGGATCCTCCTTCGATACCACATTGTGTTTTATTGTATTCTCCAACAACATTTGAAGTGCCAGTGGTGGAATGGCATAATGGTAAAAACTCTCCGGAACATCAAATTCAACTTTCAGTTTATCGCCAAAACGACTTTGCTGAATGAAGATGTAATCGCGGGCAATCTTCAGTTCGTCGCGTAAAAGTACGGCATCTTTTTCGCGCGATTGCACCATGTAGCGCATGATTTCAGAAATACTTTCGACATAGCGCGAGGCTACAGGGTTGTCGTTGACCAGCATCAACAGTGTGTTCAGGCTGTTGAACAGGAAATGCGGATTGACCTGGTTGCGCAAGGTGTCGTAACGCGCTTCCAGATTGGCTTTTTCGAGCGCCTGCGTGCGCAGCAGATTTTCTTTCCACTGAATAAAGAACGAGGTTGAAGCATAAATTGCACTGATCATGAAAGTAATCAGTAATGACCCGATATATAAGGTTGACTTTTCCGAACTGCTAAGGTGAATCTTCAGATAATTTTCGACTGTATAGATTTCACCAAACTCGACCAACAATACAAAAATGATCAGTGCAAAAACCTGAAATGCGATCAGTTTAAAGGTTTCTTTGAACATGGAGTAACGGCCTATAGCATATTGAATAATGAGCATACTTCCATTCCAGATCAGAGCCGTACGAATGAATGATACGATGAAAGCTTTCAGTAATCCAGCCTCCGAATGAGCATAGGCGCTATCCACAAAGATTGAAATCACAGAAATAATGATTATACTAACGAACCGTATGATGATTTCCCGCAAATTGGCTCTCGGCGCTTCAAATCCGGGATCGCAAGAAATTGAATCTTCTGCGTTGTGCTTCATTTCGCTTGATTGGATATTAGGGTGACTAAATTATCAAATTATTTTAACTCCTGACCCAGTTTTTCTACCGAACTGATCCAGACTTTTCGTTTTGATTCCTTCGACATTCTTACTCCACCAAATGAAGTAATTTTTACTGGTTTTACTCCACAAAATTCGAGTATCCCTTTTTTCATGGAACGATGCCCGGCATTTTTCATGAATAGTGAATAATACCAGGTGGGCGAATCCATGGATACAATCATTCTGGCTGTTTTTCCCACCAGTAATTTGTCCCACATAGGTGAATTCTGGCGGTACCTGAATGAAAATCCGGGAAGAAAAACCCGGTCTATAAAACCTTTCAGCAAGGCCGGATAGGTTGCCCACCAGGTTGGATAAACCAGAACCAAATGATCGGCCTTGGTAATTTCCTGCTGCATCATCAGCAAATCAGGTTCGAGTTCGGTGCGTTTGCGGTATCCGCTGCCTAAAATCGGATTGAACTCCAGATCAGAAAGATTCACCAGTTTGCATTCGGCACCAGATTGGTCGGCTCCCTTTTTATAGCTTTTAGCCAGTTCAAAACAAAGACTTTCTTTGTCGGGATGCCCGTTGATAATTAAGATTCGTTTCATGTTTTTATCTTTAAATTAATTGCATTTTTAAATTTCATTTCAACTTTTGGTCGTGATTCAACCCTTACAGGGTTGTTGACTCAGTTAGTTTGTTCTCCATGGGTTGCACCCACGGTTATTAAGATTAAACCCTATTCAGGGTATTTAGGTAGACTCTAAAAATGTAGCCGATACTGCATCATCGGGAAAAACCCGAGTTGGTTGACATTCTTAACTTCATTTTTAGAGCGGCTGTAGCTTTGCATTAAAACATTGGTGTGATTGGTAAAGTTCTCAACATAAAACACCCATTCCTGCGATACTTTTCGCCCGTTTAGCCGGTAACCAATTTTGAAATCGGCTTTCAGAAAAGGATCAAACTGCAAACTGAATGCCTTTGAATTGTCATATTTGGTAATGCCTGCAGCTTGCGATGCGGCCAGATTAACCGGGGTATATCGTTTCCCGCCGGCATATGAAACCTTGAAATCGACGGTCAAAGCCGATTTGCTGTTCAGGGTAAATTCCTTTCCCAGCAGGGCATTGGCCACATAATTTCCGTTGAAAGCGGTATTTCGTTCGATACCATCACTTCCCTTGTATTTCGATTCAAACAAAGATAAGGTTGCCAGGTAATAAATGTTGTGACTAAAAAAGCGTTCAAGCGTAAATTCAAGTCCGTAGTTCCTTCCACTTCCCCGGTTTACAAGGCTGTCTTCCGTATTCACGCCCCAGTTTGCACCTGAATTCAGCATACTAAATGAAGATTTTGATGTTTCAACCGGAACATCGAACAAACTTTGGTAATACGCTTCGGCTTTGAAACGGGTATTCTCAGTGATTGAGTTTTCGTAACCCAAAACAAATTGGTTTGATTTAGTTAGTCCGAGTTTCTTGTTGGTTTCTCGCAGCGAACCGTCAGGCATTTGGGTACCCAGGAAATAAGTGGATAAGGTTTGTGTGCGCGAATGCAGCCCGTATCCCAAATTTAGTTTTTGATTTTCAGCGAGTTTCCAGCTAAATGCCAACCGTGGTTCAATACTCACCGCGTTGTTCAGGTCGAAATAATTGAAATGAATTCCGGGTGACATACTGATTTTTTCGGAGAAACGGTAAGTTGCCTGTGCATAAGGCTGAATCAGAGTCACTCCGTTGCCCAATCCACGGCTGTAATCAATTACCGGACGTAAAGTTCCGTATTTGTTGTCGTATGTTTTGGTCAGCAGATCAAATCCCATGCGGTCGATCACAAACCCGGACCGGATGGAAAGCTGGCTGTTGAATTTCCGGTGAACAAAACCACTCAGCGAAGTACGAAATTCAGCATAATTGTGGTCGATATTGGGGTGCAGATGGTTATTGGTATCTATGGTATCAATGGTTGTACCACCATTTTGGTAAATTCCCGAAAGAGTGAGTTTGTACCAGGTGTGTTCGTTCAGGAATCGGGTATATGAAATTCCGGAAGCTGCCATTTGTGAACGGTTTCTCAAATCCTGACCTTCACCGGAATACATGTCTTGTTGGTTCCCTTTTTTGCTATCGAGTATGGCAATTTCGCTGCTTCCACCCAAACCGAAAACTGAAATTCGTCCATTTTTTAGCGGGAAACTGAGTTTAAACGAAAGGTCTTTGTATTTTGGAATTCCGGTAGTTCCCAAATTCACTATTCCATCCATCAATTCGAGTGTCGAGTAACGGAAGTTAGCCAGATAGGAAGCTTCGTGTTTTTTACTGAACGGACCTTCGGCACCGGCTTCAAAGCCATTAAAACCCACCTGAAAAAGTTGCTCGTGTTTCTGATTGTTCCCATTACGCATGTTCAGGTCGAATACTCCGCTCAGTGCATTGCCATATTCTGCCGGAAAAGCACCGGTAAAAAAATCACTGTTCTGGAGCAGGTTGTTGTTCAGCATTCCAACCGGACCGCCGGTTGTGCCGCTTTCTGCAAAATGGTTCGGGTTCGGAATGTCAACATCTTCGAGTCGCCAAAGCAATCCGCTGGGAGAATTTCCGCGGATAATAATATCATTCCGCTGATCGTTGGCTGCCGAAACACCGGCGTAATTCATCGCCATTCGGGCTACATCACCGCGGCTACCTGCATATTTTTCGGTTTCCTCAACAGTAAACGACCGGGCACTCACCAAAGCCATTTGATTGCGGGGTTCATTTTTTCGGGGTGACGCATTGATGGTAATCTCAGATCCAACGATTACATTTTCTTCAAGTTCCACTTCCAGAACCACTTCTTTTACCGAGTTTACGATGATCGATTGGATTAAGGCTGGTTTGTATCCCATAAAACTTACCTGAACACTTTGCCTTCCAATGGCAACTTTTTCGAGCCGGAAGTTTCCCTGAGAATCGGTTTTTGTTCCGATGAGTGGTTGCGTATTGAGCAAAATCACATTTGCTCCCGGTAGAGGCGTTTTTGATTCTTTGTCGGTGATGTGGCCACGAATGGTTTGCACCTGTTGAGCCCAGACGTTAATAGTTAATAAAAGAATTGCAGAAATTAGGAAAAAACGTTTCATAGCTTTTGATTTTAATTGATGATGCAAATATGAAACGACATCCATCTCTATTGATTGAATTTCCGACGAAATGGACAAGATTGAGGATGAAATTAATAAAACTTGAAATGAACGAATAACCAAATCACAAATCATATCAGTTTCTTTTAGAAAAAATACTTCATCCTTTAAAACTCACTGATGTTTTTAATGATTCCATCGAATATATTAGCTCCAGACCAAGTCCAGTTCTTAATAATTAAGTATTTTTGATTTTTACTTATTGTAATCCAAAACTCAATTAAACTATCTTTTTATTCATCCATGGTTCGAATTTCTGACATCATAACAATAAATCACTTATCACATACATTTGGAGATAAAACTGTTCTTCGGGACATTAATTTATCCATTGGAAAGGGTGAATTCGTTACTATACTTGGGCCATCGGGTTGCGGGAAAACAACTTTAATGCGGTTGATCGCGGGATTCCTTAAGGCATCTGAAGGAAAAATATCCATTGCCGGACAAGACATGACTACAACACCTCCGCACCTTCGGCCGGTTAATACTGTATTTCAGAAATATGCACTATTTCCGCATCTCAATGTTTTTCAAAATATTGCTTTTGGACTTAACCTGAAAAAACTCCCAAAGGAAGAAATTCAACGGAAGGTAAAGCAGGTACTTAAAATTGTGATCATGACCGATTATGAGGAACGTGATGTCGATTCCTTGTCGGGTGGTCAGCAGCAACGGGTTGCTATCGCCCGCGCCATCGTTAACGAACCCGAAGTTTTGCTTCTCGACGAACCATTGGCTGCACTTGATCATAAAATGCGAAAAGACATGCAGATGGAAATAAAGGCTATGCACAAAAAACTGGGCATCAGCTTTGTTTACATCACACACGATCAGGAAGAAGCTCTGACACTTAGCGACCGTATTGTGGTTATGAGCGAAGGAGTAATTCAACAAATTGGCACACCTACCGAAATCTACAACGAGCCGAAAAACTCCTTTGTGGCCGATTTTATTGGCGAAAGCAACATTTTGAACGGGGTGATGATTCATGATGAGCTGGTTGAATTTGCAGGTCATCGGTTTGATTGTGTAGATAAGGGCTTTGCTGAAAACGAGCTGGTCGATGTTGTCGTTCGCCCTGAAGATATCTACATTTTTGAAATGTCGGATGCAGCTCAATTATCAGGGCAGGTTACCTCAAGTATTTTCAAAGGTGTACATTACGAAATGACGGTTATCACACCGGAGGGATTCGAGATTTTGATTCAGGACTACCATTGCTTTGAACCTGGTCAAACGGTTGGTCTTCGTGTAAAACCGTTTGATATTCAGGTAATGAAAAAAGAAAGACTTTGCAACACCTTTGAAGGTACCATAATTGACAAAACGCACGTACGCTTTCTTGGAACTAATTTCAAATGCAATTCAGCCCAAGAATTTCCGATAGGATCGAAGGTTCGGGTCAAAGTTCAATTTCAGGATGTAATCCTTCATGATAATGAGGAGGAAGGTGCACTGACAGGGGTGGTTAGTTTCATCCTATACAAGTGCGATCATTTTCATCTGACTGTCAGTACCGAAAACAAAAAGAATTTGTATGTCCACACCAATGATATCTGGGATGACGGAGACACCATTGGGATCAGTATTTCACCGGAATCTATTCATCTTGAAACCGTATAAATAAAATAGCGTGCAACGAAAAGTTTTGATATTTTTGGGACGGAGAAGGAACTGGACTTTACCATATGTCTTATTTCTTGCCTTTTTCGTTTTGGTACCGATGGCGCTTATCGTTTTTTATGCTTTTACCAATGCCGAAGGTGCTTTTACTTTCGCTAACATACAAAAGTTCTGGATTCATCCCGAAGCTATGAACACCTTCCTGTATTCGGTTGTCGTAGCGTTGATCACGACTTTCCTGTGCATTTTGATTGGCTATCCTGCGGCATATATCCTGAGCAAAATGGAATCACGAAATGCTAAATTACTGGTCATACTTTTTATTCTTCCCATGTGGATCAATTTCCTGATCCGGACGCTGGCAACAGTAGCACTTTTCGATTTCTTTAAGATTCCGCTCGGCGAAGGCGCACTTATTTTCGGGATGGTCTACAATTTTCTGCCGTTTATGATTTATCCGATTTACAATATTCTGCAAAAAACCGATCAGAATCTGATCGAGGCGGCACAGGATCTGGGAGCCAATCCAAGACAGGTATTTCTCAAAACCGTTTTCCCCTTGTCGATTCCCGGAATTACCAGTGGTGTGATTATGGTTTTTATGCCGGTTATTTCCACTTTTGCCATCGCCGAACTTCTCACCATCAACAACATCAAGCTTTTTGGAACTACCCTTCAGGAAAACATCTACAACGGAACCTGGAATTACGGAGCTGCACTGTCGCTGGTGATGCTCTTGCTGATCGGCATTACTGCGTTGCTGAACGGTGAAGGAAGTTCGAGAGCTGCTGAGGAGGGCAACCTGATATGATCAAACGAATTCTATCCACGTCGTATTTGGGTATTTTGCTGATTATGCTTTATGCACCCATTCTCATCATCATTATCTTCTCGTTTACCGAAGCCAAAGTACTGGGCAACTGGACCGGGTTTTCCTTGAAACTCTATAGTTCGATCTTTCATGGAGGAATACACCATTCACTCACCAGTGCGCTGTGGAACACGCTTATCATTGGGCTGATTGCCGCTGCAGCATCAACAGTACTTGGAACCATGGCTGCCATTGGTATTTACAACCTAATGCCCAAGTCCCAAAAGGTGATGCAAATGGTGAACACCATACCAATTCTTAATCCTGACATCATTACCGCCATTTCGTTGTTCCTGCTTTTTGTCAGTCTGGGTATTTCGCAGGGTTATACAACGGTTATTTTGGCACACATTACGTTTTGCACACCTTATGTGGTGCTCAGTGTTTTGCCCCGGTTGCGCCGGATGAATCCCAATCTTTACGAAGCTGCACTCGATTTGGGAGCAACACCTTTTCTTGCAGTTCGCCGGATTCTAATTCCGGAGTTAAAACCGGGAATGATGAGTGGTTTTATTCTGGCTTTTACCCTTTCGATTGATGATTTTGTGGTTACTTTGTTTACTATTGGAAACGAGGGACTTGAAACGCTTTCGACCTATATTTATGCCGATGCCCGAAGAGGAGGACTGACACCGGAACTTCGGCCACTTTCGGCCATTATTTTCATTTCAGTACTGGTGCTTCTGCTGGTTATAAACCAACGGGCCGCGAAAAAGAAATTGTAAATAAACCATTTATACAACTTCAATGAGAACAACTGCAAAAACAAATTTCAGGAACAGCCTTTTTGCTCTTTTACTTCTGATTATTGGCTTTTCCATCTTCAATTCGTGTAAACAAAGTGACGATTCACGTAAAAAAGTCCTGAAAATATACAACTGGGCCGATTATATCGATGAAGGTTTGCTGACTGAATTTCCGAAGTGGTATAAGGAACAGACTGGTGAAGAAGTAAAAATTGTGTACCAGGTTTTTGATATGCCTGAAATCATGTACACCAAAGTGGCCATGGGAAAAGAAGATTTTGATCTGGCCTGTCCAACCCAGTACCTCATAGAAAAAATGTTGAAAAATGACTTGTTGTTGCCGATTGATCGCAATTTTGGCAAGACCGAAAATTACTTTGGAAACATTTCGCCTTTTCTGCGCGAACGGATGGATGCTTTTAGCGTTACAGGCAAGAAAGCCGGCGATTACATGGTTCCATACATGTGGGGAACTTCAGGCATCCTGTACAATACTAAAAATATATCCAAAGAAGAAGTTCAGTCGTGGACTTGTTTGTGGAACCCAAAAAACAAAGGGAAAATCCTGATGAAAGATCACTATTGGGATGTGTATAATATGGCTGCCACAGTTGGTTTTTATCCGGACATTGTTTCGGGCAAACGCACCCGATACGATGTTTCGAACGACCATACCGATGCTGACATTGCCATGGTTGAGAGCCAGTTAAAGGCATTGCGGCCAAACCTGGCAGGCTGGGAAGCCGATTTTGGAAAGGAAATGATGACCAAAGGTCAAGCCTGGATGAATTATGCCTGGAGTGGTGATGCCGTTTGGGCCATTGACGAAGCTTCGAAAGTTGGTGTTTCACTGGCTTACGAGGTGCCAAAAGAAGGTAGTAATATCTGGTTCGATGGATGGATTATTCCCAAATATGCACGCAACGTAAAAGCTGCCAGCTATTTCCTGAATTACCTTTGTCAGTCAAAAATGGCGCTGCGCAACATGAATGTTAGCGGTTTTTGCAGTGCGGTTGCAACGCCTGAAATTATTGAAGCGCAATCAGACTCCAAAATCGCTGAAACTGTAAACCTGAATTATTTCTTCGGCCCGGGTAACGGTAAATTGCATATCGACCCGGTTCAATATCCCGACAGCAGCGTGGTAAGTCGATGTGTACTTCTTCACGACTTTTTGGATAAGAACGACCAGGTGCTTGAAATGTGGAGCCGTGTAAAAGGGAACAATGTAAATTAAGCTGATCCTATTTCACTAATAGAGTCAAGTCTCTTTTCTGAGTTAATGTACGATTAGCATCAAATTTTCTAAACTTTGTTTTCTTTCGCTTGGGTTGATGGGCTGTTAATTTAAGCAGCCAGATTTGTTAATTCAGGATGCTGGTTTCTGAGTTCCCCTGAAGTTTTAAATTTCAGGCTTTTAAATCTTTGAAAATGGCTGTTCACTTAAACTATAAATA
>JBAWZG010000181.1:0-9239 GCA_037143155.1 Bacteroidia bacterium
ACCCCAAAATAGTCTTCGATGCCTTTCTTGACCTTGTTGGTTTTCAGGTAGGCATCGTTTACTTTTCCGGCTGCCTTGTCGATCGTTTCATTTCGCATGCTTTCCCAGTGCTTCTGGACTTTTCGAATATCCTCAATCACTGGTTTATCAATTTGGTGTACGAGATCCTTGAAATTGTGCAGTCGTCTGCCCTGAGACAAAAAGTAGTTCACCATACTGATGTTGGCACTGTAGCGGAGTTGTTTCGATTCGCTTTGAGAACAAACCAGCCAGCTGTAAAAATTGGCTTCGGCTTCGCCGGTAATGCCAAACTGATGTGCAGATTCGTGAGCCAGCACCTGCGGATATTCAATCATCAGCAAGCTGTCGTTCAGGTGAATTTCACTGAAAAAAGGTCCGTAATAACCGGCAATTCCGGCTTTGGCAAAAAACGAACTGAGCGTGATCGGTTTCGGAATTCGGCTTCCTTGTGGATAACTCACCTTCAGGAATGCGGCATTTTTTTGATACGATGATTCGACCAGCGCGCTGATCTCAGATTTTGAAATGCTGTCGAATGTGCAGTATGACGCATTGGTTTGCGCAATCAGATTTTCAAGAACCTTGACAAATTGAACGGTATCTGGTTTCGATCGGGCAATTTGGAGGCGGTCGTTGATACCGCTACGGTAATAATTAAACCCCCAGAACCAGTAAAAAAGCACATAACAAATAGCCAGTGTTTGCAATAGCAGCAACAAAAACCGGCCGATTTTTATTTTTCTGAAAATGGTCATTAGGAGAATAGTCATTAGGAAAATGGCCAGCAGTGCGTAAAACGCGTCGTCCAGCGAAAAGGAAACCCATTTGCTGACGAAGGATAGCATAAACGCAACCACAGGGAAAAGCGTTCGGGAATAAACCGTTTCGGTTGCATTTGGGAAACGACTGAAAAGCTCGGTTAATCCAAAGGTTACCAAAGCCAGCCAGACGGGTAAGGCAGCCTTGCCGAAAACGATTGTTTTGAATTTGTTTTTTGCCACAGCCTATAAAATAAGGCACGAAGATCAGGTTTTTTGCCTATTTTTCACCATCCAAAATTGAAGAAAATGAATGTTCATTTTATAGCGATCGGTGGAAGTGCCATGCACAACCTGGCCATTGCCCTGCACAAAAAAGGATATCGGGTTACCGGATCGGACGATGAGGTTTTTGAACCCTCCAAGAGCCGCCTGAAAAGCTACGGTTTGCTTCCTGAACTGGAAGGCTGGTATCCCGAAAGTATTTCTTTGGAACTGGATGCCGTCATTCTTGGAATGCATGCCCGGCAAGATAATCCTGAACTGATTCGCGCCCAGGAACTGGGGCTTAAAATCTTCTCGTATCCTGAATATCTGTACGAACAAACCAAGGATAAAATCCGGGTGGTGATTGGCGGAAGTCATGGCAAGACGACGATTACGTCAATGATCATGCACGTTTTGAGATACAATCAGATTGCGTTCGATTACATGGTTGGTGCTCAATTGGAAGGTTTCGATACGATGGTTTCGCTCACCGAAGAAGCAAAAATTGCAGTTTTCGAAGGCGATGAATATTTGTCGTCGCCCATCGACCGCCGTCCAAAATTTCACTTGTATTTCCCGAATATCGCGTTGTTGAGCGGTATTGCCTGGGATCACATCAATGTGTTTCCGACTTTCCCTTTTTATGTAGAGCAGTTCCAAATTTTCGCCGATCTGATCGAACCCAAGGGTTCATTGATCTACTTCGGAAGTGATGAAAATCTTCAGCAAGTTGCTGACAAAAGCCGCACCGACATTCAGAAATTTCCTTATCAATCGCACGGTTCAGTCATCGAAAACGGAATTACCTACCTGATTTCAGATAACCGGAAAATCAGGTTACAGATTTTTGGAGACCACAACCTGCAAAACATTTCCGGAGCACAATTGGTTTGCCGCCAGTTGGGATTGACTGACGAGCAGTTTTATACGGCAATCGCAGAATTTAAAGGCGCCTCGCGCCGTTTGGAAGTATTGGCCGAAACCGAAAACAGTGTGGTTTTTAATGATTTTGCCCATTCACCATCGAAGCTGAAAGCCACGACAGAAGCGGTAAAGAAACAGTTTCCGGAGCGAAAACTGGTGGCTTGTCTCGAACTGCACACATTCAGTTCACTCAAAAAGGAATTCCTTCCGCAGTATAAAAACAGCATGGATGCAGCTGATCTGGCTATTGTGTATTTCAACCCGCACACCATCGCGCACAAAAAACTGGAACCGATTACCGAACAGCAGGTGGCCGAGGCTTTCGATTCTGCGGGACTGATGGTTTCAACCGATTCGGACCAGCTTTTTGATTTCCTTAAATCGCAAAACTGGCAAAATACGAATCTGCTTTTGATGACTTCAGGAAATTTTTCAGGAAAAAACCTGAAGGATTTGGCTATTCAGTTGGTGCGCAAGTGATAAGAACAGTTAGACCTTCTGAATTAAAAAAAACTGGATAATTTGATGTATGAAGCAATACAAGCATGGAAGAAATGCCCATGCAGAATCTTCGAAGTTATTCCGAATATAGTTAAAATCCTGACAAATAAATTCATTATATTTGTATTTTAATGGCTAATATTTGATCTGTAAAATGGATAATCAGAATATAACAGCTAATATATTATCTGATAATGATTTTCTTTTGGATGATTTTAATCCGGGAGTAATTCTGAAAAATATTGCCGGACGGATGAAACGCAATCGACTGGAACTAAATCTTAGTCAAAATGCGTTGGCAAAAAAATCAGGTATAAGTTTAGGAAGTCTGAAACGCTTTGAACAAACTGGCGAGATTTCGTTGAAAAGTATGGTGATGTTGGCTTTAGCATTGGATGCAACCCACGAATTTACTCAGCTTTTCGCCGGAAGTCAATATCAAAGTATTAATGAATTACTCTCAAAAGACAAGGCTAAAAATGCGAAACGGGGAAGGAGAAATGTTTAATAAACCCAAATTATTGACTGTCTATCTGAACAACGAACCCGTTGGCAAACTTGCGCTTACGCCCCAAAACCTTTGCGCTTTTGAATATGATGCATCATATCTGATTAAGGGCTATTCGGTTTCGCCATTTTATCTTCCGCTTCGACCAGGAGTATTCATTGCCAAACGCGACCCGTTTGCCGGAAATTTCGGAGTATTCAACGATTCGCTTCCTGATGGCTGGGGCAATTTGCTGCTCGATAGGTTTTTAATCTCGCAACGGATCATTCCATCCAGCCTGACTGTTTTGGATCGTTTAAGTCTGGTCGGTTCATCGGGAATGGGAGCTCTTGAATATAAACCTGATAACTGTTTTACTTCAGTTGGAGACAATCCGGAGTTGGAATACCTGGCTTCTGAAGCCGAAAAGATATTGAATCAAAAAGATAACGGAACTTCGCTTGACCTACTTTACAAATATGGCGGTTCTTCAGGTGGAGCGCGGCCAAAAGTGCTCATGAATATCGGTGGAGAAGAATGGCTGATCAAATTCCGGTCCACACTCGATCCGCAAAATGCGGGACAAATTGAATATCAATATGCCTTGCTGGCTAAAGATTGTGGTATTGAAATGCCTGAAATCCGGTTGTTCGAAGATAAGTATTTTGGAGTTAAGCGATTTGATCGTAATGGAAAAATGAAAATCCACATGCTGAGTGCAGCTGGATTACTTCATGCAGATTATCGTATTCCTTGTCTCGATTATCAGGGTTTGCTGACCGCCTGTTTTAAATTAACGGGCAATATTGAGGAAGTTTATAAGCTTTATCGGTTGATGGTTTTCAATTTTTTGATAAAGAACAAGGACGATCATGCCCGAAATTTTTCGTTTCTGATGAAAGATGGTGAATGGAAACTTTCTCCAGCTTATGATTTACTTCCAGGCGAAGGTTTTAATGGTTTTCATACCACAACAATTGCAGGTAAAGGAGCTCCGGAATTTACAGATATACTGCAGGTTGCTAATAGTCTCGGATTAAATAAAAACAGAGTGAACGAGATTAATGAAACGATAAAAGCTAAGTGTAGTAATTTTAAGATTTCATAAAATATAGATAGACTAAAAAAACTTTAAGTGGAAACTAATTCACGCCGTAAATTCATCAAAGGAATCGCTCTGACCGGAGTTGCAGCCGTTTGTCTGCCTGAAATGTCGGTATTTGCAAGCGAAACCAATGCCAGACAGAAACTGAAAAATGGAGCAGTTATCCTTTTCCAGGGCGATTCCATTACTGATGGAAATCGTGGACGTACTGCTGATCCAAACCACATTCTTGGACACGGTTACCAGTTTAGCATTGGCAGCCGTTTGGGTGCTGACTATCCGGAAAAGAAATATGTTTTTTATAACCGGGGAATCAGCGGAAATAAAGTGATTGATTTAGCCGCGCGATGGCAGGCCGACACCCTCGATCTGAAGCCAGACGTTCTGAGTATTCTGGTCGGCGTCAATGATTCCAGTTCGGTGATTTATAAATGGGAACCAGTCATTTCAGTTGAAAAATACGAAGAAACCTACCAATCGTTGATCGAACAGACTCTGGCCAAATTTCCCGACATCGTTTTCGTTTTGTGCGAACCATTTATTCTTCCGGTAGGGAAAGTCAAGGAAAACTGGGAGACCTATCATGCTGATATGTTTCAGCGTCAGGCAATAATCCGGAAACTGGCAGCGAAATACAATGCTGTTTTTGTCGGCTTTCAGGATGTATTCGACAAAGCCTGCGACAAGGCTGCAGCCGATTACTGGATCTGGGACGGCGTTCATCCGACTGTTGCCGGGCATGAACTGATGGCCAGAGAATGGATCAGACAAGTAGAAAAAAGAATTAAATTTTAACCAAATACCATGAAACAAATTTCGATAGTTTTATCCGCAATGCTCTTTTCCATCTGCTCGATGGCACAATCAGGGAAGCAGATTATTGTCAAGGTTAACCAGCCAGTAGCAACGATTCAGCCAACCATGTGGGGAATCTTTTTCGAAGACATCAACCTGGCAGCCGATGGTGGAATTTATGCCGAACTGGTTAAAAACCGTTCGTTCGAGTTTTTCAAACCACTCATGGGTTGGAAAATCATGAAACCCGATACAACCAGCGGAGTTCTGATCATCAACCAAAATGAAACCAGCCCGGCCAATCCACGTTATGCGCGAATTTCAATCGCCGAAGGCGAAAAGTCATTTGGACTTTCGAACGAGGGCTTTCGGGGAATGGGAATCAAAAGCGGAATGACTTATCATTTCTCGATGCTGGCCCGCCAACCGGAAGGAAGTTCACTGAAAATGCGGATCGAACTGGTTAGTTCCGCCGGAAAAGTAATTGGAACCGGCAATTTGTCTCCTGAAGGAAAAGACTGGAAGAGATACACCGTCAGTTTTGTAGCAAACGCAACTGATCAGAAAGCAAAGCTCAACATCCAATTCGAAGGAAAAGGTTTGTTGGATCTGGATATGATTTCATTGTTCCCCGACGACACCTGGAAAAATCGTCCGGGTGGTTTGCGTGCCGATTTGGTGCAGTTGCTTGCTGACATGAAGCCCGGATTTCTGCGCTTTCCCGGTGGTTGTATTGTGGAAGGTCGTGAATTGGAAAACCGTTACCAGTGGAAAAAGACCGTTGGAAATGTGGAAGACCGTCACCTGATTGTGAATCGCTGGAACACTGAATTTAAACACCGCCAGACTCCCGATTACTTTCAGACTTTCGGGCTGGGTTTTTTCGAATATTTCCAACTGGCTGAGGATATTGGCGCAGAACCGCTTCCAATTTTAAGTTGTGGTATGGCTTGCCAGTTCAATACTGCCGAAGTGGTTCCTATGGATCAGCTCGATCCGTACATTCAGGATGCGCTCGATTTGGTTGAGTTTGCCAACGGAACTGCCGATTCGAAATGGGGAAAAGTGCGTGTTCAGATGGGGCATCCTTCTCCGTTCAACCTGAAAATGATTGGCGTTGGAAACGAACAATGGGGCACGCAGTACATCGAAAGATACACTGTATTTGCAAAAGCAATTCATGCAAAATATCCCGAAATCAAAATTGTTTCGGGAACCGGACCATCTCCCGATGGTAAGGATTTTGACTATGCGGCCAAAGAACTGAAAAAATTGAATGCCCAAATTGTTGATGAACATTACTATGCCAATCCGGAATGGTTCCTGAAAAATGCTACCCGCTATGATAATTACGACCGCAAAAGCTATAAAATATTCGCCGGAGAATATGCAGCACAAAGCCTCAATACATGCAATCCCAACAATCAGAATAACTGGAAATGTGCATTGGCCGAAGCTGCCTTTATGACTGGTTTGGAGCGCAATGCCGAAGTGGTTAATCTTTGTTCGTATGCACCACTTTTCGCGCATGTCGAAGGCTGGCAATGGAAACCTGACCTGATCTGGTTCGACAATCTAAAGTCATTTGGAACCGACAATTATTACGTTCAGAAAATGTATTCGAACAACAAGGGAACACAGGTTTTGTCCATGTTAAAAGAAAACAAACCGCTTACCGGTCAGGATGGACTTTTTGCTTCCGCAGCTTTCGATCAGAACTCGAACGAAATTATCCTGAAACTGGTCAACACAGGCGATAAAGTTCAAATAGTCCCTATCGTTTTGGAAGGCGCTAAAAAGCTTGCCCCAAAAGGGAAAATCACAGTTTTGAAAAGTGATGATTTAAACCGGATCAATTCATTGGAACAACCAACTTTGGTGAGTCCGGTTGAAAGGGAATTCGCTTTAAAAGGGAAAACTATCAATCAGGAATTGGCGCCTTATTCGTTTACTGTGATCCGGATTAAACAAATGAAATAGTAAGCACGGAGCATTTCTCCTGCATTAAAATGTCAAAAAGATGAAGTTTAAAATTGGGTTTTTATCATTCGTATTGTGTGCCTTTTTATTTCAGGCCAAAGGGCAGTTGACACCAAAAGATGCTGTAAAAGCCATGATGCGGGGAATTAACATTGGCAACACCATGGATCCGCCAACTGAAGGCAGCTGGGGAAATCCCCCGATAACCAATCATGCGTTTAAAGATTATAAAAACGCCGGGTTTAATGCCATCCGGATTCCAATTACCTGGGATTTGCACATTGCAAAAACTTCTCCGTATAAAATTGACGCAACCTGGCTAAATCACGTGGAGCAAATTGTCAATGACGGACTCAGCAATCAGTTGATTATCATTATAAACGCACACCATGACGGGTGGATAAAAGATGCCTATACTGAAGTCACCAAAGCCCGTTTCGACAGTCTCTGGAGTCAGATCGCTGTCCGGTTTAAAGATAAGTCAGATCATTTGCTTTTCGAAATCATTAACGAACCCAATGGGATCACCCTCGCAAACATCAATGATTTGAACAAACGCACATTGCAAACCATCCGGAAAACAAATCCTACCCGAATTGTTGTTTTTTCCGGCAAAGGATGGTCGAGCGCAGCTGACCTGGTTGAAGCTACTGTGCCTGATCCTGCTGACAAATATCTGATGGGATATTACCACTCGTATGATCCGTATCCATTTGGACTGGTCGGGCCGGGAACATACGGGAGTGATACCGATATCAAAAACACTCAGGCAATATTTGATAAGGTGACCAGTTGGTCTGTTCTGAAAGGAATTCCGGTTCTGTTGGGCGAATACGGATACATGAAAAATTGCGATTACAATTCCCGGATGTGTGCGTATGCAACGGTTGTTGATCAGGCATTGTCGCATGGAATTGCACCTTTTGCCTGGGACGATGGTGGCGATTTTCCGATATACAACCGCTCAACCGGAGGATTTAATGAGATCAAGGATATCCTGATTCATACCTACAAGGAATCTCCTTACAAATTGAAGGTCAGTGCTTTGTCGGATACCATTGTGAAAGTTCAATGGACCAACCGTACCGTAAAAAACGACAGCATTATTGTTGAGCGCAAAGTGGGTAGTGGCGGCAATTTTGCTTTTCTTAAAAAAATCCCTCCTTTAGCCAACCAGTTTGTTGATTCAACCACCTATCGCGGAAAAGCATTTTATTACCGGTTACGGGCTAATCTGAAGGATTCGATTGAAATACAGTCGTATCCGGTCATGTTCAGGGTTTTGCCAAAGTACCGGGCTCCATATTTGGGTAAATCACTTGCCATTCCGGGAACGGTTCAGGCTGAAAACTATGACATTGGCGGAGAAGGTCTGACCTTCCACGATGTGGACGAGGTTAATCAGGGAAATACTTATCGTCTGAAGGACGGGGTGGATATCAGCCAGTATTCATCGGGTAAATATAGTGTCGGGAATGTGGCCGTTGGTGAATGGCTCGAATATACCATCAATGTTCCGTCAGCGGCAAATTATACCATTACAGCCAATGTTGCAGCTACCACTGCAGGCGGACAGTTTACGCTTAAATTCAAGAATGGAACCACCAAAGTATTTGCCGCTATCGCAACAGGCAATACAAGCACATTTAAGCCACTAACAACTAATTTCAACCTGCTGGCCGGAGAACAAATCATGCGCCTGAATATTTCACAAACTCCTGAATTCAGCATCGATTACATCAATTTTTCTTTTGTGACAGCAGCTCCGGGAGTGAATTTGAATGAATTAACTCTATTTCCAAATCCTGCAAACAAGCTGGTTACGGTTACCGGAATAACTGGAGAAACGGTGATTGAATTGTTCACGTTGAATGGTATCTTGATTCAGACCTTTCGGACACAGGAAAACAATCTGCCCATTTCACTTGAATCACTCAGCAATGGGATGTATTTGTTAAAATGCAAAAGCAATTCCGGAACCGTCAGTCTGAAAGTAATTAAGAACAGCAACGCTAAATAAGTACAAACAATTAAATAAAGCCATTTTTTGATTTGTTCCCATACTTTGACTCACCCCGTCGCATCTGCGATGCTCTGCCCCTCTCTTCACGAAGAGAGGGGAAAAGTCCGCCTGCGGACGCGGGGTGAGTAGTTTTAAAAAATACGACTATAAATATTCCATCTACTTAATTATCCTTTCCTGGAAGGAAAAACGATGAAAGCCATAAACAAACCGATACTGAACCTTCAAACGAATAAAAATGAATAGATTATTGTATTTTCTCCGATTTCTCGGCTTATGCCTGAGTTTGGCAGTTTCATTTTTAGTGAGCAGTTGTGGTCATAAATCCAGTAATCCCAACGAATATTCTGCAGATCTCATCATTTATGGCGGAACTTC
>JBAWZG010000182.1:0-9021 GCA_037143155.1 Bacteroidia bacterium
TGAAAACTTTCATTTCGTTAATGATTCTGATGATCGGCTTGCTTGTTACCTTGCCTTATGGCAATCAGGTTCAAGCTTCAAATTCAAGTGATCAAACATCTTTTGTAGTAGATAACCAAAGTACAGCACCTGCGGCATTGGCACAGGAGGAAGGAGGTGTTCAGGCTCCACCTGAACAAACAAATGTCGGGCAAGAAACTACGGGAAATTTCTTTTCCGATAATTGGGGCGCTTTGGTAATGGGTATTCTCGGGTTCGTTGATCTGGTCGCCCGATTAACTCCGACGGAAAAGGACAATTCAATAGTCAATTTTCTAATGACCTTGTTTAATGCCATTATCCCTAACTTCAAGAAAGGTGGTGGCAGCTTTAAGCTGCTGTCAAAATAAGTAAATATTACTCGTATAATTTAACCCATGACTGTTAATCAGATGTGGGTTTTTTTATGCAAAATAAATAAATAAATGTCCGATGTGGTATGAAAAGTGGTATGAATTTAACGAAAAAACCGCTGAATATGTTGATATTCAGCGGTTTTAATTTTCCTAAAAGTGCCCAGAACAAGACTCGAACTTGCACACCCTTGCGAGCACCAGCCCCTCAAGCTGGCGTGTCTACCAATTTCACCATCTGGGCATTGATTTTGTGTGTGCAAAACTATAAAAATTCTTAATACTGGCTCATGGTTCAGAAGAAATTAATTAAAAGAAATTCTAACTTTGATAAGTTTAATAAGCGTCAATCCTTTAAATAAAAAAAATGATAAGAATTACTTTCAGAAAACAAATATTCATACTGTTATTGTTCAGTTTTAACCTTCCATTTTGTTTTGGCCAAACAAAAACACCTGAAGTAACTCATTATCTTTTCCCGGAATTCACCAAGGGCGTTGTTTTGATGAAAACTGGAATTCGGAATGAAACTGACTTAAACTACAACTCGTTGACAGAAGAAATGATTTTTGAAACCAGAGGAACAAAACTGGCTCTTGGTCAATTGGAATTGATTGATACTGTTTATATTCTTGACAGAAAATTTATTCCGAAGGAGAATATCTTTTTCGAACTCATCTATAAATCGAAGTATATATTGTATGCTGTGCACAAATGCAAGTTAATAGATCCGGGTAAACCTGCCGGTTATGGAGGAACCTCGCAAACTTCTGCAATTACTTCCTTTTCCAGATATTTTGCCGGCGGACGGGCTTATGAAATGAAATTGCCGGAAGGATTCCAAACGCAATCATCAGTTAATTACTGGATAGAGATCGATGGAAAGTTGAATAAGTTTTTGTCTATACGTCAGATATCTAAACTGTTAAGTGAAAAGGGAAATGAAATAAAAGCTTATACAAAGAAACACGATGTGGATTACGACGATCAGAAATCGATTGTTGACTTACTTAAATATCTGGAAAAGAATTAGTTCTGGTTTGGTTGTTTCGTTGGAAGGTTAACTCAAAATTAGTATTAGTAATTCAACGTTTTACTTACTGAATATACATATCGGCAAGATCTTCAAAAGCCTGACGGTTTGGCCACTGCTGATCACATGCATCACCTGCAATTTTTTCTATTCTTCCTTTAAACTCAGTAACTATCCCTTTTTCAGAAAAAAATCGCAAGGCTTCCTCGAAAGATTTGTACATGCTGGTGAAGAAGGATTCCTGTCGAATGATGTGTTCGCCGGAAAATGTCTGGGCAATCTCGATATTGAAAAGCATCACATCGGCGAGTAACGAAGCGTCAGCATCAAGTAAAATAAGCTTTTTTATCCATTTCTGTGCAACCGACCTTCTCATTTTAGCTTTACGACTTGTAACCGGATAGTACTCTTTGCTGATTTGAAACCTACATTGTTCCATCAACTCGTTTTCCCTTGGATTAAACGCAAAATCGTAATATTCCTTTACTTCTTTAAACCGGTTGTAAACATCAACGATTTGATCTTCCAACTGTTCTTTGGTTAAATCTTTCAGGTATTTCCGGAGTTCGCGTTTGCTCATTGCTCAGTATGAAATGAATCAGGCGATATTGTGGAAAACCGATTGTATATCATCGTCATCCTCCAGTTTATCGATCAGTTTTTCGATGTCAACAAGTTGTTCTTCAGTAAATTCAACCGGAGAATTTGGAATGCGCTGCAAATCTGCTTTTGTTACATCAATTTTAAGATTTTCGAGTGCAACTGACATTGATCCAAAATTGGTGTAATCGGCATAACAATAGATTATTCCATCATTTTCCTCAATTTCTTCCAGACCTGCATCAATGAGTTCCAGCTCCAGATCTTCAATATTCATCCCGTCTTTCTTAATAAATTCGAATACCGCTTTGCGCGAAAACATGAACTCGAGCGAACCGGTAGGTACAATAATACCATTTGCCTTGTTGAAATGCATTTTAACATTGGCAACGGTGCGGGTTGGATTATCGGTGGCACATTCAGTAAAAATCAAAACTCCATGAGGACCTTTGCCTTCATAATTGATTTCAATGAAATTCACAGCATCTTTACCTGCAGCTCTTTTGATGGCAGCATCGATGTTGTCTTTCGGCATGTTTTGAGCCTTCGCGTTTTGAATCGCAGTGCGAAGTTTGGAATTCATGTCGGGATCCGGAACCCCTTCGCGGGCAGCAACAGTTATCGCTTTGCCTAATTTTGGAAATATACGAGACATTTTATCCCAACGTTTTTCTTTCGATGCTTTTCGGTATTCGTACGCCCTTCCCATAGAACCTGTTTTTAATTTCTGGTGATATCAGCTTGATTTTTAACGGCACAAAAATACAAATATCAATCCTTTTTCCCGAAGGAATATTTAAAATAAATGCAAGATATGACGGATGTTTTTTCCTGGGGGTGTTTATTCAGATAATAAGTTCATTAACAGCATTTCAAAAGATTTAGTTGACAAAGTTTTAGTACTTTTGCGAATCTTGTTAGAAGTCGAAATCAATTACTGAAGGATTTCAACTTCGATTTCATCAGTTTTTATATTGATCGAAACTGTTGAAATCGGCAATTATTATATTAGGAAGTGAGATTGGAGGCAGGTAATAAATAAATACAGACAGGCACTTATGAGATTTGATGAATTTGGATTAGACGATAAAATACTGGAAGCCATTTCGTACATGGGATACGAAAAAGCTTCTGAAATACAAGAGCTTACCATTCCTGCAATATTAGACGGACACGATATCATGGCCTGCGCACAGACTGGTACCGGAAAAACTGCAGCCTTCATGCTGCCTATTCTTGACCATCTGGCCGCAGAAGACAACCACGATTTAAGTACGTTGGTTATTGTTCCTACCCGGGAACTTGCCATTCAAATCAATCAGCAAATTCAGGGATTTGCCTATTTCCTGAATATCAATTCGGTAACTGTTTATGGCGGACGCGATGGTTCGGATTGGGAGGCCGAGAGTAAGGCATTGACAAAAGGCACCAACATCATTGTAGCCACTCCCGGAAAACTGATTTCACATTTGAATTTGGGGTATGTTCAATTTGATAAGATTAAACATTTGGTCTTAGATGAAGCCGACCGAATGCTGGATATTGGTTTTTATGATGATCTGATGCGTATTTTGAGTTATGTTCCTGATGAACGGCAAACTCTGATGTTTTCGGCAACCATGCCGCAAAAAATCAGGGAGCTGGCTTCTAAAATACTGAAGAATCCGGTCGAATTCAGTACCGCAATTTCAAAACCTGCCGAGGGTGTTTTGCAGGCTGCATATGTGGTTCACGAGAATCAGAAAATTCCTGTAATCAACAGTTTGATTACCAATAAACCTGATCTGGATAGCATTTTGGTATTTAGTTCGACCAAGCGAAAGGTTACAGATATCGTAAAAAGCCTGAGAAGGGCAGGAAATTCAGTGGAAGGAATTTCATCTGATCTGGAGCAAAAAGAACGTGAAGATGTGTTGATGCGTTTTCGATCCAGAAGAACCCGGATTTTGGTGGCAACCGATGTTTTGAGCCGTGGAATCGATATTAAGGATATTAACCTGATTATCAACTTTGATGTTCCCGGATCGGCTGAAGATTACGTTCACCGGGTTGGTAGAACCGCGCGCGCCGATAAAACCGGTATTGCGATCAGTTTTATTAATGAGCAGGATATGGAGAAATTCGACCGTATTGAAAAGCTCATTGAAATGGAAGTCTTGAAAATTCCTGTACCTCCTGAAATGGGAGAAGGACCGGTTTATAAAGTCCGTCCACAACGAAAAGGTGGTCGCCCTCAGGGAAAAAGGAATTATTCTTCAGGAGGAAAACCAAACCGGGGAAGTTCTGATTCCCGATAGAAAGCCATAGCCTTTCAACATTTTGTCTGTTTAGATTGTCTATGTTTTGTACCGTTGGTTTTTAATTGCGACAATACTATGCTTTCCTTCATTAAAAATATTGACAACAAAAATCATAAACCAACATTTGGGGCATTAAAAATCCTTAAATATATTGGTCCTGGTTTGTTGGTTACGGTTGGTTTCATTGATCCGGGGAATTGGGCCTCGAACATAGCCGCCGGTTCTGATTTTGGTTTTACCTTGCTTTGGATGGTCACGTTATCGACCATTATGCTTATTATTCTCCAGCATAATGTGGCACATTTGGGTATTGCCACAGGTTTATGCTTATCCGAAGCAGCCACAATGCACACTCCGCCCTGGGTTTCCCGCACTATTCTTGGATCAGCCATGGTGGCTTCAGTTTCAACCTCACTTGCCGAGATTCTTGGAGGCGCAATCGCCTTACAAATGCTTTTTGGAATTCCGATTCCGGCGGCGGCCATCATCGTTGTCATCTTTGTAGGGATCATGCTTTTTACCAATTCATATGCCCTGATAGAAAAAATAATTATAGCTTTTGTTTCAATCATCGGCCTTTCTTTTCTCTATGAGCTTAGCCTGGTTCATATTGACTGGGTGCAGGCAGGAATTTGCTGGGTTGTACCATCAATTCCTCAAGGTTCAATCCTGATAGTTATGAGTGTTTTGGGTGCTGTGGTCATGCCACACAACCTCTTTCTGCACTCCGAAATCATTCAGAGCCGGCAGTGGAACCTGGAAAATGATGAAGTTATAAAAAAGCAGCTT
This sequence comes from Bacteroidia bacterium, assembly GCA_037143155.1. Taxonomy (GTDB): domain Bacteria; phylum Bacteroidota; class Bacteroidia; order Bacteroidales; family Prolixibacteraceae; genus Aquipluma. The sequence continues at coordinate 5,115 of JBAWZG010000182.1, forward strand.
GATTATGAATTTGTTGATACCCTGGTTTCCATGTTGATCGGTTGGGCTATCAACAGTGCAATGATCATTCTGGCAGCGTCAACATTTCATTCAACCGGGGCAAAAGTTGATGAACTGCAGCAGGCGCAGTCGATGCTGGGACCGCTTCTTGGAAATCATGCCGGAGTTGTTTTTGCTATTGCATTACTTTTCGCCGGAATTGCCAGTTCCATTACATCAGGAATGGCTGGTGGAAGTATTTTTTCGGGTTTATTCAGTGAGCCTTATGACATAAAAGACAACCACAGCAGGTTGGGAATAGCTTTGTCACTCATTACTGCACTGGCGCTGATTTTTGTTATCGGGAATCCATTTAAAGCGCTCATTATTTCACAGATGATTTTGAGCATTCAACTACCTTTTACAATTTTTTTACAGATTTACCTGACTTCCTCTCAAAAAGTGATGGGAAAGTATGTCAATGCCAAATCTACCACCGTAATTATGCTGCTGGTTGGAGCCATTGTAACCTTCCTGAATATCTTACTTTTCATTAGTTTCTTCTGAAGCCAGTAAAATCTGACATCCTGGTATCTTCTGACTATTGGCTTTCGACAGTATTTTATCTGTTTTTGGCTGTGAAACAGGTGATATTATGCTAATTTATTTTCATACGTTTTTGTTAATAACTTCAGATAATCCATTGCATTGATTTCTGGATTCCTTATGATATTTAGCAAAACAGGATATGAACAATTGTTCATATCAGCGAATAATACGGAGTTTGTTTAAACCTTGAAAAATACTTGGCAGATATGCTTCTGATGAAGTATCTTTATTTCATCAGACGAGCGATAAAAAACTGCTTGGAAGAAATGGAGAAGGAGAAAAGTTTTTAACCGAACTGGAATCCTGATCATCCGGGTCCTCGGAGCCGCATTTTAGAAGAGCTGAAGTTGGGACAGAAAGCTTGCTTTCAAAGTTCATCAACCGAAAGATTGACCGTTAAAAGTTCATTTAAAAGTTGGTTCAGGAATGTGAAAGATGGAATGAAACTTCGGTTTCAGAAAATCGATCGAAGTGGAAAATCGTCCCCGGACAGATGGAACACTTTTTACCAAACAACTGATCGAAAGACCGGTTCAAGGTGGCCAACCTGAGGCTTCGTCCGTGAAGATCGATTCGAAAGAAAAAATCGGGCGGACATCCGGAGGTGGTTGCTGTAACAGGCAATTTCAGAAGGATAAAGGGTGGGAGAGAAGGCTGAAAATGCCGAATCGAACTCCCGGTTGTAATAACCGTAGTCTGGCACTAAAGAAAACCTTCGGGTAATCTGAAAGTGAATGGGAGCTTTCTTAACGGAAAGTTCCCATTCGTGTTTTATAAAGGTTTTAAAACGAATTCTTTATCAGCTAATTATTAAATGCTTTTTCGATGAACAGGTAAGGTGAAGGTAAATGTACTTCCATTCCCAGGTGAACTTTCAACTCCAATAGTTCCATTATGCATCTTAATGAAGTCATTGCATAAAATCAGACTTAACCCTGTACCCTGTTCATTATCAGTTCCGAGGGTAATGGTGTGTTTGTCGATATTGAAAATGGCTGATTGGTTTACAGGAGCAACACCAGCACCATTATCTATGACTGAAACCTTTATTTCTTGATCAGTTTCGACAGCATCTATCCTGACTTTTTCTCCTCTTTGCGAGAACTTTATGGCGTTCAAAATAAGGTTTCTTAAAACAAAATCGATCATGTTCTTATCTGCAAAAATTTCTATCGAATTTTTGATGCCATTAACAAGGCTAATTCCTTTAATTGACGCAGTGCCTTCAATAATATTTAAGGTTTCGTCCAGTAGGGCATTCAGATTCAGCAATTCAGGACTATACCGTAGCTGTCCGTTTTGGTTCAGAGACCAGTTGAGTAAATTCTCAAGTAACTTAAAAGCATGCTTTGATGCACTTTCGATAGTATATAATCCTTGTAAAAGGGTTTCATCGTCAAGATCGTTGAAACTGCTAACCATTAAATCATTGAATCCAATAATCGCATTAAATGGATTTTTCAGGTCATGGGCAATGATGGAGAAAAATTTATTTTTAGCAACATTGAGCTTTTGTAATTCTTCGGACTGTTGCTTGAGTGATAAAATTGTTTTTGTTTGTTCAGTAACTTCAATGATATGAACAATGTATCCGGCAACTTCCTTGCTATCATTGATTTTAGGATTGATGTAATATTCAAGGAAGCAGTTTCCTTCCCTTGATGTAGGGTAAAGATTATCACTCTTTACCTGATCAAAGTCGATTTCAATTTCGAGTTTGACTGGTTTCCCAGCATTAATGTCGGCAATAGCTGATTGGGAAAAATTTGGATCGGTAAACAAATTGAAAAACTGAATATTTTCAATGCTTTGGATTCCAAATAAATCAATACAAGAATGATTAATATAGCATAAAATACCATTCGAATCAAAGTATTCAATTGCAATAGGAGAAAGTTCAAAATTTGAAACAAATTCGTTGTGTTCCATGCATGATTTAATAAGCAGGTTTAGAAAAATAGCCAATGTTTATCCATTCGGATATTATGAAAGCCAGATCAATAAGTCCACCACATTTGATGAAAATTAAAGTGCCAAGATATGAAAATAATGGCAAGTGATAATTCTTCTTTATTTGGTTTTTATAAATGGAACATATTTTTTTAGAAATTTTATGTGTGCTTTAATCAACAAAAAAGTCCTGAAACCTGCAGGACTTTTTTGTTGATTATTTTGGGAATGAAAAACAAGTTTTTTTTACTGTTTGGCATCCAGAATCAGAGGTGTATTCCTTTTACTGTCGAGGATAATCAGTTTGGCATTCGGAGAAGTTGCAATAGCTTTAATCATTTCATATTGAAGCTGTTTGTCGCTCAATCCGGTACTCAGAATTTTCTGGTAATCGGCGATACCCTGGGCTTCAACCCTTTTGCGTTCGGCCTCTTGTTTTTCTTTCTGGAGAACAAAAGTCATTTTTTGGGCTTCCTGTTCGGCATTTATCTTCGACTCAATGGTGGTTTTTACCGATTCTGGAAGGGTAATGTTCCGAACCAGAAGTTGTTCCAGAACCAGACCTCTGCCTTTGAAATCACTCTCAATGGTTTTAAATATCCTTGCCTGAAATTCATCGCGTTTCGATGAAAATAAAGCTATGGCATCATAATACACGGCATTGTCCCTGATTTTAGTCCGGCAGATCGGACGAACAATGGTATTCCGGTAATCAGTCCCGATTTCACTCAGAATTCTTGGAGCCTCATTCGGTAAGACCCGGTAAAGAACAGTCAGATCAATGACGACTTCGAGTCCGTCAGCCGAAAGTACACGGATGGCATCGTCACCGGCTTTGTCTCCTTCATCATGCACGGCCGACATGGTGTAATTCTGTGTTCGCACATCAAAAGTGACAACCTCCACCAATGGATTGATCACATTCAGACCACTTTCAAGAATGCTTTTGTTAACTTTCCCAAAAAGTTTCTGTACACCTACATCTCCGGGTTCAATCTGTTTTACTGAAGCTAATCCTGCACCGACTATTAAAATCAATAATCCGATTAACCGGATCATACTGCTGTATGGCTTGGCAGGAGATTCGTTACTTGCAACAACGAAACCGATTACGATTACAGCAATACCAATGAAAATTACGAACATGTGTTTTGTTTTAAGGTTAGAAATCAGAACGATTTATGTTTGTAAATATACTATATAAACACGGTATTTCCATTCCATTTTTCTTTCGATAAGCGGAAAAATGACGGGCAACTGTCGTTTATTGCCGTTGATTGGCTTTGAGTGAAGTAAGTTGGTTACTTAAATTATTTCAACCCTTTTGTTGTTTCTTTCCGATAAGAACTTAATGGATAAAAAAACCTAA
>JBAWZG010000183.1:0-8944 GCA_037143155.1 Bacteroidia bacterium
CAAACAACATTTCAAATTGGTATCATTGGCACTGACTCCGTTTGGACGGGAAATTCGAGATAATTAAAGGGTAATTCAATTTCGTCCGAAATATGGGAAAAGCTTTGATAATCTATAAACTGCGGACGATTGTCCATTCTTTATGTTTCCCCGGGGCGACACTCCTACGTCGTTTGCCCTGGCAAATATATTTTGCACTTTCAGTGCTTAAAACAATCAATGACTACCAATGACGCGAAGCAAATGACAATTAGTGACTTTGACAAAACTGCAAACTGAGACTGAACACTTCCTACTCCTGATGCGTGTGCAATCCGCATTCTTTCTTTGAATTGTTTTCCCACCACCAGCGGCCAGCACGGAAATCTTCACCAGATTGAATTGCCCGGGTACAAGGAGCACAGCCGATGCTCACAAAGCCACGGTCGTGTAATACATTGTACGGAACATTATTTTCCTTCACATATTTCTGGCAGTCTTCAAGCGACCAATGCAAAAGCGGATTGCATTTGATCAGTTGAAAACCGGCATCCCAAACAAAAAAGTCAAGGTCGTGACGGTTTTCTGACTGGGAAGCGCGCAGTCCTGTAATCCAGCATTCATTTCCTGAAAGCGCCCTTTTCAAAGGTTCAACTTTGCGGATATTGCAACATTCCTTGCGGTTTTCGAGCGACAAATAAAAACTCAACGGCCCTTTTTCAGTAATCATCTTTTCTACCGGTTCATGTTTTGGATAGTAAACCTGAATTGCTTTACCATATTTTTCCAAGGTCCGGTTCATGACTTTATAGGTTTCTTCGAACAGGCGGCCGGTATCCAGAGTCACCACTTTAATATCCAGATTATTGCTGAAAATCATGTCCGTGATAACCTGATCCTCAATTCCTAAACTGGTCGTAAAAACTGACTTCCCCGAAAATTGATTTGCTACTTCCTCCAACATTCCAATCAAATTGGCTGCATCAGCCTCTTTGTTCAGATCCGAAACGATATTTTGATCAACCATACTTATTTGTTTATTGTTCGCATTCACTTTATCTTGCCGGCAAATATCACAAGAAAACTCAAAAAATCATCGAAAAGACTTCCGAAATATTACCTGCCGAATTCCTGAACCGTATCAAAAATCAGTTTCCTTCTGACTTTGAACGCTTTACTCAATCAATTGATCAGGTTCCGGCCATCAGTTTGAGAACCAATCCACGGAAATTCAATTTGCCAATTTCTACTGAAAAGATTCCTTGGTGCGAAACAGGAATATTCTTAAACGAACGACCTTCCTACACGCTTGATCCTCTTTTACATTCAGGAGCCTATTACGTTCAGGAAGCCAGTTCAATGTTTCTGGAACAGGCTTTTCGTCAGATTGAGGTCGCCAAAGACCGGATTGTTCTGGATTTGTGTGCTGCTCCTGGAGGAAAATCAACCCATCTGCTCAGTTTGCTCAACAGTTCCGATTTGCTGGTTACCAACGAAGTGATTCGTTCGCGGGTGTCGGTTCTGGACGAAAATATCCGGAAATGGGGCCATCAAAATGTTGTGGTCACCAGCAACGATCCGGCTGATTTCAGCAGTCTGGAAGGATTGTTCGACTTGATTTTGGTTGATGCTCCTTGTTCAGGCGAAGGACTTTTCAGGCGCGACCCCGGTGCGATCAACCATTGGTCGGTTGACAATTCCAACCTGTGTTCTACCCGCCAGCGCCGGATTCTGGCAGATATTTGGCCCTCACTGAAATCCGGAGCTTATCTGATATACAGCACATGCACTTTCAATCCGGCCGAAAACGAAGAAAACCTGAAATGGCTGGTTGAAAACAATGAAGTGGAAAGTATCCGGATTCCACTTCAGGATAATTGGGGAGCTGAAGAAATTGAAAATGATGGTCTGTTTGGATACCGTTTTCTTCCACACCGGGTAAAAGGCGAAGGGTTTTTCCTGACTTTAATCCGAAAAAAAGATGGCAGAGACTCCTACCCGATTCCAAAGAAAATAAAGTCGAGGTACGAAAAAATGCCGAAGCAATTTATTGAAATCAAGAACTGGATCACCAGTGCTGATTCGGAGTTCTTTGCCAAAAATGAATTCCTGATTGCCTTTCCGGATGACAAAATACCGGTATTAAATGCAATTTCAGAACAACTCCGGATCATCAGCTTTGGCTTGCCGGTAGCCCAGTTCAAGAAAAACGACCTGCTTCCTGAACATACTTTTGCACTTTCAGTCGACCGAAATCCTGAAATATTTGAATCAATAGAACTCAGTTTAAGAGATGCTTTGCTTTTCCAGAAAAAAGATGAAATACGGATTAATTCTACGATCAAAGGATGGATGTTGGTAAAATATCAGGGAGTTCCGCTTGGATTCGTGAAAAATCTCGGGAACCGCGCCAATAATTACTTTCCGAAAGAATGGCGGATAAGAATGGCATTGCCGGAATTGCCGGAGCCATGGTACAAACTGAAAGAAAATCTCAGAGAATAAAATCCAATACTCGAAATGGGCAAATATGATTCCAATTCACTTAATTTGAATCATTTACTTAAATAATAGCCTTCACTTTTTTTATGAAAAATGAAGGCTATATAATTAGACTTTTTAGTGTTCCTAAAAGATTTCGTTAAATACTTTCCGGGCAATTATTCTTAAGTCAAATTTTAAAAGCGCCCGTATCAACCCATTCATTCTTTAACAAGGACCACCAGTCTACGGCAAGGCCTTTCAATACGTAATCATAAGGAAGCCAGCCATATCCAGCCATACCCCATCCGGGACCCCATGAGTTTCTTATCAGTAAAGCACCTTTGGTCTGGACAGCACCTGGAGCCAGATTTTTGATTATCATATTATCATCGTAGCCACAAGCTACAATTGCATGACCACCAACGATTTTTTCTCCGGCCATTGGAAATGGGAATTTACCTGTAGCCGAAGCTTGTACATACGAATTGTAGACCGAGAACCCAAACATCGAAGGAAGACCTGCAGCAAGATAAGTTTTTATGTTGTTTAAAAGAGTCTCCTTGGTTATTCCCGGTGGATCAAGCCGATAATACGAAATTGCCTGGAAGTTTTGAGCAAAAGCATAGCAGAAAGCAGATGGTTCTTTGTCAAAATCGGCAATAACATAGGGATAATATTCTTCAGGAGGTGTACCAAAGAGTACGAGTGCACCCATTGTTGTCCGAAGAAATGCCCCGGTATCACCAGTCAGGTGCAGCATATTCCTTGTTGCTTTATAAAGGAAGAGTCTGGAGGCATCGATATACTTTCCAAGTGCCCTCCGTTCAAAATATTCAACCACCCCAACGCCAGCATTGGCAGTGCAGGCTCCAAGAGCACCCTGATTTTCAACCGGAGAAAACCATGGCCTTAAATCAACCATAGCAGGAATACTTACTTTTGCAGTCTTTTTTACTCCGACTTTGGTAAGCATTTTGTGAATAGAATCATCCTGCTTCAATTCTTTCAATTTGGGATGTATCACATCACAATCTGATGTAAAATCCCTGAAATCAGGATAATCTGGCAGCCATCCCATTCCTCTTTTCTCAGGCACTCCGTTTTTTTCAAAAGGTGTCGTCATGGTCTTTTCTTCCATTTCCATCATTGCATTCATAGTTTATTCTCCTTCTAAATTTAAAAAGGTTTGTACTGATAAATAATTTTGGATTTTATACGAATTGTGATCAGTTTCATAGCCTCACTTGCGTCCAACAAAATGAAGTTATATTCTGTTTCTAAATTTCAATAAACTGAATATCTATTGATTATGAATATATATGAAAATGTTTTAAATTTGCATTTACGAATATTCAAGGTTTTTCAAATCAATATGCAGGATATGAATACAGAATATTGGTTATCTGTTTATCAGGAAAAACTGAAGGAACAGAGATATAGTGAAGCATCAATTATTCATTACCTAAATGTGATCAGGCATTTTCTCGAAGTCTCACCAGCAAGAATTCAACATCCCAAAGATATTACGCCAGAAACAATCGAGAAATACATTTTATGGCTTATAAGGAATAAACGAATTAGTTATTCCTATCAAAGGCAGGTCGTTGTTGGCATCGGGCGTTTTTACGAACTTGTTCTGGGTGTTAAATTACCCCTGAAATACCTGAAGCCGCAATTTCCTGAAAATAAATTACCTCAATACCTCAGCAGGGAAGAAGTAAGGCACATGATTGATGTTACTGAAAACCTGAAGCACAAATGTATTCTCTGTTTGCTTTATTCCGGAGGATTACGTTTGAAGGAATTAGTCAACTTGAAAGTTTCCGATATCGATTCAAAATCGCAGGTTATTCACATAGCACAAACAAAAAACAGCAGAGACCGGGTGGTTATGCTCTCATTGATACTCCTCAGGAACCTTCGGCTTTATTACAGGGAATACCGGCCGAAAGTATATTTATTCGAAGGTCAGGGCGGCGGAAAGTATTCAAACCGAAGCGTTCAACAGGTAGTTAAAAGTGCAGCGCAAAGAAGTCAAATTAAAAATGCAGTTTCTCCTCACATTTTGCGACATAGTTTTGCCACTCATTTGCTTGAAAATGGGACCGATATTCGTTTCATAAAAGACCTATTGGGGCATCAATCCATTAGGACAACCGGCATTTATAACCATATCAGTAAAATTTCCCAAACCAAGATCATATCTCCTCTTGATAGCTTGCTGATCAATGAAAGGTAGGAGGCTCATTCAACTACTATCTTCTTTTATTTCCCGATCCGGTACAAAAACTTGTCAGTTCGAAGAATTATATTGTCCCGGACTATGGCCGGAGTGGCTTTAATCATTCCGTCCAGCTGATTTTCGGCTACCAGCTGGAAAGTCATTCCTGGCTTAATCACGTAGGTTTTGCCTTTCACACCAAACAAATAGATATTTCCGGAGGAAAACAAAACCGAAGCATTAAACTGACCGCCAAGTTTGGTTTTCCATACAACCGTGCCGGTTTTAGCACTCAGGCAAGTCAGGTCACCGCGTTCGTGAACCATGTAAATCATACTATCCACAATCACCGGAGTAGAAATCTGCGGAACATCTTCCTTAACTTCCCAGGGAACATGCGTTTTGGTCACATCACCGGTTCCGGTAGGATCAACAGCCAGTAAGCGGGCATAAAACGGACTTCCGTCTTTCGGTAGCATCCAGCCTGAATTGACATAAACCATTCCATTATAGCTTAAAGGCATACTAACCGTTGAATCGTCACCATAAAATACCTGCCAGATTTCTTTGCCTGTTTCCGGTTCATACGCAATGGCAAGTTGAGATCCGTTGCTGATCAGCTGGTCTTTTCCGTTGACATCAACCACGATCGGAGTGCAATAGGCCTTTCGTGAAACAGGTTCGATGTTGTCGTAAAACTCCCGTGGACGATCGGTTTTCCATACCGTTTTCCCGGTGTGTTTGTCCAGGGCAATCAGGTACTGAACATCTGTTCCTTCAATGTGAAGAATCAACAGATTTTTGTACAAAATAGGCGACGAAGCAGCACCCTGCATGTGTTCGCAATTCAGGTCGGTGCGGGTCCAAACGATTTCAAAATTCCGGGTATCAATACAGGCCGTTCCATAGGTTCCAAAGTGCACATAAATAAAACCGTCTTCAATACAAGGTGTTGACGTAGCATAACTGTTGGTTGGATGAATGTGCTGTACCGAATCGGGACGAAAAATCGAAAGCTCTTTCAGGATTTTTCCGGAATTAAAATCGGTGCAAACTGCAAATAATTCCTTTCCATCTGATGTAGCCGAACTGGTCCAGACTTGATCACCAAAAACCACAGGAGACGACCAGGCGACTCCACGTATCCCGGTTTTCCATAAAATATTCGTGGTTTCGCTCCAAGTTGTTGGTGTGTTTTTACTGATGGAATGCCCGTCGAGATTGCTTCCGCGAAGGTGTGTCCAGTTTTCCTGAGCCTGAGCCAACGAATAAGAAAAAAGACAAATGACAAAGAAAAGTTGAGAAAACAGATTTCGGTTCATTAGGTTTGGTTTTGGAATTGTGAAGATGATGATTTTTAACGATTTTTTTAAATTTTATCATCAAAATCAAGAATACATAATTTCAACTCCATAGGACTCCATTTCATTCCGTCCTATGCTATCACATATCGGGGCTTTGGCCCTTCAAGTCCTGAAAGGACGACTTGTAATAGCACAGGGTAAATCCGTTTTTATTTTCGGATTTACCCTGTGAGATAGAACACAAATTTATTTTTCTTTTACCTTATATTTTCCAAAACTTCCACCAATAATTTCCAGAATTTATCAACCGTTTCGATACTGATCCGTTCATCGGGCGAATGGGCTCCGCGAATGGTCGGGCCGAAAGAAACCATGTCGAGTTCGGGATATTTTTCAAGAAACAGACCACATTCCAATCCGGCGTGAATGGATTTTACCAGCGGATCGTTTCCAAACAATTTTTTGTATGAAGCCGCGGCAATTTTGGCGACTTCGGAATCCGGATTGGGCGTCCAGCCCGGATAACCTTCGGAATGGGCGACTTCAGCCCCGGCCAGCAGCATGGCAGATTCAACCATTTCGGCTGCCATGAATTTGCGGCTGTCAATTTCGCTGCGTTGACTGGTAGTCAATACAATCTCATGATTCTCCCTGAATTTTATTGATGCCAGATTCGTTGAGGTTTCTACCATTCCAATCATCCGGCTGCTCATTTCCAGCACGCCATGCGGACAGGCAGCGATCAATTTCAGCAATCGACCCTGAGTTTCCTTATCAATAACAAATTCAGGCAAAGCAACCGATTGATGAAGCATTTTCAGTTTGGGCTCAGAACGCTCAAATTCGAATTCCATTTCTGAAGCGAAGACATTCCATTCAACAATCAGGTTTTCCTTTTGCGAATGAGGAACCACCACCAATGCAAAAGCCTCACGGGCTATGGCATTCCGGAGGTTTCCTCCATTGAATTCGGCAATCCGCAGATCAAACAGTTTGGAAGCATCAATTAAAAACCGGTTCAGAATTTTATTGGCATTACCACGGTTTTTATTGATATCGTCTCCTGAATGTCCGCCCAGAAGTCCTTTTACTTCCAGTTTGGCCGCAAACGAACCGGCCGGAAGCGTTTCCGGAGTATATTTTAACTTTCCGACCGAATCAATTCCTCCGGCACAACCGATAAACAATTCACCCTCGTCTTCCGAATCGAGGTTGAGCAAAATATTCCCGCTCAAAAATCCGGGTTGCAGGGCAAATGCTCCGGAAAGACCAGTTTCCTCGTCCACCGTGAACAAACATTCGATCGGTCCATGCAGCAAATCAGACGAGGTGAGAACGGCCATCTGTGCAGCCATGCCAATGCCATCGTCAGAACCCAACGTGGTTCCCTCTGCCATCACCCAGCCATCAGCAATGAAAGGTTGGATTGCATCGGTATCGAAATCGTGCCGGGTATCGCTGTTCTTTTCGCAAACCATATCGACATGAGACTGCAGAATAACCACCTGATCCTTTTCCCGTCCAGCGGATGCCGGTTTGCTGATCAGCAGATTTCCAATTTCATCCTGACGGGCTTTCAGTCCATTTTTTTTTGAAAAATCAAGCAGGAAACGCATGATTTTTTCTTCTTTTTTGGAGGGTCGCGGAATCTGGCAAATATCTTCGAAATAGTTCCACAAGGGTTGTGGTGATAGGCTTTTTAGTCGTTTCATGGCTTTTGAATTTTGAATATTTGTAAATATTTTTTTGTCAGGTGGATTTACCTGAAATTATCATTAAAATTCCTGTTACTTAAAAATTCATTAAAGTGAAGCAATAACTCTTATCTCTATAATCTTTCGAGCCTTTTTGCTTCATCCCAAATCACATCCATTTCGGCGAGCGACATTTTTTTCAAGTCTATTCCTTTTTTCATTGTCTGACTTTCGAGGTAATTGAACCGTTTGATAAATTTAAGGTTGGTTCGTTCCAGGGCTGTTTCCGGATCAATGCCATACAAACGGGCTGCATTGACCATGGCAAAAAACAGGTCTCCAAATTCACCTTCAATCTTATCTTTATCAACAGCTTCAATTTCAACGCACAATTCGTTGATTTCTTCTTTCACTTTATCCCAAACCTGCTCCTTGTATTCCCAATCAAATCCAACTCCACTTACTTTTTCCTGAATACGGTTTGCCTTTACCAAAGCTGGCAGAGCTGCCGGTACGCCTTCCAAAACATTTTTATTCCCTCCTTTTTCCTTCAGCTTGAGCGTTTCCCAATTTTGCTCCACTTCGCGTGAATTGGCCACATCGACATCGCCAAACACATGCGGATGGCGGTATATCAGCTTTTCGTTGATGGAATTCAAGACATCGGCCATATCGAAAGCACCTTTTTCGGAACCGATTTTGGCATAAAAAACGATGTGTAGCATCAAATCACCCAGTTCTTTTTTGATTCCGTTCAAATCGTTATTCAGGATGGCATCTGCCAGTTCGTAGGTTTCTTCAATAGTCAGTTTCCGGAGAGATTCGAGGGTTTGCTCTTTGTCCCACGGACATTTCTCACGCAATTCATCCATGATTTCCAACAGGCGGGCAAAAGCATCTAATTTTTCTTTCATTGAGGCATTGTATCATTGAGGTTCAAAAATAAGAAAAAAGGCAGGTCTTCCTTCGAAAACCTGCCTTGCAGAAATAAAAAACTAATTTCTTATTTGATCAGCTCAAAACTTCGTTTCACAAACTTGTCCAAATCTTCGCCTTTCAGCATTCCGTTGGCAAGAAGTGCCAGATCAACCAATTGTTTGGCCAGTTTATTTTCCTTTCCAAACGCTGTCAATTTGGTTTTTTGTTCATCTTTCAGAGCAGTAATTGCTTTCTCAATATCTTCGGACATTTCCTTGACTTCCGAAGAAATTTCTTCGTCTTTTTTGCCTTTCTTTTCTTTTTCAATTTCGGCTTTCTCCAGA
>JBAWZG010000184.1:0-8921 GCA_037143155.1 Bacteroidia bacterium
GCTGAATTCTGGGCGACTACCATCCGGAAAATCAAAGAGCTCAATCCGGAAACAACCATTGAAACGCTGATTCCTGATTTTCATGCCAATAAGGAACATCTGCAAAAGGTGATTGATGCCGCGCCTGACGTGATTTCGCACAATATGGAAACTGTTCGCCGCTTAACTCCCAAAGTGCGCAGCACGGCCCGTTATGACCGCAGTTTACAGGTGATTTCAATAATTTCCGAAGCCGGAATTGTTTCCAAATCAGGAATTATGGTCGGTTTGGGCGAAACCGAAGACGAAGTCCTTCAGGCGATGGACGACCTTCGCAAAGCTGGCTGCAAGGTGGTTACCATCGGGCAGTATCTTCAGCCCGATTCGAATTTATTGCCGGTTGTGGAGTATGTCAAACCTGAAACCTTTGAAATGTACCGGACGGAAGGCCTGAAAAAAGGATTTTCGTATGTCGAAAGCAGTCCTTTGGTTCGGTCGTCTTACCATGCGGAGCGGCATGTCCAGGGATAAATATCAAGCTGGAAATAAAGATTTTACACAGTTGTGAAAAGTCATTTATTGTCATTTGTTTCACGTCATTTATGGTATAAACGGCACCTGATCCTGATAACAGAGACCAATGAAAGACTATTAATGACAACTTAATGACTTTTTTTAACTTATTGCATGAAACGAACAAAACATACCGTCCTGGATGTTATTAATTTAACTCCGGAAACTTTTATAATCCGGCTCGACCGGAAAGATTTTAAATTTGAGCCCGGCCAATATGTGGTTATCCGGATTCCGGATCAGAACAAAGGCCGGGAATATTCAATCTATAGCGGAACTACCGACGAATACCTTGATTTTTTGGTCCGTGAAATTCCGGCGGGTGATTTTTCGCGCTACCTGCGCCATTTGAAGCCTGGTTCTGAGTTGGATGTGGAAGGTCCAAAAGGCTATTTCATTCTGAATGAACATTCGAAAAAGGGAAAGCCAAGTTTATTTATTGCTTCAGGAACAGGTATTTCACCATTCCATTCGTATGTAAAATCGTTCCCGGATTTAGATTACAATGTGTTGCATGGTGTTCATTTTGCCAATGAAGCCTATGGCCGGGAGACATTCAATCCGGAGCGGTTCGTGCTGTGCACTTCCCGTAGTGCTGATGGTGACTTCTTTGGCCGGGTCACCAATTATTTGAATCAAAATCCAGTCTCAGTGGAAACGATCTGCTATCTCTGTGGAAATTCCGATATGATTGAAGAAGTCACCACCATACTCGAAAAGAACGGACTTCCAGCCGAAAATATCCGGACCGAAGTTTTCTTTTAAATTCCGGGATAACTCAAAATACCATTTTCTGTTTTTTTTCGTAAAACAATTGAAGTGTGGATTTTGTATTTGAAAAACAAATTCCATTCATAGGGGTTAATGGCTTGGATACTGTCATGTATTTGTTGTTTGAATGTCATTCAGGAATGATAAAAACAATTCGCATGAGACCTTTCTTCAATTGTTGTTACCTGATTTTCCTGACTATCGGAATTCTCCGCGGTTCCTTCGAAGCAAACGCCCAGATCAGTGAGCATGGGATTCCTGAAAGTTTTCTTTTGGTTCAAAAGCAGGCGGTTTTGATTCCGACATTAAAACTTGATTCAGTGCATGTTCAGGAAATGATGAGAGAAGATCAGGAATTGGGGATTGAAAACCGGTACGGAGTCGTTCAGCAGAAGGATATCAACATCAAAGAATCCGGAGTACGAACTGAAATTCCGGAAAAAGGAAACATCTGGCGCTGCGAGATCAAGTCAGAAGATGCATATTCGATCGGAATATTTTTCAAAACCTACCATCTACCACCCCAGGCAAAATTATATCTGTACGATTCTTCTCAAACTCAGGTAAGAGGTGCATTTACTTCAAAAAACAACAATCCGGGCCATCAGTTACCGATCGCGGAGTTTCCTGGAAATAACCTGGTCATTGAATATTTTGAACCTATTAATCCGGAGTTTTCGGGTGAATTGGTTCTGGGTTCAGTTTCGCAGTCGTATATCAATTTTCAAAACGATGAAATTGTCCGGATTGGAGTAAATTGCCCCGAGGGTGAAAATTGGGAAAGCCAAAAAAGCAGTGTTTGCCTGATGACTTTTAATGATGCCTTTTTTGCCTACTTTTGTTCCGGAGCCCTTTTGAATAATGTCAAAGTTGACGAAACTCCATATTTTCTCACGGCCAATCATTGCATTGCTTCCCAGGAAGTCGCCAATACGCTGGTTACCTATTTTAACTTCGAGAATTCAAGCTGTTTTTCAAACGACGCAATTAAAAATCAAACTTTATCTGGTGCAAGATTTTTATCCGGAAGCAAGAATTCTGATTTTTCGCTTTTGCGTTTAAATGAATACCCGCCTGACGAATATAACCCGTATTACGCCGGCTGGGACGCCGAAGGGCTCAACTCTTCTTCAGGAGTTTGCGTTCATCATCCGGTCGGATCGCCTAAATGCATTGCCATCGATAGTTTGCCTATAACCAGTTACCCTGAAAAGGTGAAGTGGGCTTTTGGAGTTTCCACCACGCTTCCTGATACCCATTGGAAAGTTCGGTTTGATCAGGGTTATCCTGAATCGGGTTCATCCGGAGGTCCTCTTTTTAATCAGGACAAACGGATTATCGGACAACTTCACGGAGGAACAAATTCGGTGATGCTTTTCGGGAAGTTTTCAGAATCCTGGAATTTTAATTCATCAATTGATGAGCAGTTGGCACATTGGCTGGATCCGGACAATACAACCAAAACTTTGGACGGAATCTGGAAATTGAGGCCAACGGCTAATTTCCGTGCTGAAATACAGGAGGTGTGCTCCAATTGCGCGGTTTCGTTTTACGACGAAAGTACATTTAATCCGTCCAGCTGGCTCTGGAAAATTGAACCATCGTCATACCGGTTTGCTAATGGAACTGACAACACTTCTCAAAATCCGCAAATCGTGTTTCTGAACGATGGCAATTACTCGGTTTCCCTGTTTACTTCAAATAAATACGGGCGCGATGAAATGACAGCGCAAAATTACATCCGGGCCAAAAGTAAGCTGGATGTCAAGTTTCAAAAAATCAGCATCAATAATGAGGTGTGTGGTTGCGATCTGAATGAGTTTCCATTGGTTGCCAAAGGGGCAGTTAACTATCATTTTCAAATGGACAAATCGCAAATGATAGAAACCCGATCCAGTTCCGACACGCTTTTTATGACCTTGAATCCTTCCGGATATTATACCAAATCATTCGATTCCTGGGTCAAAGTTGTCGGTACAAATGGTACATGTACTGCTTCTGACAGCATTTTGCTTCATGTCATCATTCAGCCAAATGATAATATTGCCAATGCGGCAAGGTTGCATTTGGGGCGGAATACCGGCTATTCCAATCAGTGCGCAACAGTTGAGAATAATGAACCACATCCGTCGTCGTCATGTGTGGATGAAAACAGCTGGTGTCCCAATCCTGAAGGAAATTACAGCGTATTGAATAATTCCGTCTGGTTTACTTTCATCGCTCCTTCAAGTGGTTTGACGACAATCAATACGAGTGGGTTTGACGATCAGATCGCAGTGTATGAAGCTGCGTCGTTCGAATCGATTTTATTTGGAAATTCCAATCACTATTCCATTCTGGCAGCCAATGACAACCGTTCGGTTTCCGACAAAACAGCATTAATTGAAAATCTGGCTCTTGTTCCCGGGAAACAATACTGGCTGCAGGTCGACGGAGATGTCAATGCATTTGGGAACCTTGTTGTAGATTTGATAAGTAATTCTCTGGAAATATTTCCGAATCCATCGAATGGGGTCTTCAGTCTGGTTATATCCAATCCAGATGCCGGAACCGCACTGGTCGATATTTCCTCCCTTGATGGCCGGAAATTGTTTTCTGAAAAATACCTTGTCAATTTGAGTACCAACAAGTTTGATATGGATTTATCAGGTTATTCCAAAGGCATTTATCTGATCAATGTTCGAATAAACGGTTATCGGCTCACTAAAAAACTGGTTCTTTGGTAATGCTGGCTAATTTCTTAATTTTGTTGAACAGCAACTCGAATAATCAATTCTTTAAACCATTTCGGATGACCCAAATTTCAATCAGCCCTGAACTTAAAAATCGCTGTCCAAGGTTGAGCTTAGTTTGTATTGAATCAGAAGTAATTGTTTCAGAATCTCCGGAAGGTTTGATTACTGAGATTAATGATCGGATTGAAAAAATCAGTCAGACTCTGTTAATTGAGGAAATCAGTAAAACTCCTGCCATTGAATCTTCCCGAAAAGCATACCGGGCATGTGGAAAAGATCCGGCACGGTATCGCTTATCTGCAGAGGCCCTGTTACGAAGGGCGGTCTCCGGAAAAGGATTGTATCACATCAACAATGTTGTCGATCAGTTGAACCTGGTTTCCATTACCAGTGGGTTTTCAATTGGTGGTTATGACGCAGACTGTATTCAAGGTGATGTAATTTTCGGAATCGGGAAAGTTGATGAACCTTATTCAGGAATCGGCAGAGGAGAATTGAATATTGAAAATCTGCCTGTTTTCAGGGATGATCTGGGCGCTTTTGGTACACCAACAAGTGATTCTCTGCGTACCGAAGTTATTTCGCAAACCAATCGGTTTTTAATGATTCTGATCGATTTTGGAGGCGATAATCTTTTGGATAAGGCAGGGCAGATGGCAGAGAGGCTGTTGAAAGAATATTGCCAGGCAACGAATATGAGAAAATTTTATATCAGAAATTAAATAGTAAAATAAAGTCATTGATGGTCATTTGTTTCACGTCATTTGTTGTCACTCCATTTGATTTGAGACCTTGACTACGAATGAAAATTTAATGACAATAAATGACAATCAATGACAATTTAATGACCCACACTATGACACAGGAAACCTTGCAAGTTGCCATATTTCAACTCGATCTGGTATGGGAAGATCCATTGGCCAACCGACTGAAAATTGATGAATGGTTAAAAACAACAGATGAAAAAACAGACATTGTTTTCCTTCCTGAAATGTTCTCTACCGGCTTTTCAATGAATGTTTCGGAATTAGCTGAACCAATGGATGGAGAAATCATCCGTTGGATGAAAGTGCGTTCAAAAGCCCATCAACTGGCACTTTGCGGTAGCCTGATCATTCAGGAAGACGGAAATTATTTCAACCGGCTGGTTTTTGTTGAACCTTCAGGAGAGATACAATTCTATAACAAGCGCCACCTGTTTACCATGGGAAACGAGGAAAGTCATTTTGAGCCGGGAACTGAACGCTTAATCATTACCTACAAAGGCTGGCGCATTTGTCCGTTGATTTGCTACGATCTTCGTTTTCCGGTTTGGGCACGCAACCGAAACGAATACGATATTTTGGTCTATTCTGCGAATTGGCCGCAGTCAAGGACCGAAGTCTGGAGTACATTACTTAAAGCCCGTGCAATCGAAAATCAGGCTTACGTGGTTGGGGCCAACAGAGTGGGGACTGACGGAAATTCAATCGGCTACTCCGGAAATTCTCAACTGATTGATTCAAAAGGGAACGTTCTTTCAACAATTGAGGAAAATTCAGAAGGAATTGTTTCTGCTCAATTTTCGTATTCAGAACTGATTAAATTCAGGTCAGACTTTCCGGTTTTGAACGATGCTGATTCATTTTCAATGGTGTAAAACAAATTCATTATACTAAACCATTTAAATTCTATTTATGAAAAAATTACTTTGGACAATTCTTTTGACATTACCGATTTTTTGTGCCTCTGCGCAAAAGTTCGATCAGCTTGCAAAAACACCACCGATGGGATGGAACAGCTGGAATAAATTTGGCTGTAATGTGAGTGAAAAACTCATTATGCAAATGGCTGATCAAATGGTGACCAGCGGAATGCAGGATGCTGGTTACGAATATATTGTGATTGACGACTGCTGGCAGGTCGACCGGGATGAAAATGGTGAAATTGTGGTTGACAAGGATCGTTTTCCTGGTGGAATGAAAAAATTGGCGGACTATATTCATTCGAAGGGTTTAAAGTTCGGGATTTATTCGTGTGCCGGATCTAAAACCTGTGCCGGTCGTCCGGCAGGAAGAGGCCACGAGTTTCAGGATGCGCGTACCTATGCCCGTTGGGGAGTCGATTACCTGAAATACGACTGGTGTAACACCACAACTCAGGAAGCCAAATCAAGCTATACCACCATGCGTGATGGACTATTTGCTGCCAAACACCCGATTGTTTTCAGTCTGTGCGAATGGGGTACGGCAAAACCTTGGGAATGGGCGAAGGAAGTAGGTCATTTGTGGCGTACGACTGGCGATATTGTTGATCGCTGGGATTCGATGATTGATATTCTGGACAAAGAAAGAAACCTTTTCAAATATGCCGGACCTGGTTACTGGAACGATCCGGATATGCTGGAAGTTGGAAACGGTGGCATGACTACGGAAGAATACCGGACTCATTTTTCCCTGTGGTGTATGCTGGCAGCTCCACTCATGGCTGGTAACGACTTAGGCAGTATGTCGCCTGAAACAGCTGAAATACTGAAAAACGGCGAGGTGATTGCATTGGATCAGGACGTGTTGGGCAAACAAGGATTTTGCTATCGCGATAATGGTGACTACGAAATCTGGATAAAAAAACTCGCAAAAGACGAAAAGGCAGTTTGTTTGTTAAATCGTGGTGATGAAGAAAAAACAGTTCAGGTTGACTACAATGTTTTATTGAAGGCTAATGATGACTACTGGTCTTCACAATCATACAAACTCGAAGACTACAAATTGCGCGATCTTTGGGAGCACAAGGAAATTAGCCTTGAAAACAGGACGGTTTTCGTGAAATTAGCACCTCATTCGGTTAAGGTTTTCCGTTTTATTAAAAAGTAAAATCAAGTTAAATAATATCCATTATCCAATTTCAACATGAAAAAAAGTATCCTAATCTTTCTTGCATTTCTTGGCCTGAGTGTATCGGCGAAAGACTATAAAATCGCCTCTCCAAACGGTCAGATATCAGTAACTGTTTCTGCTGATTCCCAGATCAGGTGGTCAGCTTCTGTAGACAATCATTCCATTTTTAACAACAATTCGATAAGTCTTGATCTGGGAACTGCTCTGCTTGGCGTAAATCCAAAAGTGGTTTCCGATAAATTGACCTCTGTTTCTGAAGTGGTACAAACTGTAGTTGCGGTCAAGTCAAAAACCATTCAGAATAACTACAATCAGCTCAGACTGGTTTTTAAGCCCAATTATGCAGTTAGTTTCCGGGTATTCGATAATGGTATATCCTATCGTTTTGAAACCAGCATGAAAGAAGAAATTACGGTGAAAAATGAAGAAGTTGGTTTGAATTTTTCGGGAGATTTCGGAGTTCTTTTCCCTGAAGAAGAAACCGTTTATTCTCACTATGAAAGGCTTTATCTGGACAAAAAATTAAGTGAACTGTCAGCCGGAAAATTCTCTTCTCTCCCAGCTCTGGTGAAAGCTGATAACAACATCAAGATCGGAATTACCGAAGCCGATTTGTTCGACTATCCTTGTTTATTCATGGAAGCTACCGGAAAGTCTGCCTTCAAAAGCAAATTTCCGCATGTTATCCTGAAATCGGATCCACAAGGTGACCGCGGAATTAAGAACATTCAGGAGGGTGATTATATTGCCAAAACCAGCGGAACACGTAATTTTCCATGGCGCGTTTTCATGATCAGTACCGAAGATGCCCGCTTGGTTGAAAATCAGATGGTCTTTTTACTTTCAAGAGAAAATCAACTGACTGAAACAAGCTGGATTAAACCGGGTTTGGTTGCCTGGGACTGGTGGAATGAAAACAACATTTACGGAGTTGATTTCAAGGCCGGACTGGACACCAAAACCTACAAATATTACATTGATTTTGCTTCAAAAAACAAGATTCCATACATCATTCTGGATGAAGGCTGGACTAAATCGACCACCAATATTAAGGAAGCTAATCCTGATCTGAACCTTCAGGAATTGATTGCCTATGGAAAGTCTAAAAATGTACAAATTATCCTCTGGTGCCTTTGGAACGCACTCGATGCTGATATGAATACCATTCTGGATTTGTACTCGAAATGGGGTGCCGCAGGAATCAAGGTTGATTTCATGGCCCGTTCAGAACAATACATGGTAAACTTTTACGAACGTGCAGCAAAAGCCTGTGCCGACAGGAAATTGCTGATCGATTTTCACGGAGCATTCAAACCTTCAGGAATGGCAAGGGCTTATCCGAATATCATTAATCACGAAGGTGTGAAAGGCATGGAGAACTGCAAATGGAGCAAGGATATCACTCCGGAACATGATGTGACGCTTTGCTTCACGCGAATGCTGGCCGGACCGATGGATTATACTCCCGGAGCCATGACCAACAAAAATGAAAAGGATTATTCCATTAGCTTCTCACATCCGATGAGCCAGGGAACACGCTGTCATCAGTTGGCCATGTATGTTTGCTACGATGCACCACTGCAGATGCTGAATGATAGTCCGTCGAATTATTACAAGGAAACCGAAAGCACTTCGTTCATCAGCAAAATGCCGACTGTTTGGGATGATACCAAAATTCTGGATGCCAAAGTTGGAGATTATATTTTGACAGCACGGCATAAAGACAACGACTGGTATTTGGGCGCCTTGACCGATTGGACTGCCCGATCGCTCAATGTTGATTTGTCGTTTTTGGGTGAAGGAACCTATGAAATTGAAATTATGCAGGATGGCATTAATGCCGATATAAGCTGCAATGATTACAAACGGGTTGTGAAACAAGTAACTAAAGCCGATAAGCTGAAAGTTGATTTGGCAAAAGGTGGAGGCTGGGCAGCAATTTGCAGGAAATTGTAAAATTCATAAATATATTCGTCCTGAAAGGACA
>JBAWZG010000185.1:0-8899 GCA_037143155.1 Bacteroidia bacterium
ATTTGATCAATGTTTTTGGTTTCGCCAGTATAAAAAGCTACAGCTTGATCAAACCTGACTGCCAGATATGGAGAGGTGTTTGCAAGGTATTCCTTCTCCGGAGCACCAGTTGAGTGAACTGTCAGATTCTTGTTTTTCGTTTTAACTTTAATCGAATTTCCGTCTAATTCATATGTTCCAGGATGATTCCAAAGCATTCCGGTTTCCAGAACAACTGACGGAATATTCTCCGGATTTTGGATGGGTGTGACCAGCAACATCAAATCCTGATTCTCCGTAGTCGCACTTTCGATCCTGAATTTCATGCCATTCCATTCTACTGTCAGATCGGAATAACTGCCATCATAGGCTTTATAACCGGGTGTAATTTTTTCGGGACGCGGACCGCGCGAAGAGATAAACGCTTCTTTCAGGTAATTGTCAGCATTGTTCTGGTGCAGTTTGATGCCAACATTCATCGCAAAACCTTCGGGCAACAACACATGACTCAGCACACTTTTGTGATTGAAAGTTCCCCAACAGGTTTGCAGTTTGGTTTGGATGGCCTTGTATTTTTGTTCCGGAGTTACTGTCTTTTCTGCAAACAGCTGGATCGAAAACAAGATAAGGACAAACAGAAATAGGTTAAATTTTTTCATTTTATGTTTATTGTATTATTTTTTCGTGTTGATTTTTGCCTCTGCCCAATCGGCATGATCCCAATCCTGACCATCACCACCGTCATTCACGATTAGTTTCAGTTCATTGATTCCTGTAATATCAACATTTACTTCCACCGCTGGATCTTCGGCTTTCATTATTTTGCTCTGGTACAGCATCATGCCATCGCCCCACACCTCAAACTGAACGCTGGCTAAATGGTAGGTACGCGTATAATCATCTACTCCTATTCGTGCCGAAAAGATTGAATAATTGCCGCAAATGCGGTAAACAGTTTCGGCCGGAGCATGGGTTCCCAGGCCTTTTTGAAATTCAATGCCTGCAATTTTTATTTTCGGTAACTGGATGGACTTGTCTTTTTGAAGTACACCCCAACCTTGTTTGGATGATTCCGCGTCCATATCGCTCAGGTAAAGTTCTTTGGCCAATGTCCAGTTTTTAGTAAGCAGGTTTGATGGTTTTGACAATTGGCCATTCACTTTCCACGCCTGCACCGAATAATTAAATACCTGACCTGCAAACTCTTCCTGTATTCTGAACTGAGTTTCGCGGGTAAACGAAACAAAATATCCATTCTTAAAAACCTTATATCCATCGGCATCCGCCACTGGTATCCAGGTTAAAACGTTGGTCGATGTTTCTTTAATCATAGGCGATTTTAGGGGTTCACCAGTCTGGTCAAAAATTGACATGTCCCATTGGTCAAAAAACACCAGCTTAAATCCGCCATACTCATTCATTTTGAACGGCAGCCATACATAGGTCGACTTTTCAAGGTTTAATCCGTTCCACCGGTCGCCCATGTATATGAAACTTCCGGAAGGCTTGCCCGGCGCCGGCAAAACATAGGTACTTTGTGAGCCAAAAGTGGTCAGCGATTCTGCCCCGATACATGGATTGCCAATGGTTTTCCATGGACCAAACAGATGATCGGCCACCGCTAACTGTGCCGGGTTGGGATCCCATCCCGAAGTACCCGAAGTGAATAAGTAATATTTCCCGTTGAATTTGAATGGTGCCGGTGCTTCTCTGGTCTGGTTGACAAAAATCCGTTCCCAGGTTTTTCCTTTTGCAAGCGGACGTTCAATATCAGTATACGATTCGTTTAACTGAACACAATACAGCGTGACCAATTCCTCCGAGGAATAAATGAGGTAGGCTTTCCCGTCGTCATCCTGGAACAAAGCCATATCGCGAAAGGTATTGCCCAACTCTTTTTCGCGCGAATCGAAACCTGGAACGCGCTGCTCTTTTTTGTAGCCATAGTCATAATTTATGGGTCTCTGAGAACCGAGGAATTTAAATTTTCCAGAAGGACTATCAGATACGGCCACACCAGCCGTTGCAACTGTGTATTGATTGGCATCGAGGTGCATCCACATCACATATTTATGGGTTTTGGCATTGTACAGCACTTTCGGGCGTTCGCAAACACCGCTATCCTGAAACATCAGCGGCAATTCTTCTTTTGGAAATACTACTCCTTCATTTTTCCAGTTTTGCAAATCGTGGGATGAAAAGCATGAAATACCGGTTTTATTGCCAATTCCAAGAGCATGGTTTTCTCCATACCAGTAGTAAATCTCACCTACTTTTAATATGCCGCCACCATGTGCTTCAATCGGTTTATTGTCTGTATCTAACCAGATTTTTCCAGGAATAAACTGGCTTTGAACTGGCTTTGATATCAGAATAAAGACCAAGACTAAAAAATAAAGTATTGAAAATTCAGCCCAAAAGATTCTTTTCATAAATATCCTATTTTTTTTGTATGAGCTGATAATGATGTTCTTTTGGCCTATTCATTGCATATATTTCCTGACCTAATCTTTGAATTTCTTCCGCAATTTCTTTTTCCTTGGGCTTCATTTCCAAATAGTCAGCATAACGGTCACGAACCCAACCATAATAATCCTTTCCTTTTATCTTTTCAAGCTGTGCATCAAGTAAAGTTTTGGCTTCCGGCATATTATTCGGGTCTTTTATGCCTTTCAATGCTGATTCTTCGATCATAGCCATGATTCGCATCTTTCCGCTGATTAGATTATGTCGTTTCAATGAGATATCCATGACCTGAGTTGCCTGCCTGTACTGAGGGGTTTGGGGGTAAAGCGAAAGATTAATCCCCCTGGCTAAATCAGAATCCTGGAAAATACCAATTGTATCCTTATCCATCATCAGGAGATATTTCCCCGATTTTAAGTTCTTTACCGATAAAAGTTCCTGATTTAACTTCTGAGTAAATGGCACCAGTTCCAGGGCAGGTTTTGCTTCAGTAGGAATAGGAAATGGAAGCGAATAAGAAAGGACATCGAAGGAAAGTTTGTTCTGATCCAATTCCAGATTTTTGATTTGGCAATGAATGGCATCAATTACTTTTTTCGGATTGGCATCAAGTGCTATTTTTGATACGAGCGAATCAGCATGAAGAGCTGTCAAAAAGGTATACGCCATCACCAAATGTCCCGGCATTCCGGGATGTACACGGTCATTCCCAATCAAGGTATAAGTTGAATCTTTCAACTGCTTTTCATGGTTTATCCGATTCATTACAGAATAAAAATCTACCAGAAGAGCATTGTATTTGGTTGCCAGTTTCTTTGCTATAACTGAACATTTCCCCAAAGCATCGTTCACCCCAAAATTGTTGGCCGTAGAAATTTTGGCTGTTTGATCATAGATGGAAGGTGTAAAAATGATCAGTCTGCAATTTTGAAGTGCAAGCTGTTTAGCAATTAATGACATTTTTTTTTCATATTCTATCAGAGCATCATTCTGTTTGTCAATGGTTTCCTTGCTTGCCTTCTCGGAAGAGTATAAATCCCGCTGAACATCATTCATTCCCAACTTTAGCGTCGCAATAGTAGGCCGATGTATCAGAATATCACTGTTCATCCGGTTAAGAACATCCTGCGAGGAATTGCCCGCAATACCGCAATTGAAAGATTCAAATTTCAACTGTGGGTAACGCGTATGAGCATACAAATCGATGAAAAACCAGTATTCTCCGCCTGCGGTAATACTGTTGCCAATGTAGCAAACCCGATCATTCTCCTTAATCCAGAATTTAGAAAGGTCAGTTTTATTATTCTGTGAATAACTAAAACCAGCGATTTGAATGATTAGAGTGAGTGTAAATAGATATTTTAATTTCATTGTGTCGGGCTATATTTCTTCTTAAATTTCAGGAAAGCTATTTGAAAAAATATCGCGATCATTATTCAATATTTTCAATTTTAAATACCCAGGCATATTCGCCCGGATTATTTCCCGGATTGATTTCTGGTGGTGTAATCCGCAGTTTTCCTTCTGTGAAGCTTGATTTTACAAGAATTGTACTTCCAAGTAAAGTTACCTTTCCACTATTTTTTAATCCGGAAACTACGACCGGTTTTTCAGGCCAACGGGTGCAAATCACGTAAAGGACTTTGCCTTTTGCCGTGTAGAATATGGTTTGATCTTTACTTGTTGCCGGACGGTTTTGAAATACGGTTGTTCCATAAATAGCCTCACCATTGGTAGCAAGCCATTTACCGATGTCGAGCAGGCGTTGCTGCATAATTACTGGGATCAAACCGTCAGCAGTGGGTCCAATATTCAGGCATAAATTACCACCATCGGAAACTATTTTGATGAGCATGTGAACCAGCGCTTCCGACGACATGTAATGACTCAAATCTTCAATCCGGTTATAACCAAACGAAGTACCGATTCCGCGAATCTCCTCCCAGGGATGCGCCGACATGTCGGTTGCTTTTTCGTCGCCATTTACGTTGCCATATTCCGTACTGTAATAGCCGCCATGTTTGCTTCGTGTTTCCTTACCCCAGCGGTCGTTAACAACCACTGAAGACTTTACAGGTGATTCATTGTACAGCCAGGCCAGAAATTTCTCGCTTTGCCACATTAAACTTGGATAATCCCATTCGCCATCAGGGTATATGATGTCAGGCTGGTAGCGGGTAACCAAATCTTTGAGTTGTGGAATCATGTGCTCATTGACATATTTTTCAGGATTGCTTTTATAAAGCGGATTGAACCATTCGTACAACGAATAATAAAAGCCCATGTGCAGGCCTTTGGCTTTCACCGCTTTGGCAAGATCTCCGCACAAATCGCGGTGTGGCCCAATATCCGCCGAGTTCCAGTTCCAGCTTTGTTCGCTTGGCCAAAGGGTGAAACCTTCGTGATGTTTAGAAGTAAGGATCACATATTTTGCTCCTGCGTTTTTGAATACTTCAGCCCATTGGTCGGGATTAAATTGTTCGGCCTTGAACATGGGCGCAAAGTCCTGATACTTGAATTTTTCACCCCATACTTTGTTGTGGTAATCGAGGAAAAGTTTGTTGACATCGCCCTGTTGCGGATTGGGATCTTTGCCACCATTAATTCGTGGCCAGTACCATTCGGCATACTTGGCATACACCCCAATATCCGCGCTGGCGGGCGCCCAGGCAGGAACAGAATAAACTCCCCAATGAATGAAGATTCCGAACTTGGCATCGGTAAACCATTTCGGAATGGGTCGTTGGTCTAAAGATGCCCAGTTGGGCTGAAAGGATTGGGCTTTTATTTGGTGAAATGAACCCGATAGGAGAAATAAGAAAATCACAAAATATATTTTCATATCTATTTAAATTTTAATTAGTTATCAGTTTAACCTTCACCAATCCGACATTTCCAAATCCATCGTGCCACAAGGGTTCGACCTTATCAGGATTATTCCCGTCAAAAGCTGTAAAATATATGGAATAGATTCCATCCCCTTCATCGATCAGGGATAACGGAGTGCGGGTATTCTTTATCCATTTCGGAGGATTTTGCAGTCTGATCAATTGTTCTTTTCCCCAATGAATTCCATCGACCGACCATGCATACGAAATCTCAGTTTTGTTTGCACCATCATAAAGGTTTATGTATAGATTAGGTGCAACCTGGGTAACAATCGAATTTTCAACAAATTCAGGATCCATTTGAACAGGATTGAGTTCAGCTTGGCGTATCCATTTATCCGTAAGACCGCCTTCTGACTTCATGAGTCCGGCATAAAAAATATTTTTAGCATTCGGATTTAATGTTCCATTGGCATCCACATGATCAGGAACACTGTTTCCACCATAAAAAGCCCACCATTCATTTCCAACCTTGTAAGGATAAAAAGATACAATTTCACCCGGTCCTTCCCACCATTCGGGTTTTCGATCCACATTTAGCCAACCACCTTCGACATAAGGACCGGCTATTCCATCCATTCCCTTTACACTGGAGTCGTACCTGAAAATTCTCCCCGTCATATTGAAAACATTGGTAGAATTAGGTTTTCTGCGATAGGCCACATGAAAAACACTCCATACATTCCTTGCTGAATCAAATACAGTATTTGGTGCCCAGGGCGACATCCGATGTGTCGTGTCTTCCCAGTTCCGATTAGTTTCTGCAATGACCCTAAGTTTCTGAAAACTTAGTCCATCGGTACTCTTCCATATAGCAAGCCGCACTGCAGCTGTTTTGGGAACATCGAACACTTCAGTGGTAAACAGGTAGTAAACACCATTGACTTTCCGGCAGGTACCTCCTTCGAAACCAAATTTGATGTCTTCCGTACCCGGGTCCCCAGATTTAAGAATCGGTTCCGGATGAAGGCTGACAAACTCAAGGTGGACATCCGAATAATTTTTAAGCGACTGTTTCTGGGTACAACTCATGGAAATACTTATACCTCCAATAAAAAACAAAACATATAATAAGCGCATATTCATTCGGTTTACATTGTTGATTTATTTACTGATTACTTTGTTGCAGATTAATTTGATAAAACTTTCAATTCCCCGTTCAAGGACACAAGTTGATCTTTTTTCATTTTTAGCTTTACCTCTAAACTGCCATATTTTACCATACATTCGTTATTCCCGTATGATTTGATGGTTGCCTTTACTAGCTTGTTCGCCACCCATTTCATGCTCACCTCAACATTTCCCCTTGCTCTCAGCCCCGAAACTTCCCCGTTTTTCCAGAATGCCGGTAAGGCAGGAAGGATGTTAATAACACCGGTATGACTCTGCAACAGCATTTCAGCGATCACGGCGGTTGATCCAAAGGTTCCATCCAATTGAGCTGCACCGCCAAAGAAATTTGGATTCATCCCATATTTCAACTGATACTGGTGGTGTTTGTAGGTTTGTTCGGCTTCTCCCAGACGAAGCCACATCATGCTGATCCACACACTTTGCCAGCCCCCGAAACTTTTTCCATCGAGGTAGCTGCCATAACTCTGATACCTGTTTTTGGCTTCGTCAATGGCGGCATTTGGATTTCCTGCCAGCCGTCTCTCCAGTGTTTTGCGTGCCGCCTCATACAATTCGGGTGTATTCACATTGATTTGAGACGACGGGAAAAGGGCGTAGAGATGAGAAATATGACGGTGCCCGATCTCTGGTTCCTTATAATCTTCAACCCATTCCTGAATTCCTCCTGTAGTAGGACTGATTTTTATAGGAGCCAGATTTGCCATTGCCTTTTCCAATTCTTTCCGAAACGCAGATTCGAAAGGCTTTTCCGGAGTACTTAAAACATGAATGGACTGCAAACAGTTGGTAAATAATTCGTGGATAATTTCCATGTCCATGGTTGCGCCATAGGTAAACTGGTACTGGGTTCCATCGGCTTTTTCAAAGGCATTTTCTGGCGAATGGGAAGGGTTGGTGACCAGTTTTCCTGCATTGGGCATTCCGGCAGGAATTGGTTTCAGAAAATCGAGGTAGAACTCTGCAGCTCCTTTCATTAAAGGAAAAGCTTCGTTACGCAAAAAAGTTTTATTACCCGAAAACAGGTAGTGATCGTAGGGATGATGTGCTAGCCATCCACCACCCATCGGCCACACTCCCACAACCCCGTCGGCCGGGGCAGTGCGCCAGAAAACATCCGAAAGATGATGAACCACCCAGCCGCGTGCATGGTACATTACTTTGGCAGTATGCTTCCCATGTATTGCCAATGAATCCATAAGCGAATATAATGGCAGCGTGCATTCGGGCAAATTCACTGCTTCTGCCGCCATATAATTCATTTGGAGATTAATGTTGGTATGGTAATCGGAACTCCACGGCGGCCTCATGCTTTGGTTCCAGATGCCTTGTAGATTGGCTGCCAGGTCGCCTTCGCGTGAAGAAGCAATTAAAAGATACCGGCCATACTGAAACAGCAATTCGGATAAATATGGATCTTCGTAATCCTTTTCCCTTACCCTGTTCAGCCTGGCATCCTGGGGCAATTCATAGGGATTTGAATCGGGAGATAGATTGATTTTTACCCGACTGTACAACGATTGATAATCGCGCAGATGAGCCTGAAATAATTTTTCAGCAGGAACTTTGGCAGTTTTTAAAATAGTCTGTTTACAGGTTTTATCCGGATCATTTCCTGAATAGCTTGTAGCTCCCGCAATGTGAAGCACCAGTTCCGAAGCTTCTTTCACCGTCATCACACCCTCATGGTCAAGCTGTATTTTTCCTGATTTTGAAATCGCTTTCACATACGAAGCGAAGCGCATTCCGACCGGTTTCCCGGTTTGATCATCTTTACAATCAACCTGGCCTTGCATTTCAATACAATTTGAAATTGCAGCCGATGAGCCGGTTTTTGCATCCTGTTCGCGTGTTAAGCGGATCCGGAGATTCAGTCCGTTGGGTTTGTTGCAGGAAATTTTGATGACGATTATATTTGCCGGATGAGAAGCAAAAACTTCCCGGCGGAAATTTATTCCATTTTGAGTGAATTGGGTTACCACCATTGCTGAATCGAGGCTTAACCACCGGTGGTATTTGGTATAGGTGGTATCAGAAGGAGCATCAAGTTGCTCAATAAACAGGTCGCCAAGAGATTGATACGGTCTAATTTGAAGTGGGATTCCCATCATGGTTTTAGAGGCGATCGTCTCAGCTGAATCATTTTTGCCTTCAAACATCAGACGCTGAACTTCGGGAAGTGCTTTTGCGGCCAATGGATTGGCTGCATCGCGCGGATAACCATCCCAAAGGCTTTCCTCGTTGAGTTGAATGCGTTCGCTGAATACGCCACCAAAAACCATAGCTCCCATCCGGCCATTACCTAACGGAAGCGCTTCGAACCAGCCTTTTTTCTCGAAGTGAAATGAATTGGTAAACTCTTTGGCCTGATAGGTAAATACTTTGGGCTGGTGTGCAGGTTTGTCAAACCACATCAGCATGGGTTTTTGCTGCGA
>JBAWZG010000186.1:0-8817 GCA_037143155.1 Bacteroidia bacterium
CAAACTCAAGTCCGATCGATAAAAATGAGAGATCAATCTGATCTTCGGCAGGCATGTCGTTGGTATTGAGCAGAAGTACCGAAGAAAGTGCCTGACCATATTCTGCCGAATATCCGCCGGTACTGAAAACCATTCCTTTGAACATGAATGGATTGAACCTTCCGCGGGTTGACATATTTGGAGCCGACGACTGGTATGGAACGGTCACCAGTGAACCATCGATATACGTTTGAGATTCTTCGCTGTCGCCGCCTTTTACAAATAAACGACCCGATTCTCCAACAGTGGTAGTGCCCGGCAGCGACTGGAGCGCACCGTAAACATCGCCGGCAGCTCCGGCAGTAGTCATCATATCGAGCGGAGTAATGGTTACCGCCTGTCTTTTGTCGCCTGCCTCGAAAGTTCCGGCTGTGATCGTTACGGCACTCAATTGATTAAATTTCTCTTTCAACTGAACATTTACCCGGATGGAATCACCTTTCAATTCCACTTTTCTGGAAAACGGTTCGTAACCCACAAACTCCACCTTTAAAAAATACTCACCGGTTTTCATCGTTTTGAATTTGAATTCACCGTTTTTATTTGCCGAACTGCCATCGTAAGTTCCCGACAAGTAAGCATTGGTTCCGGGCATGGGTTCCCCGTTAACCTGGGTCACTTTTCCTGAAATGACGGTTTGCGAATAGGCTGATAAGGCTGCAAAGAAAAGAGTAATAAGAAAAATCGTTCGTTTCATTTTCTGACTTCAAGATGATTCACGATTCAAAGGTGAAATATAGTCAGCTGGATTCAAAAAGGAAGTTGATGAATTGTCGTAAAAGACGGATGAACTGTAGAAGAGTGCATGAAAAGATGAAAAAGGAAAGAGTCATAAGTCATCAGCAAGTGGATTCTAATGACTAATGACTCTTTCCTGATCTTGATTTATAGTAAGATTCGTATTCCTCCTTTTCGCACCGATTCGCGAATGGCATCGATGATGATCATATCGCGAAGTCCTTCTTCACCGGGTGTTTTGGAAGGCTGTTTTTTCAGAATTGCCAAACACATTTCATCCATCTGTTTGGCCTGCTGGTTCATTTCAGGAAAGTCGAATTTTTCTCCATTGGGAAGAAACCCGTGAATTCCATTGTATCCGCTGAATGGAGTGAGACCATAATCTCCCTTTTGTGCATTAATGGTAAGAAAATTCACATTGGCGGCAAAAGTGGTGGAACAATTGGCGAAAATGTTCCCCGGAAATTCGAGCTGAAAAGTGGTGGTTTCATCCACTCCATCGAAAACTTTTGGGTCGGAATTAAACATCTGAGCGGTAACTGCAATGGGTTCCATTCCGGTGGAATAGCGCGCGGCTTGCAAAGGATACGGTCCCATGTCCATGATTGCGCCGCCGCCAAGTTTACTTTTGGCTTTCCACTGTTCTGTTGGTCGTCCCATTCTCCATCCTGCAGAAGCATGGACCATAAAAATATCACCATATGGTTTTTCTTTGGCCATTTGCATGATGCGTTGAGTGTATGGATCGTAATGCAGGCGGTAACCGATTGAAAGTGAAACGCCGGCTTTCTGGCAGGCAGCAATCATTTCGCGGCATTCAGCGGCATTCAAAGCCATCGGTTTTTCGCAAATCACTTGCTTTCCGGCTTTGGCTGCGCGAATAACAAATTCCTTGTGCATACTGTTGGGCAAAACGATATATATCACATCTATAGACGGGTTTTTTGCTATTTCGTCAAAGTTCTGGTAGTTGTAAATGTTCTCCTTCGGAATATTGTATTTCTCTCCGTACTTTTTTGCTTTTTCCGGAGTTCCGGTTACCAGGCTAACTAATTTCACATGTTCAGTTTTTTCAAGCGCAGGCATCAGTATACCTGTAGAATAATATCCCAGGCCAACCAGGGCAATACCCAGTTTCTTTTGTGGATTTACCGATTTGGCACTGGAAATAAAAGGGATTGAGGATAATCCGGTGGCAATTGCTGCTGCCGATAATTGAGTCAGAAAAGTTCTGCGATTCAGTTGATTGTTCATAAACGGGGTTTTAGGTTTATTCAAAGATAAAAGAAAGCTTTTATAAAAACGCCATTTTATTTTCTGAAGTTTAGAAGACCGACTATTCAGCTATTTCGCAAATTACCGCACCGGTTGCTTTAACCAGATCATCAGGATTGAGTTTGAGCTGCAATCCCCGCTGCCCGGCACTTATAAATATCGTATTGAAAAGTTCACAGGTTTCGTGGATGTAAAGCGGATACGGTTTTTTCATTCCCAGCGGGGAACAGCCACCCCGAATGTAACCGGTCAAACCCAGCAATTCCTTTTGCTGAACCATGGCGCAATTTTTATTTCCAGATACACGGGCCGCTTTTTTCAGGTCGACTTCAGTATTTCCCGGAATAACCACCACAAAGACTCCTGTTTTATCGCCCCGAAGTACCAGCGTTTTGAAAATCTGCTCAATATCCTGGCCGATTTTTTTAGCCAGAGTTGCTGCGCTTAGGTCATTTTCATCCACCTCGTATTCGGTCAGTTCATAGAAAATTCCATTGGTGTCAAGCAGTCGGGCAGCATTGGTTTTATGCATCTTGTTCTTCCAGACCAATGATCGCGGTGGTTTCATGAGATTCACCGGGTTCCAGGTGAATGGGATAATCAAAGGCATTGGTTGCCTCCACACAGACAAAAGTTTCGTAGCCTTCATCAGGCATGTCGCCGATTTGTGCACAGGTTTCTTCCCAGGGATTCCAGACCGTGGTCACTTTGCTTCCTGTTTTACTGGCCTTAATTCTGCGACGGAATAATGGATCATCAATTACAACAACCGATTCGGTATTCAGGTAATGGCGGGTTGTGGCATCCTGAATGGTCAGGTTTTCTTCTTCCTGAATATCAAATTCTCCGGTAAGCTGATTGTAATATGTGATTCCCTTTAAACCTTCAATCTGAATGTTTTCAATGCCCGAAAGACTGTAATAAGAATGCAAAGCACAAGTGTATTCAAAGGGTTCCCGTGATGTATTAGTCACTTTTAAAGTTGCAGTTAAAGTGCGGCCAACCACGAAAGTCATTTCAGCACAAAAATCATTAGGCCAGTATGCTTTCGTTTGCGGAGAAGAACAAAGTTGCAAAGTGACTACCGATTCTCCGGCAGGATTGGTTGAAGTTGCCGCGACATCCCAATACATCAGCCGTCCAAAACCATGCTGTGGCTTTTCCTCATCAGTTTTATGCGGGCCAAACCATGGAAAACATACCGGGATTCCTCCCCGGATTGCTTTGCCTTCTTCAAAACTGCTTTCCGGACTTAACCACAGCAAATCCATATTGTTTTGTGGCCTGAATGAGGTGATATGTGCACCATAAAGGCAAATGTCGGCATCAGCATATTTGTTCGAAACGGTTACAAATGCCAGTTCTTCTTCCAATTCGGCAAATCCGACTTCGCCTTCAATACTGAATTTTTCATCCAGTTCGTCAATATCGATCATGGGAGATGTAAATTATGAGTTATTAAGTTTTGAAGCGCAAGTTAGCAATCATTTTATTCAGATAAAAATGACTTTAATTAATTACTTTGTGCCTACTAAAATCAGCATCGAAATGTCAGAATTTACCAATCATAAAGCGGAAAGAACAGAAAAATTACTCGAACTTTTTCTCCTGGTCATTCAGGAAGAACTGACCTCCGGCAAAGTAATTGAATACCGGGAGATTATTGATCATACCTGTCCGGTAGATGTGATTTCCGTCGTTGATCGGTTGGTTAAACTGAATATTCCGATGACGCAGCTAAAAAAAGGGATCAACAAAGCGATGAACCTTGTGCATAAGTCACTGAAAGATTTTCAATACACAGCTCCAATTCCGGATAGCTTTCTGGATTTGCTGATTCAGGATAATCTGCATATTGATCAGCTACTCAAACTGATTCGCCCATTGCTAAAGGAGATCAACCTGAATCCAGCAAATCATTTGGTTCGAATTGATTTGCTGGACAAGTTCAGCGAGCTCAACAAAATTGACTTACATTACCAGATTAAAGAAAACATCCTGTTCCCGCTTATCGAAAAATATTTGCCTGATCACCGCTGTTTGCAAGTGATGTGGTCGTTTCATGATGATATCCGTGACAAGCTCCGGTCAGTCGTTCAGTTGCTGGAGAATCCGGACTTCGATCTTAAAAAGTTTAATCGCCTGACCGGCGATCTTTTCTTTACCATTTATGCCATTATATTCAGGGAAGAGCGGATTGTTTTCCCGATTATTTCCGGAGTTATTCCAGAAGGTGAAATAAATCAGCTGGTTAGAGAAAGCCTTGAAATCGGGTTCTCCTTTATTCAGCCAGAAATTCTTTCCCAAGAAAAGCTGATCGTACCATTTGAATTTCAGAACGAAATTGATTTAAAAACCGGGCAGTTATCTGCAGAACAAATCCGTCTCATATTCAATCATTTACCCGTTGATATCACCTATGTGGATGAAAATAACCGGGTAAAATTCTTTTCAACTCCTGAAAAACGAATTTTCAGGCGAACAAATTCGATTATTGGCCGCGACATTAAGAACTGCCATCCGCCCGAAAGTGTGCATGTGGTGGAGGAGATTGTGGAAGCATTCCGGAAAGGAGAAAAAGACAAGGCCAGTTTCTGGATTCGGATGAAAGGTGAATTTATTCTGATTCAGTATTTTGCAATTCGTGATGAGCAGGGAATCTACAAAGGTGTTGTGGAGGTTTCGCAGGAAATAAGTGAAATACGAAACATTCAGGGAGAAAAAAGGCTACTGAATTGGACAAACTAAAACCCGGAAAAATGGAAATGATCCGGTATCAGGATCAGAGAATCAATCTGAACCCACAGGAAGTGGATATCCGGAACTCGTAGCACAGGTATTCTGATCAGGTCGTGCACATTACGCTCTGACTGTCGAATGCATAAAACCGCACACGACTCCGGTTGATCTATTTTTTTATGGTATCCGAAGCACAACACTAATTCTGGTTTGCAAAAAAGTAGTGTTTTGTGAAAATATATTTGGGGAGAACCAAAGTTCCCTTGGCAAAAAAGTCTATAAAAAGTTGATTTTTCAAGACAACTGGCCACAAAATTAATTGATAATCTGCTTCAATTTTTAATTCGAAACCCTTCACAAAATCAACGGCTGAATTTATGTAAAAACCGCGCATTTGCTCGTTTTTTATACGCGATTTCGCTGAATGTAAACTATTGAAAAAAAAAGATTAAACAATTTTTTAATGTTACTGTTGTTAAATATTATAATAAATTGATCTGTTTCTACTCTGACTTTTATTTAGAGTAGTTTTTTTTTGTATTTAAGTTTCTGTTTACAAGTAGATTAGTGTTTGTGTTTTATCTTGTTATTGGTATAAAATGGAATACATTTACTTACTGATTTTATAGGAAACTTTCAGCCTTTTCGGTTGGTAGTCTTGAGGGAATGCAATTCGTTGGATTTTGGCATATTTTTTATAGTTTTAAATCGAATTGCGCACCATTCCACACTATTACGAC
This sequence comes from Bacteroidia bacterium, assembly GCA_037143155.1. Classification (GTDB taxonomy): domain Bacteria; phylum Bacteroidota; class Bacteroidia; order Bacteroidales; family Prolixibacteraceae; genus Aquipluma. The sequence goes on from JBAWZG010000186.1 coordinate 5,532, forward strand.
TCGTAAGAAGGGAAAGAAAAGCCGGGTTAGATCGGCCTGCGGGAAAGTCGCATGATCAATCTTGTTATTGATGGTCTGAATTTGGATGAATTTATAGAAGCCGACCGGTTAATTTAGTACCGGTAAGAGGTTTTCGTTTCATCGCCCGGCCAACGAATTTTGAGTTTAATTGGATTTGCAAAATATATGAACCGCTTACAGGAAATAATAACTGGCTTATTATGTCTTGTCATTTACGTTGCCCTATGGGAAAGAACCCTGCGGAGCCGACGAAATGATCGGTGTCTACCATTTGCAAATCCCTGCAATGCTTTTAAGTCCTTATTTCTGAATAATTTTCACTTCTTTTTTTCCTCTATACAATCAAACGGGCAGTATCCGCGATTAGTACAAAAAGTCCAAAGTTTTTTTGCTTCACTCACTTCTTTTTTCCCTACGTTCTGCAAATCCAATGGGAAAGAAGCGCGAACCGATGCCGTTCGTGCCGGTGTTTATTCTGTTTATAACGAACAGAAGGTAGCAAAATTCGAACCTCAGTTTTTTGTATTTAATCCGGATTCACTGCTTCGTTTGATTTGGAGGCCAAAGTTAACATATGTTGTAATTCTGTTATTGATTTTCACCGGGAATGTGATTGGATCTACAATTTCTTCAACCAGAATCGGTGGAAATTGGAGTAACACAACAACCTGGGTTGGTGGAGTTGTCCCTGTAACTGGCGATGAGGTCACTATTGCCGATGGAGCAATTGTTACAATTGACACTAATGTTCAGGCATTGGGCTCTCTTACAATTGGGCGACTTTCATCGGGTATTTTGCAATTTGAAGCTGATAGTGTAAGAGCTATTTCAGTTACCGGAATTTTGACTATTAAGCGAGGCAGCGTTTTCAGGAGCGCTCCGGCAGAATCGATTAGTGTGATTACAACTCATTCTTTGGTTGTCGGCGGAAGTATCATCAACAACGGGACTATTGATTTCAGTGCAACTGCCGGTATTGGAGGAACAACGGATAATGCTTCAGGTGCCGGAATTACTTTTACAGGAACTTCGAATGCAACATTTGATTGTACTTCTGCAAGTCTCACCAATCTGAGGCACCCGAACGGCATCATCCTTGATAAAGGAACTTCTGCTGCTTCAGTTCTTTCATTTTTTCCAGGAAAAACATTTCAGGTTTTATCAGATGGCACATCCGATGCAAAGGGATTTCTTTCCATTCTAAACGGAACGTTTAACATCATCGGCGCAAATCAATTTAATAATCCGGTATTTGATACCGATGGAGGTTACACTGTTCCGATCACAGGTGGTTTTTGGCTTGGAAATCAGAATGCCACTGTAACTGGAATGGAAGGTAATGTAACTATCCTTGGTGAACTGAAAATTTCGAATGGAATCTATCATGTAGGTATTTCCGGCAAAAAATCATCTGTGATTATCAGTTATGGACAGTTCAGAATATCGGGCGGGAATATCTACGTTGCAGGCAAACTCACTATTGAAGAAGGCGGATGTACAATTTCCGGAGGTAAAATCAATCTGGCTATTAAAGGGTATTCTGCCAATCATGAACCGACTTTCAACATTTCTCAACAAGCAAATCTGCAGATTTCCGGAGACCCGATCATCACGATTGAAGATCCGGTTTCTGGCATGGCGCCGTTCAATGATATCCGAATACTGGAAGGCAACGGAAAAAAATCAATCAAAGGTGGAATATTCCAGATGGGTACAGCGGATACCCCGGCAGCGAGCACATTTTTCGTGAATAGCGAAATCCCGATATTTGAAATATCTGCTTTCGACGAATGTGCCATCCGAATTGTCGATACTTCCAAAGATCCGTCGAAGAACCTGAAGAACGGTTTCGTTCCGATGCTTGATTTTGAAAACGGTACTCTGGCTATCAACGCTCCTGAAAACAAAACCGTAACCTGCAACGAAGATATTCCATTACCATACAACAGCTTACAGTCATTTCTAAACGACGGAGGTAAGGCACTTCGGAATTGCACACTTATTCCTTCCAGCTTTAAACTGCTGGAGCAACCCCAAAGCGGTACAGACTGCCCATACACCATTACACGGACCTACCAGATAACTGATATTTTCGGAAGCATTGGTATCATCAAGCAACAGATTTTTGTGGAAGCCGAAATTCAGCCAACCACTGAACCGGCAGTGAGATTGAAATCGGCGATGGCTATCATCACTTCAACTGCAACTGGTGGTGATTGGAATAATCCTACAACTTGGGTGGGTGGAGTTGTACCTGTAGCAGGTGATGTTGTTACGATTGCATCAGGAGCTACTGTAACTGTAACTGCAAATGCTGCCTGTACTTCAATTACTTTTCAGGCAGGTAACAACATTACTTTATCAATTAATTCAGGAATAACACTTTCAGTATCAGGAGGTATAACAATACCAAGGGCGAACAATGGTTTTATTAACACACTTTCCGTGGGTGCCGGTAATTTAAATGCCGGAAGCATTGCATTTACAAGTGGAGGTGCAGGTGTTCGGCACTTGATAACCATCTCTACTGGTACTGTTACCGTTACGGGTAATGTTACTCAAACAGGTAGTACCGGAAGTGCTTCAATTACATTCACTGGGGCAGGACTTCTAAAATTAGGAGGAACATTCTTGACTGCTGCAACTGGCACTTTGACCCAAGGAACTGGAACTGTTGAATACTATGCAGTTGGTGCACAAACAGTAGGGGATTTTACCTATAATAATTTGACCTTATCGGGTAGTGGAGCGAAATCAATAGTTACAGGCACTTCAATTACAGGTAATTTGTCCATCAGTGGAGCCACTGCAAGTGTGGCTGCAGGTCAGAATATACCAGTAGGTAGCCTCACTTTAGGTGGGTTAGGAAGAGATAATGGAACCTGGGGGTCAAATACTTCAGCTGCCACATTCAAAGATAATACTTATTTTGCTCCAACTAACGGCATCGTAACTGTAGCTACAGATACAAGAATAACGCCTGTTATAACCTGGAACAATCCGGCAGATATCAATTATGGCACGGCATTAAGTGCAACACAACTCAATGCAACAACAACTGTTGCGGGTACTTGGGTATATAGTCCATTATCTGGGGTCGTTTTAAATGTAGGTAACGCCCAAAACCTATCTGTAACTTTTACACCAACCGATGCAACTAGCTATATTACACCAGCGGCAAAGGTTGTACAGATAAATGTAGCAGCCAAGGCCATTACAATTACAGCTACAGGACCAACAAAAACATACGGAACAGCTCTGGTTG
>JBAWZG010000187.1:0-8771 GCA_037143155.1 Bacteroidia bacterium
TGGGACTGGAACGATCAGATTTCAGAAGAAGGAATCGATTTCCAGATGAAGGAATTCAAAAAAGCCGGAATTGGTGGCGTATTTGTGCATCCGCGCCCGGGTTTGCTCACCGAATACCTTTCGAAAGACTGGTTTCACCTGTTTGATTTTACCGTTCAGAAAGGAAAAGAGTTGGGCATGAAAGTGTGGATTTACGATGAAAACTCCTATCCATCAGGCTTTGCCGGTGGTCATGTTCCGGCGGAAATGCCCGATTCGTACCAGCACGGCACTGGGTTGAGCATGGAAATTCAGCAGGAATTAAAAGTGGTTGTTTCGGATACATTGGCCGTAGTGCTGAAAAAGACTGACGCTGGATTCGCCGACATCACTGCTACAGTTAATCAGGAAAAAGGACAAAAAGGAACTTTTTACATTTACAGAAAAACTTATCCGGAAAAATCACCCTGGTATGGTGGTTTTACCTATGTCGATCTGATATACAAAGGTGTAACCGAGAAGTTTCTTGACATTACGATGACGAAAGGTTATGAGCGGAACAAAGCAGATTTTGGAAAAACCCTGATGGGTAGTTTTACCGATGAACCTAATCTGGAAGCGGCACTGGGGAAAGGTTCCATGCTGCGCTGGACTCCTGATTTGTTCGATGCTTTTCAAACACGTTGGGGCTATGATCTGAAAGTCAATCTTCCTTCGCTGGCTGACGAAACCGGGAATTGGAAGAAAGTCAGGCATGACTATTATGAGCTTTTACTGGAACTCTTTGTGGATCGCTGGGCTAAGCCCTACAGCAAATATTGCGATGAAAATAACCTGAAATGGACCGGCCATTACTGGGAACATGGTTGGCCAATACCGGGTGATGGAATTGACGAATCGGCTTTCTACATCTGGCATCAGCAACCGGGCGTAGATATGCTCGGAAACCGGCTCGATTCAATTGGATTGGGCGGTCAGTTTGGAAATGACCGTGCGATTCGCGAACTGCACAGCGCGGCAAATATGGCCGGAAGACAGCGTGCACTGAGTGAAACCTATGGTGGTGGAGGCTGGGAAATGAATTTCCAGACTCAAAAGCGACTGGTTGACTGGGAAACCGTGCTGGGTGTCAATTTTGTGAATCAGCATTTGTCGTATTATACCCTAAAAGGTGTGCGCAAGTTCGATTATCCGCCATCGTTTTCGTACCACGAACCCTGGTGGGAGCATTATCAGCTGATGGGCGATTACATCGGACGGATTTGCCTGGCGATGTCTTCAGGTCAGCAAATTAATACGACACTCATGTTGCAGCCAAATACCACAGCATGGATGTATTTCTCGCGGAAAGATAAAAACACGACGATTGAAGCCATCAAAAAAGGATTTAAGAATTTCGTTTACCAAATGGAACAAAAGCATCTGGAATACGATTTAGGTTCGGAGAATGTATTGAAAACTTTGGGAAGTGTCGACGGCAAAATCCTTCGGGTTGGGAAACGTGACTATTCGCTGGTGGTAATTCCGGCCGAAATGGAAAATATCGACCAGACAACTTTTGACCTGTTGATGAAATACCTCGAAAACGGAGGCAAAATATTGTCATTTAATCCAAAGATATCCTTGATCGACGGCACCGAATCAGCGAAAGTAAATGAACTGGCCGCAAAATATCCGGAGCAATGGACGGTTGCTGAAAAATTGATCGATCCAGCTGCGTTGAAATTACTTACCCGAGATGAATTTACAATGAACGATAAAACGGGCAATGGCATGCTTTATCATCAGCGACGAATTTTGGACGACGGCCAAATACTCTTCTTAGTGAATTCACATCCAACTAAAAAAGCGGCTGCATCGATTACCGTTGAAGGAAAATACGTAACTAAACTCGATCTGGTCTCCGGAAAAGTTTACAGTTATCCATCGAAAGCTGAAAATGGGAAGGTGTCATTTCAGATCGATCTTGATCCGGTTGGAAGCGCCATGTTCACGGTGAGCAATGAAAAGCCTTCAGAACCTGAATATGCAATAGTTTCGGGAACGGAAACCGCATTGGAAAGTACATCGCCTGTGTCAGTGAAACGTGAATCAGACAACATCATGATGGTGAACTACCTCGATCTGAAAACAGCGAAGTCGGACAAAAAAGAAGTTTATTTCATGAATGCACTGATTGGTTTGTTTAACGAAAATGGCATTGCGATGGGCAATCCGTGGCAGCATAAAATTCAGTATAAGAAAAATTGGCTTGCTCTCGATTCACTTTTCAAAACCGGTTCAGGATTCGAAGCCAGCTATCATTTTAACATCAATTCAAACCTGAATGCTGAGGCGATGAAATCGATTCGCGCGGTAGTTGAACGCCCCGAATTATGGCAGGTGAGCATCAACGGCAATGGGGTTGAAAAGACTGTCGGTGTATATTGGATCGACAAAGACTTCCCGGTATTTGCAGTGGGCAAATTCCTGAAAACCGGGAAAAATACCCTGACGCTGAAAGCACCGCGGATGAATATCCTGGCCGAAGTGATGCCTGTATATTTGTTGGGAGACTTCCTTGTAAAACCAGCCAAGCAAGGTTTTGAAATTGCAGGTGGAAGCATCATCGCTTTGGGCTCCTGGCGCGAAGCCGGTTTGCCTTTCTATTCGCAGAAAGTAGCATATTCCGAAACGTTCAGCGTGCCAAAAGCTTCCGGAGTAAATTATAAAGTGAAACTGAATCAGTGGAACGGTTCGCTTGCTGAAGTTTGGGTCAACGGCCAATCGGCAGGGGTGATTGCATGGTTGCCCAATGAACTGGATGTGACTTCGATGCTGAAAAATGGCGCAAACGAAATCACCCTAAAAGTGATAGGCAGTCTCAAAAATACCTTCGGATTCTTTTACAAGGAAAATAAAGACTGGATCTTCGGACCTCACTCCTGGAACGATGCACCGGCCAAAATACCGGCTGCCTCAGAATATTTCCTGATGGATTACGGATTGATGGACCCGTTCAGTCTGGTTGAGGTGAAGTGAGAAAAGGCGGAAGATCGAAGCATCGCTCCCTGAGTTTGTCGAAGCGAGAACTGCTAAAAAATACCGCCTTCTGCCTTCGACAAACTCAGGCAACGGCACAGGCAGCGGATTTCTCATCTGCATTATTTCATAGCAAAAAATGATACTCGAAGCGCCGCTCCCTGAGTAGTAAAGCGAATCGAAGGGAGAAATAATATAAAGACTGCCGAAAGCACATACAAACGTACTTTCGGCGGTCTTTATGTTTTCTTAAAAGATCCAAACTGTCTAAAATGTCATTTTGTTTGCATTTGATTAGGAATCCTGATAGATAATTAGTTTTTTCGCTTTTTATATTCTAATATGATAGTATAATCTTGTATTTAGTATTGAATAGGAAAACCAAACATTAATTATCTTAGCTATGAAACGAGTATTAGTAATTCTTTTATTGGCACTAAGTGTAACTAACCTGTTTGCACAGGCAGTACTAAAGGGAAAAGTAACTGATGATCAAAAACAAGCACTTCCCGGTGTAAATATTTATGAAAAAGGCACCACCAGAGGTGTTGTAAGTGATGCTGAAGGCAAATACACGATTAGCTGTAAAAATGAAAATTCCGTGGTTGTTTTCAGCTTTGTTGGCCTGGCCGTTCAGGAATTTAAGGTTGGTAAACAAAAAGAACTGAATGTAGTCCTGGTTAACGACAACATTTTAGATAAGGTTGAAATCGTTGGTTCGCGCAGGTTAAACCGTACTGCAACTGAAAGTGTTGTTCCGGTGGATGTTATAGAGGTTTCAAAATTATTGACAACTCTTGGACAACCCGATGTGAACCAGATGCTTCAATATGTTGCCCCTTCATTTAACTCGAATAAGCAATCCGGAGCCGATGGCGCCGATCATATCGATCCGGCCACTTTGCGTGGCTTGGGACCTGACCAAACGCTTGTTCTCATCAACGGAAAACGCAGACACCAATCATCGCTGATCAATTTATTCGGTTCGCGCGGACGTGGAAATACGGGAACTGACCTGAATGCCATTCCAATTTCGGCGATCGACCACATTGAAATTTTGCGCGATGGTGCAGCCGCACAATACGGATCCGACGCCATTGCCGGAGTAATTAATGTGGTGTTGAAATCAAATACCGATGAGTTCACCGGAAGTTTCTCTGAAGGAGTCCGAAATGCAACACCTGCAGGCAAATACAATATTCTTCCGGAAGCTAACAAGACTGATGGCACTTCTACCCAGTTCAATGGAAACTACGGAACTAAAATCGGAGAAAAAGGATTCATCAATATGACGATGGATTACTCAAAAATCGACCAAACCTTCCGGCGTGCCGACCCTGCCGTTTACAGTGTGTACCGGAATAAATTCGGTGATGTTGCTTCTGAAAATTTCGCTACCTTTTTGAATTCATCCTTCAGATTGGGAGACAACACCGAAATCTATGTTTCCGGCGGATTCAATAACCGTTTTACCGATGCATTTGCTTTTAGCCGGGCTGCCGATGAGGAAAGAAATGTCATCTCAATTTACCCGAATGGATTTGATCCCCAGATTCAATCGAATATCAGCGATAAATCAGTTACGGCCGGAATTAAAACCCAGATTGGCGGATTTACAGTCGATTTCAGCAATACGTATGGATCGAACAGCATGCTTTATACAGTTGATAAATCGCTGAACTCTTCGATGCTCGAAAACTCTCCAACCCGTTTTGCTGCCGGGGGGTTTTCTCTGGCTCAGAATACAACTAACCTGGACGTTTCGCGACTTTATCCTAAAGTGGCCCAAGGTCTGAACCTGGCCTTCGGTGTGGAGCACCGGATAGAAACTTACCAAATTAAAGCCGGTGAAGAAGCCTCTTACAAAACCTACGGACAACAGGTTTTTTCCGTTTCAGGAACCGATACGATTTTCAGACCAGGTGCTTCACAAGGGTTTCCCGGATTTCAGCCAGCCAACGAATTGAAAGAATCGCGCAGTAATGTGGGCGCTTATATTGACCTCGATCTGGATGTGACCAAAAAACTCACCGCCAGTGGAGCTGCACGTCTCGAAAATTACAGCGATTTTGGCCGGACTTTAAATGGGAAACTGGCTGCCCGGTATAAAATTTCAGATGCGTTGGCAGTACGCGGATCGCTTAGTTCAGGCTTCAGGGCGCCATCGCTGGCACAAATGTATTTCAACACTACCTTTACCGATATTGTGGCCGGAAAAGCCATCGACAAAATCATCGCAAAAAACAACAGCCCGCTTACACGTACATTAGGTATTCCACCTTTGAAACAAGAAGTTTCGCTCAATGCCGGTCTTGGTTTTACAGCCAAAGTGAATGCTTTTACCTTGACGGTTGATGCCTATCATGTTCAGATTAAAGACCGTATTGTGCTCACAGGTTCTTTCAGCAGCGATGATGATGTAATCGGCGCAGACCTTAAGAAGTTAAACATTGGAGCGGCTCAGTTTTTTACCAATGCAGTGAATACAACTTCACAGGGAATAGACGTGATCATGGGTTACGCATTCCGGCTTGGCGGTGATAACAACCTTCATTTTTCATTAGCAGGTAACTTTAATCACATGGCGATTGATAACGTCTATACCAACGATAAGTTAAAGGGAAAAGAAAGTACCTATTTCGGTATCCGCGACAAATATTTCCTGCTTGCTTCGGCGCCGAAAACCAAATTCAATCTGGGTGTCGACTATACCCGCGGAAACTTCTTTTCTAACTTGAAATTGACCCGGTTTGGACAAGTTGAGCTGATTAACTGGAACGACAATGGTGATAACGTAGCTGATCCGAATGAACTGGACGTTTACTCACCAAAAATCACAACCGATTTGTCGGCAGGTTATAAACTGAAGAACTTTACTATCACCGTTGGAGGCGACAATATTTTCAATGTTTATCCCGACAAGCACGATCCTGCATCGACTGAATCAGGTGGTGTGTGGGACTGCGTGCAAATGGGATTCAGTGGTGCCTTGTATTTTGCCAAAGTTGGATTTAAATTCTAAATCCGGTTTATCCTAAAATCATAATCAAAAAACCCCGGGGAGCACAAAGAAGTAAAGTGCTTTCGGGGGTTTTTGTTGCTTTGCTCCCGGTTTAAATCTCAATTACTTCGATTTCAGCAATTTTATTACTTGTTGAGAATCAGGCGAAACAGCCTTGAGAAAATAAACTCCATTTTTTAAAGAACCCAGATTTATTTTTGATAATAGTTCCCCTTTTTCGAAAATGCGAACCAACTGCCCATCGACATTATAAAGTTGGATATTCGATACATTTAAGGGATTGTATTCAACAGAAATGAAGTTAGTAAATGGATTCGGGAAAACCTTTACCTGATCGGTACCTGCCAACTGTTGACCAGTCGAAGTTAAACCATATGTAAAGGTAATCCTGGTTTGATTTTCCCATATGCTCGTCGCTGGATTCCATGTAGTAGTAATTACCAGACCGGTTGTACCATCCGGATTATTGGTAAAAGTCTCTTTGTCCTTGTCCACCCAATTCCCGCCTGAAGCATTCCAATTCTGATACAATATTTCCTTCATCGAACCATCCGCATTGTATGAAATCATTGTTTTCGAATCGTTAACCCATGCACTGGAACTATAAATCTCATCGATCATTACAATAATCTTTTTTGAATCGTTGTAGGTGTTCGTTGTTCGTGCGTTATTTTCCCAGGCACTGGTCGTTGTGTTCCATTTTTGGGAAACACTTTGATTTTGGACTCCATCAGCATTGTACGAATAGGTTTGCTGGGAACTATTTACCAACTGGAAAGTCATAAAGTCAAAAGTCTGTTCAACACTTTGGGAAAGCTTCCCACTTCCATTATACGTATTTATAGTCGCTGCATAATCAAGCCAGTTTGCACCAAAAAACATTTGCGTTTTTTGTGTTAGAATATTTTTCGAAGCATCGTAAGTATAAAACGTTTTCTGAAGATCGTCCCATGATTTTGTTTGATCATTCCACATTTGAGAAATGGTGAAATTAATGGTTGAATTGGCATTTAAGGTATGAGCATTAACCATATACCCTTTCCAAACTTTCGTGGTATCATTCCATGAATCATTTTCATCCTTGATTTTGTTACCGCTGCTATCAAAGGTATTGGTCATTTTGGTCGAATTGATCCATTGACCTTTGGTCCATTCTTCAATAACTAAGGTGGAATACTTTCCATCCAGTGGAGACACCTGAGCTGCAAGGTTCAGTGCAAGATAAAGGCTTAAAAAAAGAAGGTAAATTTTTGTTTTCATATCTTTCAGTTTTTAATGTTCTTATGCTGAACACAGATTGAATTAAAAAAGTTCAATAGGAAGTATATTTTTTTAATGACCTATTGTGAGAGTTCTTTCAGGTATTAATGCATCTTTTTTGAAAGGAATTTCAGCTCTGAATTATCGGTTTGAAGAGGCGGACACTATTTAAAAATTAGAGTCATCCGACTGTATTGCCGGAAGATTAGCTAAATATAGAGTTCTAAGGAAAATTATCTGAAATATATGTTCTCTAAAGTTCAGAAATAGCTGAAAAATACATAATTTTCAGCACCTAAAACAAAAAAAATATTATTATGTATTATTCCCACCATGAAATCGCCAATAACCAGACTGAAGAAGGAATAAAAATTAGAGTCACACGTCAGGAAGAATCCATGCAAATGACTGAGCTGGAACTCCGGAAAGGTGCAGTATTGCCCGAACATATGCATCGGAGCGAACATTCAGGCTATATACTTCAGGGTAAAATCCGCATGTACATTGACGGCGTATTGAAGGAGCTTGTTCAGGGAGATAGCTGGTGCATTGGGAAAAATATCTGTCACCATACCGTAGCTTTGGAAGATTCAGTGGTCATTGAGGTATTTGAAATTGAACAGGAAAAAATTGCTGGCGAAAAATTTGTTCTCGAATCTACGCTTTAAAATTATAAATGATCCGGTATGTTCCGATTTCTAAAACTGTTTGTTTATATTTTCCTGATCACTATTCCCAGCCTACTCCCTGCAGCGCAAAGAATACAGCAGAAATTTAAAGTCATTGCTTTTTACTCGGCTAAAAGCGAAGATGCTCATTTGAGTTTTGTTTACGAAGCCAATGTATGGTTTTCGAAAATGAGTGTCCTGCATAAGTTCAGCTACGTCTCGTCCACCGATTGGACCAGGCTGAATTCCGATACACTTTCGAATTATCAGGTGGTTATTTTTCTCGATACCCGACCTGATAAACCCGAACAGCGGAAAGCATTTCAGGAATATATGGAAAAAGGCGGGGCATTTATGGGTTTCCATTTTTCAGCTTTTGCCCTCACTCCATCAGAATTTCCGCAAAATTGGGACTGGTATCACGAAACTTTTCTCGGATCGGGCGAATACGGAAGCAATACCTGGCGGCCAACTTCAGCGATCCTGAAGGTTGAAGACAGGAAACATCCTGCCATGAAACATCTGCCCGAAAAATTCAAGGCATCGCCCAACGAATGGTATCGCTGGAAAAACGATTTGCGTAAGAATCCCGATATTAAGATTCTGGCATCCATCGATTCAACCAGTTTTCCCCTGGGAACAGGCCCTAAGCTTTATGAAATATGGCACAGCGGATATTATCCTGTCATCTGGACCAATACCAAATTCCGCATGATATACATGAATATGGGTCACAACGACATTGACTTCGAGCACAATACAAATATGGAATTGTCGTTTTCTTTTCAGAATAAAATTCAGAACAAATTGGTTTTGGATGC
>JBAWZG010000188.1:0-8732 GCA_037143155.1 Bacteroidia bacterium
CAGAAAACCGGCTTTTTTGTTGACCAGCGCGAAAACCGCCGCTTGGTCCAGGAATATTCGAACGGACGAAGTGTACTGAATATGTTTTGTTATTCGGGTGGATTTTCGTTTTATGCCATGCGTGGCGGAGCGAAACTCGTTCATTCGGTCGATTCGTCAGCTAAAGCCATCGAACTGACCAACGAAAATGTAAAGCTGAATTTTCCGGAAGATACCCGTCACGAAGCTTTTGTAGCCGATTGTTTCGATTACATGGATAAAAATAAAGACAAATATGACCTGATTATCCTTGATCCGCCGGCATTCGCCAAACACCGCGAAGCATTGCCTCAGGCACTCAAGGGATACAAACGCCTTAACCTGAAAGCTTTTCAGCAGATTGCCCCGGGTGGAATCCTGTTTACCTTCAGCTGTTCGCAGGTGGTTACCAAAGATAAATTCCGGGAAGCAGTTTTCTCAGCAGCTGCTATTTCAGGAAGAAAAGTACGTATTTTATGTCAACTCGTTCAGCCAGCCGATCATCCAGTGGACATGTATCATCCTGAAGGTGAATATTTGAAAGGCTTGGTGCTGTACGTGGAATAGGAGATGTTTTTGGTAGAGACGCACGGCCGTGCGTCTCTACATCACAAAATTGGCTCGGATGATTCAAATTATTAATGCTCCTTACTTCGAAGCGCTTTTTACGGACAAGCCGGAACTATTTTAATCTCTTTTTTATTTGCAAAAAAATCATTCCACTCAACATTATCCCAGATTGGTCGGTTGCCCTGTTCATCAAAAAGCTGGCAATACATACATGACCAGACACCGCAATAAATATGATAATACCTTTTTTCCTGAAATTCAATGATGGTAACATCGGTAAATTTACAAAGATTAGATTCGGAAGTTAGCTCCGAAATTTTCACCTGAAGCCACCCCGGAAACTGATCGGGCGCTTGATTTTCTTCCTTTTTACAGGAATCTATTCCCAGAAGAAAAACAATGAGAAGAATAGAGGTGAATCGGTTCATGAGGATTAGGTTTCAGTTAAAAATAGAGATTATTTTCAAGAAAGATGTTGTTTTTAGGAATTCGTTGCGTCCGATTGTTCAACTTTGCATCTTCATATCGACAATCAATTTTTTTTAATGGTTTTATCCAAAAATGAAAGTTTAAATAGCAATTCTGGTGTCGGAAAGTATCCAATACTGAAACAGTTGATCTGGCTGGCATTGCCGGTGATCGGATCGTCGTTTATGACTATGGCTTATAATTTCATCAACATGATTTTTGTGGGCCGATTGGGAAGCGACGCGGTGGCAGCAGTTGGTTCAGCTGGTTTTTTCATGCATTTTGGATGGGGATTGTCGTCATTGCTTACGGTTGGTGTGGGAATTCGGGTTTCGCATGCCATTGGCAGCGGAAATATTAAGCTGGCCAAAAGTTATGTGCGGAGCGGAATTCTGGCGGTTATCGGCCTGGCATTATTCTATTACGGTGTATTGTTTTTTCTTCGAAATGAACTGATTGGCCTCATTCAGCTCAACAATACTTCAATTGAACACGCGGCCTCCGGATACTTACTTTTGATTGGACTTTGTATTCCGTTTTCGTTTCAAAATCTGTTCTTTACAAGCGTTTTTATTGGCTCGGGCGACAGTAAATCGCCTTTCCGGATTAATGCAACGGCTTTGGCCATCAATATTCTGCTCGATTATCTATTGATTTTTCATGCTAAAATGGGAATTAACGGTGCTGCTTTTGGAACCATTATTTCGCAGGCGATCGGCACATTCCTGTTTCATTTTAAACTGAAGGATTCGGCGACGCTGAAACCTACCGGAACTGCTTTTCAAAGTGTATTGCTTGGAAATATTATGAAAATGGGGGTTAGCACAACCTTTCAACGGGTTTCGTTTACTATTGTCGCCATTTTTATGGCCCGGATAATCAGCAACTGGGGACCCAGCGCCATTGCAGTTCAGAAAGTTGGAATTCAGATCGAAGCTATCTCATTTATGACTGCCGGTGGCTTTCTGTCTGCGCTGTCAACTATTTCAGGAATAGCATATGGTGGCGGTGATTACCGGAAACAATGGCAGGCTTTTCGTTCAGGTATGCTTCTTGCATTTATTCTCGGAACTGTTACATCGGTTATAATCATCATTTTTGCAAGACCACTTTTCTCCATTTTTCTGAGCGATCCGGAAAGTGTGTCAATGGGGAGCAACTACCTTTTTATTCTGGGCTTTTCGCAACTTTTTATGGTCATGGAATTAATGGCAACCGGTGCATTTTTTGGATGGGGGAAACCCAATATTCCGGCGATTACAGGAATTTCGCTGACCGTGCTACGAATTCCCATGGCTTACGCGTTTATCAGCCTTTGGCGAAATGAATTGTCATCGGTTTGGTGGAGCATCAGCATCAGCAGCATGGCAAAAGGAACATTGCTGGTCATATTATATATTTTTCTTTTTAAATCGTTTCTCAGGGGAAAAAATCTGAAAACCACATAGAACACAATAGAAAAAATGCAAAAAAATGATGTGGCCTTTGTGGCTTTGTGGTTCAAACAAAATATACAATGAAACAACCGTCATTCAATTCAATCAAAGGAAATATCTGGCTCGAAGGTTTATTTGGCCTCGAAAAGGAAAACATACGCGTTGATCGGACTGGCAATCTGGCTCAAACTCCACATCCCGAAGTATTTGGCAATAAGCTGAAACACGCATACATCACCACCGATTTTTCGGAAAGTCAGGTCGAAATGATTACCCCACCGCTTCCTGAAATCAGTCAGGCAATCGGTTTTATGGAAACTATTCACGATATCGTCAGTCTTGAACTGAAAGACGAATTACTCTGGCCGCAAAGCATTCCGCCTATTTTGCCTGCCGATCATCAGATTCCGATTGCCAGGTATGGTGAGGATGGAAAGGAAGCCCGCGAGTACCGTGAATTTTTGGCAGAAAAATATGGTCCGAAGGATCTGTTGATTTCCGGAATCCATTTCAACTTTTCTTACAGTGATAAGTTGCTCGGATTACTTTACCAGAAAGCCAATCCATCGCTTTCGTTCGATGATTTCAAAGATGAAGTGTACCTGAAAACGACCAGGCAAATGTTGCGTTTGCGTTGGCTTTATGTTGTGCTTTTCGGAAACAGTCCGGTGGTCGATTCATCGTTCGAGCCCCGGTGTAAAAAAGCGCCTTATTCTACCGACAAAAATTTGACTGCCCTTTCAATCCGGAACAGTTGTTACGGATACCAGAATTTTGACGAGTTGTTCCCGGATTACAGTTCGGTTCCCAATTTCAAAGCAAGCATTGTTCAGATGGTAAACGACCGGAAGATTATAGCTGCCAATGAATTGTATACTTCAGTCCGTTCCAAATTTCTCCGGAATCCTGATCATATTTCATACCTCGAATTCCGGATTATTGACATTGATCCCCTCGCTAAAGCTGGAATTTCCCCTGAAGCGCTTCGTTTTTTGCATGCCTTGGCTTTATTTGGACTGCTCAGCGACGAGCCTGATGATTTTGGCATAAAAGCGCAGGCCGAAACCAACCGCTATTATTCAGGAGTTGCCTTGCATGGGCTGGAAAACGCTAATTTCAGCCTGGATATGGATGGTGAAGTTTCAGACATCTGGCAAAAAGCAAAAACCATTGTTCAGGAAATGGCTGATTTATTTTCAAAAGCTGAAATTACCAACGAAGATTACCTCCAATCGATGAAACTGTCCATGGAGTGGATTGAAAATCCAAATCGCCGCAAAGTCTTCGAAGTGCTTGACGGCGTGACTAAATCCGGATATATTCCGTTCCATCTCGAAAAGGCCAGGCAATACCTGAATGCCAGTCAAAATGAGAGTTATCATTTCCACGGATTGGAAGACCTGGAACTTTCCACTCAGCTTTTATTGCGCGAAGCTGTAAGGCGGGGCGTTTCGTTTGAACTGCTCGACCGGAAAGAGAATTTTGTGCGGTTCCAAAAAGATGGAAACATACAGTACGTGAAACAAGCCACTAAAACTTCGCTTGATAATTACGCCAGTATTCTGGCCATGGAGAATAAACTGGTAACCAAGAAAATTCTGGAAGAACATAAAATCCGGGTTCCGAAAGGACTGGAATATACCAGTGCTGATGTAGCAAAAGCTGATTTTTTGATTCATCGTGGAAAGCCGGTTGTGATTAAACCAAACCAAACCAATTTTGGTTTAGGAATCACCATCCTGAAGGAAAACACCGATGAGAAAACATACCGAAGAGCTGTTGATATAGCCTTTGAATGCGATACAACCATCCTGATTGAAGAATTCATTGCCGGAAAGGAATTCCGGATCTTCGTGATTGGAGACGAGGTGGTCGGTATATTGCACCGCGTTCCGGCCAATGTCACGGGCGATGGTATTCGGACAGTGAGTGAACTTGTCGAACTGAAAAATCAGGATCCGTTACGCGGGAAAGGCTACCGCACACCGCTTGAAAAAATACAGTTGGGCGAAGCTGAAACCATGTTTCTGAAGCAGCAAAACAAAGATTTTGATACGGTTCCGTCTTCAGGAGAAGTGGTTTACCTGCGTGAAAACTCGAACATCAGCACAGGTGGCGACAGCATCGATTTTACCGACGACATTCCGGATTCGTACAAGCAAATTGCAGTGCAGGCCGCCAAAGCGCTGGATGCAAAAATTACCGGCCTGGACATGATTATTCCGGATGTTTCAGCCGAAGCCAATGACGACAATTATGCCATCATCGAACTGAATTTCAACCCGGCGATTCACATTCACTGCCATCCGTTTCAGGGCAAAAACCGAAAACTGAATGAGAAATTAATGGATGCATTGGGGTATTAATTTGAAGATTTGAAGATGAGAAAATTTGAAGATCTGCTTTAATAGCAAATTATCCTTGTTGATCCTCAGAATATATTGATTTGCAAATCTTCAAATCAACTCATTTTCAAATCAGTCTTCTATGTGGTAAAAGACTTTCTCTTAAACCAGAAAGCCACATTCACCAATCCAATCATCACCGGAACTTCGACCAGCGGACCAATTACTCCGGCAAATGCTTCTCCTGAATTGATTCCGAAAATGGCGATAGCCACAGCAATAGCCAATTCGAAATTATTGCTGGCAGCAGTGAAAGCCAGAGTGGTCGATTGTTCGTAATTCGCTCCGATTTTTTTGCTCATGTAGAATGAACTGAAGAACATGACTACGAAATAAATCAGCAATGGAATGGCAATTAGTACAACATCCATCGGAATCTTAACAATGTATTCGCCTTTCAGCGAGAACATCACCACAATCGTGAATAGCAATGCGATAAGTGTTAGCGGACTGATTTTAGGTACAAATTTGGTTTCGTACCAAAGCTTGGTTTTAACACGAGTTAATATAAATCGGGTCAGAAATCCGGCAATCATAGGGATTCCCAAATAAATAAACACACTTTTAGCGATTGCTCCTATTGTAATTTGCGAAACGGTTTCATTCACTGGAACACCAAACCAACCAGGCAAAATGGCAATAAAAACATAGGCATAAACAGAGAACAACAGCACCTGGAAAACAGAATTAAAAGCCACCAATCCGGCGGCATACTGGGTGTCACCTTTGGCCAGGTCGTTCCAAACAATCACCATGGCAATACAACGGGCCAAACCAATCAGGATAATCCCATACATGTAAGGCAGGTTGGCATTGTTTTCGCCGGGGAAAAGCTTAAAAAAAGTGATGGCCAGGGCAAACATCAGTATTGGTCCTATTATCCAGTTCTGAAACAGGGAAAGTCCAAGTATCTTAGTATCTTTGAAAACATCGCCCAACTCTTCGTATTTCACTTTGGCCAATGGCGGATACATCATGACGATTAAGCCAATGGCTATCGGAATATTGGTGGTTCCTGATGACATACTGTTCCAGAATTCAGCAACATTTGGACTTAGCCAACCAGCAAAAACCCCAATAAACATGGCCAGGAATATCCAAAGAGTAAGGTAGCGGTCGAGGAATTTGAGTCGTTTTTTCATTTTATTAATTTGAAAATTTGGCAATTTGAAGATTTGAAAATAAATTACTGTGACTTAGAAGTACTGATTATTTTGGAGAGGATATTGATGATTGAATGAAGCTTCTCTTTGAGAAGTTCGTTTTTAGGATAATTCTTTGAAATTTCGCAAAGCAATAACCAATATTCAGTTTCATCAGCTTCTTTGGCTGCAATTTTCAGTTTATGAATAAAATCAGCCTTGCTTTCTGCATTTTGTGACTCACGAACATTTGCACCAATTGAGGTTCCGGATTTCAGCAATTGCCTTGCAATGACATATTTTCTCTGTTCTTCCAACAATTCTGAATATTCAATGATTTCAATTGCAAACTCAAATGTGAGTTTAACAATCAAATTATCCTTGTCATTTCTCATGATTTTCAAATTTTCAAATCAACTCATTTTCAAATTATCCTGGTAAAACTTCCAAAATCCTTTTTTGATTTCGTCGCGCACGCGGATAAATTCACTCCAGATGAACTCTTCAGAACCTTCGGTATGAGAGGGATCATCAAATCCAATATGAAGGCGGTGTTTCACTTTTCCGATGAAAGCCGGGCAACTTTCGTTGGCCCCACCACAAACGGTAATCACATAATCCCATTCGTCATTCAGGTATTTTTCAACCGAATCGGAAGTATGGTGACTGATATCAATTCCAGCTTCTCTCATTACGGCAACAGCCTTTTGGTTGAGCTTTCCGGAGGCTTCAGTGCCAGCCGAGCAAACGGTGATATTCGGATCGAACGACTGTAAAAAACCATGCGCCATCTGGCTGCGGCAACTGTTTCCGGTACAAAGAATAAGTACTTTCATATTTTTTTTAATTTGAAGATGTGACAATTTGAAGATTTGAAAATGAGTTTAAACACTAATCGCAAGAGAAGTTTTCAGGAAGTTGAATTTCTTCCAGAAACGAGGTCAAAAGGTTTTTCATTTCTTTTACCTTTTCGCCATCCAAACAGTATTTCATTTTTATTCCTTCAACATGTCCTTTAATCAATCCAGCTTCTTTTAGTTCTGTCAGATGTTGATTTACCGTAGTGCGGCTTAAAGGCAGTTCTTCCGAAATATCACCCGAAATACAGTTTTTCGATTTAGCCAGAAATTGCAGAATCTGGAGGCGTGCAGGGTGGGAGAGCGCTTTAAACAGATTCGCTTTTTCCTGCAGCGATTGGTCGAAGAGTTCCGTTTTTGAAACTACCATAAACTTATAGTTTAAATATGACGTAAAAATACGTCATAAATCAATACAACGTATATATGCGTCATTAAATTTTGATTACATTATTCCTCATCGTTCCCATTCCATTTTATTATCTTCGCTGTATGAACGCAAAAGCAAAACCCATATTTGCAAAGCGCATCTTCTGGGATGTAAACTTTGAACTGATTGACTACGATGCCAAAGCCAACTTTGTCATCGAGCGGGTTTTCGAACGTGGCGATGTGGATGACATTCGTCAGTGCCGGAGATATTACGGCGATGAAAAAGTGACCGAAGCCTTGCTGAAAGCCAAATACTTACCATTACACACCATTCATTTTGCCAGCGCAGTAATTGACAAACCTCTAAATGACTTTAGATGCTACATATTGAGACAGTTGAACCCAGGACTCTTTCCTTACTAAACGAATTGATGGCGTTGCCATCGCTTCATTCGTTTTCGTTGGTAGGAGGAACAGCTTTGGCTTTAAGGTATGGGCACCGAAGTTCAGAAGATCTTGATTTATTCTTTCACCAAAAATTCGACCAGTTACTGGTAATTAATTCCCTCGAAACGACATTTACAGATCGGTTTGCTTATAAACAACAGCAAACCCAGTTTGGAATTTTTTGTTTCATCGACGATATAAAAGTTGATATCGTTCACTTTCCCCACTTACCCATTTCAGCTATTGAAGTGGTTGATGGAATCCGGTTTTACAGCAATGCTGATATTGCAGCCATGAAAATTCATGCGATACTTGGCAGAGGAAAGAAAAAAGACTTTTGGGACTTGTTTGAACTACTTCAGCATTACTCTTTGCAACAGATTATCGACTGGCATAAACAGAAATATCCAAGCCAGATGCTGGCCATCAGCATTCCACATGCAATTACCTATTTTGTTGATGCCGATGATAGTGAAACTCCGGTCAGTTTTAAAAAGCAAACCTGGGAGAGTGTGAAAAAGGGCATTAGCAGCGCGGTGAGCGATTATCTCCGGTAAAGTGCAATTTTCAGAAAATGTAATTAAACAGATATCCAACAATCATTATCCCAAAACCTACAACACCTATAAAGGTGAATATTAAAGGGAGTTTCAGTACTTTTCTCAGGATAATCATTTCAGGAAGTGATTGGCCAATAACCGACATCATGAAGGCCAGGGCGGTTCCAAGCGAAGCTCCTTTTTCGATCAGAACAGCAACAATTGGAACAATTCCGGCTGCGTTGGAATACAAAGGAATACCTATCAGAACGGAAAGTGGAACAGAATACCAGTCTGATTTTCCCATCAAGGCAGCCATAAATTCTTCAGGAACATAGCCATGAGCACCGGCACCAACAAGGATTCCAAGCGCAACGTAAATCCAGACTTTACCGACAATTTCCTTCACTGCAGCATATCCCAGATTTATACGGGTTGCGAAGCTGAGTTTTTCTTCTCCGGAATCGCTATTTCCAAT
>JBAWZG010000189.1:0-8692 GCA_037143155.1 Bacteroidia bacterium
TGCTGAAATCAGGAAAGAATATACTGACCGTTCAGGTGGAAGATGTTGGCGGGTTGTGTGGTATTTATGGTGATACCGCCGCACTTAAACTGAAATGTGAGAAACGTTCCATTTCATTGTGCGGCAACTGGAAATACAAGGTCGGTCTGGTTAAATTCAATACTGTTTTGAGTCCGAATTCTTACCCAGCCCTGTTATACAACGGAATGATCAATCCATTGGTTCCCTATGGAATCCGTGGAGCAATCTGGTATCAGGGCGAGGGGAATGCCGGAAGAGCCAAACAATATCAGCGCGTATTTCCCGATCTGATCAAAGACTGGCGGAACCATTGGAATCAGGGCGATTTTCCGTTCCTTTTTGTGCAGCTGGCCAACTTTATGAAGGCTGATTCCGTGCCAGTTGAGAGTACCTGGGCCGAACTTCGGGAAGCGCAAAGCAAAACCCTGGCCCTGCCAAATACCGTAATGGCTGTCACGACCGATGTGGGCGATGCAGTAGACATTCATCCCAAAGACAAACAAACGGTTGGAAACCGCCTGGCCCTGGCTGCGTTTAAAGTAGCCTACAGGCAGGAACTGATTTATACCGGTCCGGTATATCAACAGATGAAGGTCAGCGGAAACAAGATAATTCTGACTTTTGATCAGGTCGGAAATGGCTTGAAAATCAAAGATAAATATGGCTATCTTAAAGGTTTTACAATTGCGGGTGAAGATCATCAGTTTCATTGGGCAAAAGCTGTAATTACCGGTAACAACACCATCGAAGTTACCTGTCCTGAAGTTCAGCATCCGGTAGCGATTCGTTATGCCTGGGCCAACAATCCGGATGATGCGAACTTGTATAACAGCGCCGATCTTCCGGCCTCATCCTTCCGGACCGACCAGTGGAAGGGAATTACCGAATAATTTAAATCCTGATGATAAAAAACGAATTTAGGGCTGGATTCAGGGCATTGGCCATTTTATTTCTTTGCCTGTTGTTTTTGCCGGAAGTTTTTGCTTCAGGAACGGTTGATCCATCTTCTGCTGATTACACAGGTAGAACCGGAAAGAAAATTTACGTTTCGAAGTTGGGAAACAACTCCAATGGCAGCAGCTGGGAGAAGGCTTTCCAAACCATACAGGCGGCCTTATCTGCCATTCCGGATGACCGGGGAGGACATGTGATCGTGATTCGTCCCGACACTTATTCCGAAGCCAATTTATCCACAGCGTTCAAGGGAGCCAAAGGCGCCTACAATTTGATTATTGGCGATGCCGACGGCAAATTGGGTTCAGGCGCAACAGGCCGGATACTCATCGATTCGGGTGATCCGCAAAAAGGTTTTAAAAGCTACGACTGGTGGGGAACGATTCGCTCAACGACCAAGGGCTGGAGGCCGGAGTTCACCGAACAAACGTTTTCAAGTATCTGCTGGGACCGGTGGATTCTGCGTAATCTCTACACTTCCGGAGGCGATGCCGGATTCTTTTGGGACCTGACCGACAAAAGCGGTGAGGGTTTTACCATTATTTTAGAAGATTGTGTGGGCATTGGCCGCGCTTTTGGCGGCGGAATCTGTTATCCGGTCGTTCGCCCCGATGAACCCAGTGTATTCCGGAGGTGCTACTTTATGGCTTTGGACTGGATTGGTGATACCGGCGCCGTTTTGGTTGGCGGATGGGAAAAAACAATGCCCGAATTTCCCCATCTCATTCTGGAAGATTGCACGCTTGTTCATCCGGATAACGCTTTGGCCATGTCTTTTGCCAGTAATTGTGTAAATGTCAGGGCTACCCGCTGTCGCATGATTGTTTTAAACTTTACCCAGCCCGAAATGGGCGGCAAATCGACGGGGATCATTTGCACCCAGGGACACAAACTTACCGGGAAAATGCATGTTGATCTGGAAGACTGCATGCTGGCCGGGTACAGTGTTTTTACTCCGGGCGAGGACGGAAAGGCGGTCAGTTACACCACCAAAGGAAAAGTTCAGGCCTATGTGCAGTTCAGTCAGGCTATTCCTGATGGTTTTGAACGGATAAATCTTTGGCCAGCAGAGTTATTCGATTACATGGCAATTCCAAAAACTCCAAAGGAGTGAAATATTTATAGCCCGGGGTTTAAACCCCGGGTAAAATTTACAAATAACACATGAAAAACTATAGTCTGATCATCCTTCTGAATTTAACTTTTGTGCTTTCATTAAGTGCCCAAACCAAATCTTCCGTCCGGAATTTGTTGTCGGACAATGATTTGGAATACCTCAAAGAATTGACAAAGGCTGTGATGGAAAGCTCCCGGATTGTTCCCGGTCAAAAAATATCGGAAGAATTTGGACCCAACAACACAGGTGGTACTTTGATCCGTCCGGGAGGCCGAAGCTGTTACCCTGCCTTCTGGATCAGGGATTACGCCATGTCGCTCGAAAGCGGTTTTGTAACTGTTCAGGAACAAAAACACATGCTGCAACTGACAGCTTCCACCCAATGCGATCAGGCCTGGATTACGGATGGCGGAAGTATAGTTCCTGCCGGGGCCATTGCCGACCACATCCGCATTGACGACATTAAACCCATTTATTTCCCCGGAACTTACGATTTTATGGGTCAGGGCAATCAGAAATGGGGAATGACACCACCTTATTGCGACCAGTTTTTCTTTATTCAGATGGCCTGGTATTACTGCAAATCTGCTTCTGACATTCAGTTTTTGACGACTGAAATCAATGGAAAAAGATTGATTGACCGACTGGAAATGGCCTTCAATGTACCGCCAACAAAGCAAAATGGCGTAATCGTTTTTACCACAGACGATTTTAGGGGAGTCGATTTTGGGTTTCGCGATGCGGAGTCGTTAACCGGTGAACTTTGCATGCCTTCCTTGCTTAAATACAAATCGGCGCTGCAATTGGCCGAAATGTTTGATCAAATCAAGCGAAAAGATAAAGCTGATGCCTACCGGTCGATTGCCAGCCGGCTGAAGAAAGAGATTCCGGCAGTCTTTTCCGATGGCCGTGGCATGTTGCTTGCCTCAACGGGAAAAAGCAAACAAGCGGATGTCTGGAGTACGGCACTCGCGGTTTATGATGCAATCATGGATGGCGAGCATCAGGAAAAAACCTGCCAGTTTCTGAGAGATGCTTACAAAAACGGAACATTGGCGAGCCGGGGCAACATCCGACACATACTCACCACCGACGACTACAGCGCTACAACAGCCTGGGAGAGCAGCCTGACCGAAAAGAATTCATATCAGAATGGGGCCTATTGGGGTACGGCAACAGGCTGGGTTTGCGATGCCATTGCAAGGGTAGATATGGATGCAGCCAAACAACTGGCCAAAGAATACATCGACGATTTGCGTGCAGGCGATTACCGGAAAGGGCCTGAATTTGGCGCGCCATGGGAATGTTACAATTCAAAATCCCCTCAGAATGCGGTTTATCTCACCACGGTTTCCAGCCCCTATATTGTTTTTAGTCAGAAATGAAACTTAAACGAAAACCATGAATAAACTAATCTTTGCCATTTCAATATTCTTCCTGATCTGCTTCAGTCAGACAACAAATGCTCAGGCCATAAAGGGTCTTCCCTCAAGTCCAGTTGAGGCCAAACAATGGATTGAACAGCACTTTGCCAAAGGAAAGGTTCCGCCATTTTCGTTTTTCTACGGCGGGAAAAGTTCGGATACCTTCATCAAAAGCTGGGGCTATCGTGTTGAGAAACTGAAATCAAAAGAGCCGAATGCGGAAGAAATGCAGTACACTTATACCGATCCGAAAAGTGGTTTAGTAGTTAAATGTACCGTCACCTACTTTCCTGATTTTCCTTCGGTTGAATGGGTGTTGAAATTCTCAAATACCTCCGGATCAGCAACGCCTATTCTGGAAAAAGCTTCGGTCATTGATTACGCTTTTAATGCCGGAACGAAAGGGAATTTTGTCTTACATCATGCCAAAGGAAGCAATGCCGAGCGGGCCGATTTTCAGCCAGTTGATGAGAATTTGGAGGCCGGTAAAAGTATTTACATGACTCCTTCCGGCGGACGTTCTTCGGATCATACCGCTTTCCCGTTTTTCAACATCGAAATGCCCGGCCAACAGGGAATCATGGTTGCTGTGGGCTGGACCGGCAAATGGTTTGCCGATGTTTTGCAGGCTGATGACAAATCGGTTTCGGTGAAATCGGGCATGGAAAAAATGCATTTGGTGCTGAATCCGAAAGAAGAGATTCGTACGCCGAAAATTTGCCTGCTGTTTTGGAAAGGTGAGGACCGGATGATCGGTCACAACCAGTTCAGGCAATTTATTCTGGCGCATCATTCGCGCAAAATTGATGGCAAATTTGCCGAATATCCGCTTTCCGGAAGTTTTGATTACGGCGACCCGGCACCCTGCGGCGAATACGAATGTCTGACGGAAGAATTTGCCACTGCGTTGGTAAAACGCTACAAGCAGTTCGATATTTTACCTGAAGTATTTTGGCTCGATGCTGGTTGGTACACCGGTTGCAACGGATTGATCAAGGGCGGACAATGGCATCAGCATGTGGGCAACTGGACCGTTGAAAAAACACGCTTCCCCAACGGATTAAAACCGGTGGCCGATGCGGTGCATCAAACCGGCGCTAAATTCATGGTCTGGTTCGAACCCGAACGGGTCATGGAAGGAACACAGCTTTACACCGAACATCCGGAATGGCTGATTAAACTTCCGAAAAGTAAAAACTCGCTCCTCGATTTGGGAAATGACCAGGCACGGATCTGGTTAACCGACTATATTTCAGGATTTCTAAAAAAAGAAGGCATCGATTATTACCGGCAGGATTTCAATTTCGACCCGAAACCCTACTGGGATGCCAACGACAAACCTGATCGGGTTGGAATTTCGGAAATCAAACACATTGAAGGACTTTATGCCTTTTGGGACAGTTTGCTGGTTCGTTTCCCGAAGCTCCTGATCGACAATTGTGCCAGTGGTGGCCGGCGTCTCGATCTGGAAACGACCTCGCGAAGTGCCCCGCTTTGGCGCACCGATTACCAGTATGGCGAACCCAATGGTTACCAGTGTCATACCTACGGATTGAACTTCTATCTGCCAATACATGGAACAGCTATTTATAAAACGGATGGCTATACTTTCCGTTCAGGATTGGGCGGAACCGCGGTGATGAACTGGGAGGTTACCGGAAAAAACTCCGAACCGGTACCGGCCATTCAGAAACGGATTCAGGATTACAAAAACCTGCGCCCGTATTTTTATGCTGATTATTACCCGCTTACAGCAAGTGAAAACAATACAGGAGACGACGTTTGGCTGGCTTATCAGCTTAACCGGCCGAAAGAAAACGATGGCGTCGTCATCGCTTTCCGGAGACAAAATTGTCCGGATGAATCGATCACGGTAAAATTGCGGGGATTGGATAAAGCTGCTGATTATGAATTGACGGATGATGATACCGGAACAAAAACAATTCACAAAGGCGAAGCGCTTTGCAAGGGATTTTTGCTTTCTATTTCAGAAAAACAGAAGTCTTTACAAATCAATTATAAAAAAGCGAAGAAATAATCCGGTGATCAAATGAAAAGAATACTGAAGTACCTGTTATATTTTATTTTGTCGGTGTTGGCCATTTTTGTACTGGTCATATTTGGAATCGCCATAACTTATCAGCGGGCGGCAAGCGTAAAGACCGGACAGCTGGCTGTTTCGGCAAAACCCGGAGAACTTGGGCAACTGGTCGATCCGTTTATTGGTACAGGAGGTTTTCCTTCCTATACCAGCGGAGATGATATTCCCGGTGCAACGCTTCCTTTCGGAATGGTTCGCCTGAGTCCGGACACCGAATTTTTTCTGGGCGCCAATTTTTTCGATGAAAATACCGTCAGCACTGCCGGATACTACTATGGCGATCACAAAATCATGGGCTTCAGCCATACCCGGATGATAGGCACCGGGGCCTACGAAGGCGGTCATTTCAGGGTGATCCCAGCTACTGGAGATAATGGGCAAAAGAACTACCGCGAAGGGAAATACAGTAAATTCTCGCATCGCGACGAAGTGGCTTTTCCCGGATATTATGCGGTGAAATTCCCCAAGAAGGGCATTCTGGCCGAATTAACTGCCAGCGAAAGGGTAGGCGTACATCGTTATACTTTCTCCGGAAAAGAGTTACCGCATATTTTGATTGATGTTTCAAGTGCGCTGGGAAAAAATAAAGCAGCCGAAGGTGAAGTCCGGATTTATCCCGAAAGGCAGGAAGTCACGGGAACTATCCGCACATTCGGTTCATTTGCCGGAAGGTATGGTGGCGAAAAAGTTTATTTTACAGCCCGTTTCAGTCAGCCTTTTTCCGGATTTGGAGTTTGGTCCGGTCAGCAGTTCTTCAATAATAAGGCAGCAATAAAAGGCGATCAAATTGGCGTTGATCTGAGTTTCAGTAAAGGAAATGCCGATCAGCTTGTTGAACTTCGGCTGGGTATTTCGTATGTGAGTATCGAAAATGCGCGGGCCAATCTGGAAGCTGAAGCAGCCCAATTAAGTTTTGATGCCATTCAGCAGAAAGCCAGTCAGGTCTGGGAAGACAAGCTTTCGCTCATCAAAATTGAAGGCGGAACACCGGATCAGCAGAAGATATTTTACTCGGCTCTGTATCGTTCACTTCAAATGCCAACCTTGTTCAATGATGCCAATGGCGACTACATGGGTTTCGATAAAAAAGTGCATCAAACCACTGATTTCAGATATTTCACCGACTTATCCCTCTGGGATACTTTCCGCACCATACATCCGCTGTTGACGCTGATTGATCCCAAAGATCAGCGCGATATGATGGTTTCGCTGGTTAAAATGTGCGAACAGGGCGGCGTATTGCCACGCTGGCCTTCGGGCTATGGTTATACCGGTTCGATGCTGGGTGCTTCGGCCGACATTGTGATTTCGGAGGCTTATCAGAAAGGCATTCAGAATTTTGATGTGGAGACAGCCTATCAGGCCATGCGAAAAGCAGCATTGGGGATTGACCCTCCGAAAGATGGTTTTAAACCCCGGGAAGGTATGGCCGATTGCCTGAAATACCAATATTGTCCGGCTGATTTGATGGATCAATCGGTGAGTAAAACGCTCGAATATGCCTATGCCGACGATGCCGTTTCGAAACTGGCAAAAGCTCTTGGGCACACCGAAGATGTTAAGTTATTTGCCGATCACTCCCAATTTTATCACAATATATGGAACCCGGAAACCCAATACTTTCAGGGACGGTTTTCATCCGGAAAGTTTGATGAAAAATTTGATCCGCTCAAATTGACTTACCTCGATTTTAAGGAAGAATATACCAAAGCTTATGTGGAGGGAAGCGCTCTGCAATGGCGCTGGGCTCTGTTTTTTAGTCCGGAAGGTTTGATTTCTCTGTTTAAGAACAAGGAATATTTTGTGAAAGAACTGAATGATTTCTTTGCACTTTCCGATTCAACCCGGGGAACGGTGACTCCCGGTTCGTACTACTGGCATGGCAATGAGCCCGATTTGCATGCGGCATACCTTTTCAACGCTGCCGGACGGCCCGATCTGACCCAAAAATGGGTGCGCTGGATCCTGGATAACAAGTATGGCGCCGGCTACGATGGCATCGACGGCGATGACGATGCCGGAACTTTATCGGCCTGGTATGTGTTCAGTGCCCTGGGCTTTTACCCGATGGCCGGATCGGATGTTTACCAGATTGGAACGCCTCTTTTCAAAAAAGCAGAGATCAAAATGGGTGAAAAGGTTCTGACAATTGTGGCCGATAATTATGCGCCCCGAAATAAATATGTCAGTAAAATATGGCTGAATGATGTTCTGCTTGACCGGTTTTGGTTTATGCATTCCGAAATTGCACAAGGAGGAACTTTACGTTTCGAAATGAGTAATAAACCTGTAAAAAAGGCCCCCTAATCCCCCAAATGGGGGACTTTATGTACTACAGGTTCGGAATTTTGTTCAAAATAGGAAACTTTTCAGAACTTCGATTTCGGAACTCCCTTCCCCGTTTGGGGTAGGGTTGGGGAAGGGGCGAAAAAGTAAGGAATAGAATTTAAACAATGTTTTACTATCTCAATTTTTCTGAACGATGAAACGAATTACACTACTCTTGACAATCATAATTTTATCAATCTCGGTTGAAGCTCAGCCCAGAAATTCAGAAGCCGGTCCAAACACCGGTCCGGCGCCCGATTACAGCGATCTGAAGTATTGGGCCGCATCACCATTCAAGGAGGATAACAGCGATGTAATTCCTGCTTTTTTGAAAGATGAAGTTCGCGACACCCGTGCCGATGTGTTTTTCATTCATCCGACTTCCTACTTCGGAGAGGAAAAAACTTCGCCCTGGAATGCCGATTTGCGCGATACCGTCGTCAATAACAATACCGACAACTTGTCGATCCTGTTCCAGACCACAGTTTTTAACGGCAGTTGCCGCGTGTTTGCTCCCCGATATCGTCAGGGAAATATGGAGGCTTTTTATGTCTTCGATACGCCGCAAGCAAAGGCTGCTTTTGAACTTGCATACCAGGACCTAAAGACTGCGTTTAAGTATTACCTGAAGCACTACAACAAGAAACGCCCGATTATCATTGCATCGCACAGCCAGGGAAGTCTGCATGCCATCCGGTTATTACAGGAATTTTTTGATGGAAAACCTCTGCAGAAACAATTGGTTTG
>JBAWZG010000190.1:0-8682 GCA_037143155.1 Bacteroidia bacterium
CTGCATTGGGCGTGAATCCATTTTTCATAAAAGATTATGTCGCTGCAGCAAAGAATTACAACATTAAAAAACTGGTCGAGATCGTTGCCATTTTACGCGAATATGACATGAAGTCAAAAGGTTGGGGCAATGTTTCGGCAACACAAGCTGACCTGCAACGAGAAATGATATACCGAATATTACATTAATTCCATACGCATGACGATTATATTGATTTTGATTACAGTGGTTGTTTCTTATGCTGCTTTCAACAGCCGAAAACTGATGGAAAACTTACAGTTCAATGCCAGTAAAATAATCTATAAAAGGGAATATCACCGGCTCGTAACCCATGCTTTTATACATGCCAACTGGGAACATCTGTTTGTGAATATGATCGTTCTGTTTTCCTTCGGGCAGGTAATCGAAGCATTTTTCAAATACAATTTTGGAAATAAATACATCCAGTATTATTTACTGCTCTATTTTGGAGGTATCCTTGTTTCAAATATTTATGCCCTGATCAAACACCGTAACAACTATTTTTACAACTCTGTAGGTGCCTCCGGAGCAGTATCAGCTGTGCTTTTTGCTGCCATATTCTTCGATCCGTGGGGTAGTATTTTATTCTTTATGATTCTGCCAATTCCAGGGATTGTATTTGCAGGACTATACCTGGTTTATTCCTATCAAATGAGCATGAAACAGAAAGACAATGTGGCGCATGATGCTCACTTTCTGGGAGCATTGTTTGGTTTTATTTTTCCAATCATGTTAAATCCGCAGTTGTTTACATCGTTTATTGACAAGCTCTTCCGATTGTAATTCAAACTAAAAAAGATACCTTTTCATTTCATTAGTGAACCAATGAACAAAGGCAAGTATATTTTAGTCAATGGCACATTTGTCCCAACCGAAGAATACCGGATTTCACTTCCTGAATCGGATGGATTCCTCTTTTCAGAAAAAATCAGGTCGGTGCGCACAGCATTCCCTTTTTTCAAAGAGACACTGGACCTTATTAAACGCAAGCTTAGGATTTTTGGCCAGTCATTCGCAGATCTCACTGCCAACGATGGATCTGGCCTGAAGCGGCAACTGGAAAGGACACTCACGAAAAATAAACATTTTCTGGGTGCAGTTTTTATCGTTACATTCCGGTTTTCAGAATTGAAAATACATTATACCATTCAATCGGAAAAACTTGAAAACACCGCTTATGAACTGAATGAAAAAGGTTTGTATGTGGAGGCTTTTGATGAAATTAAGAAACCTGCTTCGATTATTTCCATGCTTTCTATCGGTTCTGAAATCTATTGGAATATCGCCCGAAACCAGCTAACAAATCCAATGACAGATCATTTCCTAATCATTAATACTGAAAACCATATTGTTGAAATTTCGGAATCCAATATTTATGTTCTGAAAGGGAAAACAGTCCGCGGAGCAAGCATCGCTCAAGGAGCATATTTGGATGTGACGCGTCCATTGATGCTTAAAATCTTCTCTAAATTCAACTTGGAGTTTAGTGAGGAGCCTGGAATTTCACTTCAGGATATTCGTGAAGCAGATGAAATTCTAATTGTTAATGCGATTGATGGGATTAGATGGATCGTAGGTTTTGAAGGAAAACGGTTTTTTAATCATACGATAAGGAAAATCAGCGAAGAATTCAATCAAAGTTTGACTAATTGAGAGAAGGATTTTCCGGGAAGTTTTCCCACATGGAATATTTTCCACCCATAGCCCTGACGGATTCATTCCACATGACATCTTCTTCGATGTTCATCAGATCAGCCTGAGGTAAATCGGCTACCAACCACGAATTTTCGTTGATTTCTTCTTCAAGTTGACCGGCATTCCAACCAGAGTACCCTAAAAAGAAGCGGATTTGGTTCTGATGAACAAGTCCAAGTTTGATTTGCATTTTTAATGTATCAAAATCGCCACCCCAGTATAAATTTTCCTTTATCAGTATGCTTCCCGGAATCACATCACCCAAAGTGTGTATGAAATAGATTGAATCGGTGCCAACCGGACCTCCGATATGAATTTCAGAATCAAAATCAGGAAAATCTACAAAAAGATCCTCTACTGGATAATCCACTTTTTTATTCAGGATAAAACCCACTGCTCCATTTTCAGAATAGGATGCAAGAATTATAATCGACCGGTTAAAATAGCTTCCGCTCAAAAAAGGTTCTGCAATCAATACATGCCCCTGTTTTGGAGGTATGTGATTGGTTTCTATCTTAAATATGTTTGTGTTTAGATTCACCTGAAAACATTTATTTTAGTAAATCGAGTTTTTGTTTGTTAATCTGATTTCTGCCGATTAATTGGTTTCGAAAAATTCTGTCCAACTTTATTGAAGAAATATAGCAAATATCATCCTTAAATCAAAGAAAAAAATAAATTTCTGGCAAATTGATTCAATTAACTTAATATAAGCTAATTGAGGCAGTTAATGGAGTTGATTTTGATTGTTATTGGGGTAGCTGAAACTACCTATATGCTGCAAATAAAGACCAAGATGTCTTATTTTCAATTCTCTTCAACGATGACATAAATATCTTCATCAGCTTTTTTCATCAAAAATTGTTCGCGTGCAAACTTTTCAAGGTTAGCATCGTTCGTTTGCAGTTCGTACAATTTTCGCTTATCAGCTACAATTTTGTTTTTGTAAAAACTAACCTGTTCTTGCAGAAGCGCAAGTTCATTTAGATTCTGTCGGTGTTGCCTTAGATTGTTTTCATCAAAAAACATGATCCAAACAACAAACAGTACAAACGCAATGAGGTATTTGCTTATGAATGGCTTTAAAATTCTGACAACTAATTCTTTGGCTTTCATCGTGATGATTTTAAGCAAAAATAGGTTTTTCCTGCACATAAAAAAAGGAGATGAATAAATTCGTCTCCTTTTTTGAAAATATATTTTCTAATCCTTATCAGGTAGAAAGTTAGGATACATATAATTCTTTGGCGAAACAAAAGTTTCTTTTATCGTCCGGATAGAAGTCCACCGAAGAAAATTGAACACCGAACCAGCTTTATCGTTGGTTCCCGAGCCTCGTGCTCCACCAAAAGGTTGCTGACCAACAGTTGCTCCGGTTGGTTTATCATTGATGTAAAAATTACCCGCCGAATTCTCCAAACGCTTGGCAAGTCGCTCAATGCTGTAACGATCCTGCGAGAATATTGCTCCGGTTAACGCGTAAATCGATGATTTATCCAGAATGTCAAGTGTTCGGTCCAACGCTTCATCTTCATAAACAAAAATGGTAAGTACCGGCCCAAACAATTCTTCGACCATGGTGATGTAATCAGGTTTTTTTGCCAGAATCACAGTTGGTTCAATAAAATAACCAACCGATTTATCGCATTTTCCGCCAAACAACACTTCCGCATCGGCATCGGTGCGTGCACTTTCAATAAAACCAGCCAGTTTGTCGAACGATGATTCATCGATTACTGCATTCACAAAATTGGTAAAATCTTCAGGAGGTCCCATCTTTACCGTAGCAAGCTCTTTACCAAACCGTTCGCGTACCTCATCCCAAATACTTTTAGGAATATACGCCCGTGATGCAGCAGAACATTTTTGCCCCTGATATTCGAAAGATCCGCGGAGCATCGCAACAGCTAAAGCCTGAGGATCAGCAGATGCATCAGCAAAAATAAAATCCTTGCCGCCTGTTTCGCCCACAATGCGCGGATAGGATTTATATTTACAGATATTCTCTCCAATAGTTTTCCACATCCCCTGAAATACTCCGGTTGATCCGGTAAAATGGATCCCACCGAAATCAGGCGACTGTAAAACAACATCTGCAGCTGTCGGGCCACCGACATATACCAGATTGATAACACCATCAGGCAAACCAGCTTCCTGAAAAACTTCCATGATTACTGAAGCTGAATAAACCGCAGTTTTCGAAGGTTTCCAAACGACTACATTTCCCATCATGGCTGGTGCTGCCGGTAGATTTCCGGCAATGGAAGTGAAATTGAATGGCGTCAGTGCAAAAACAAAGCCTTCCAATGCCCTGAATTCATTGTAATTCCATATTCCGGGTGCCGATTCGGGCTGCATTTTATAAATATCGGTCATGCAACGAACTCCAAACCGGAAGAAATCGGCCATTTCACATGCCGCATCAATTTCAGCCTGAAAAGCATTCTTGGACTGGCCAAGCATTGTTGCCGCATTAATTTTTGCACGGTACGGACCGGCGAATAAATCGGCTGCTTTCAGAAAAATAGCTGCACGATGATGCCATGCCATTGTATTCCATTTTTCGCGAGCTATCATAGCAGCATCAATGGCCATTTGAACATGTGAAGCATCGCCCTGGTAATAATAACCCAGTGTGTGCTTGTGATCATGAGGAGGCGAAATGCGGATTCGCCTGTCAGTTGTGACTTCATTACCTCCAATAATCATAGGTAACTCCACCTCAACAGATCTCAGATGACTGATCATTTTCTTTAACTCAACCCGCTCCGGCGAGCCTGGAGCATAACTTTTAATGGGTTCATTTTTTATATCCGGTACATTAAAAAATCCTTTTGACATATTATCTTTTTTAGAATAAATTCTCAATCCTTATCATTGCAAAACTATGACTTCCTTAGCGTCTAATTACTAATAAAAATCACATTTCAAAATTCAGCTTAAATGGATCAGATTACCGTTGGAATTTAAATTTTGTTATATTTATTGCCTCAAAAAACTGAATGTTGTCGCTATTCGATGCTGAAAAGAATAACTAAATCAATTATAAGCCGCTACCAACTTGAAGCCAAGAACGATATCATGAAAATCGTTGGACTTTATGTTTTTATTATTCTTGGATTGATCGTTGGACTTGGCCTGTTTGCCATTGACCTGACTGGTTTACCTAAGAATGAATGCTTGCCGGGTGACATTGCGATCATCATTATTTTCGGAATTGCTTTATACGGATTGCGAAATGTCCATATGCGCTGGGTCATTCGTATTTTTTTTCTGGCTCCGCTTATTCCATATTTCTTCTTCATCGCCGACTCCATTGCCATTGTTCCAAAGCAGCTCTCGTTATCCTACACTTTATGGACTTTGATTCCATTTTTTCTGATCTTCCTGATCTACAGCGATAAAAAAAGAGACCTTTCCATTTATTTTGGAATTTCGTTGCTAACCATCTTTTTACGAGTTTATCTGGCTGGATTTACCGGTTCAATATTTAAATTTCACTGGGACGCTGAAGGAATATTTATAAATCCATTTCTTTCGCTTTCGGCTTTCTATCTGATTTCATTGTTTATTTCATGGAACTTTCAAAATGCGATAAAAAATCTGACCGAACAAAAAGAAGATACAGAGAGGCTTATTAATCAAACCATCCGTAGCCTTCCGGTTGGCATGTTGTTGCTCGAGATTGCCAGTGACGAGTTCGGAACTCCTTCGCATTTGGTTGTGCGAAAAACGAACCTCGCTTTTGAAAGGAATTTCCGGATTACATCTCGCGAAATAAAAGACCAGGAGGCTGATGATGTTTTTCCGAAAGTTTTCAGGGATTCATTTGAGTGGAATAAGCAATACTTAAAATCCAAAAAGAATCATTTTTCATTTTACCTCGAAAGGCTTGATAAATATTTCGATGTGGTCACATTCAGGTTAACTGAAAATCAAATTGTCAGTCTCTTTTTGGATGTTACCGACAAACAACGTTTGATTCATGACCTTGAAGAAAATAAGCTACGCTATCAGGTACTTTTGGAAGCCGTTCCGGATTTGTTTTTCATTATCGACAAAGATGGTATATATGTTGACTTTGTCTTTAAGGAATCGGAAGGTTTTCAAATAAAGCCAGAGGATATTGTAGGCAATTCCATCTTCGAGGTAGGATTTTCAGAAAAAATGTCGAGCAGAATTTTCCAATGTATTCAAAACTGCATCGAATTTGATTCCATCGAAACCATAGAATACGCCCTCGAAATTGAAGGATCGTCTGCCTTGTTTGAGATGCGCATTGCCCGGCTGAATGATCATTCGGTGATTTCGCTTGCACGCGACATTACCAAACGAAAATTGGTGGAAATCAAATTGGAAGAGGCCAAAATAAAAGCAGAAGAGGCCGACCGTTTGAAAACTTCTTTCCTGGCCAATATTTCGCATGAAATCCGTACGCCAATGAACGCAATCATCGGGTTCTCAAAAATGATCGGATCAGCTGACTTTG
Organism: Bacteroidia bacterium; assembly: GCA_037143155.1. GTDB lineage: Bacteria > Bacteroidota > Bacteroidia > Bacteroidales > Prolixibacteraceae > Aquipluma. The sequence goes on from JBAWZG010000190.1 coordinate 6,206, forward strand.
ACGATGAGGAAAAGGCTAAGTTTATTGAGATTATCATTACCAACGGTAAATTGCTGCTCACACTGATTAACGACATGATTAGTCTTTCAAAAATTGAAAGTGACACATTGGTCGTAAAAAAAGTGCCTTGCAAAATAAATGATATCATGGCCAATCTCTACAAGGATTTTGTCTATGAACTGGAGGACAAAAAATCCATTCAGTTAAAGGTATTCATTGATAATTCAAATCCGAAATTTACGATCTCAACTGATCCTATTCTTCTACATGCCATCCTTTACAAATTGATTGATAATGGGATTAAATTTACTGTGGATGGAGAAGTTGAATTTGGGTACAGGAGTATTGCATTCAACCAATTGGAATTTTTTGTACGTGATACCGGTATTGGAATTGATGAGAAAGATCAGAAACGTATTTTTGAACGTTTTCACCAGCTTGACAACAGAACCATTCGTGCCTATGAAGGCACCGGACTTGGTTTGTCGATTGCACAGCATTATGTGCGCCTAATCGGAGGTAGCCTTAAGGTTAATTCAAAAATGGGCAAAGGCTCTGAATTCTCATTTATTTTACATTTCACCCCTGAAGAAAGTCCTCTAAAAATTGTTCGATAAAAGGAAGGGCTCTGCTAAACTTCAATACTTCTGCTCTATTTCACTGCTGAATTGATTTTCACATAACCGACTAAACGATCATAACGGCTTGCCTGATCGCGGTAATAGGCAAAAATCTGATATTCATTTTCGGTGACAAAATAAGTTCCTTCGAGGTTTACCAGATCTGCCTTTTTTGAATTCTGTGCAATATATGCATATTGGTAATTGTAATAACCTTGCTTTAAAAGTAAGGACAATTCATACCTGGCCGTTTCAAAATTCCATTTCATTTCGTTGGTCTTATTGGCATTCCATCCCGTCAGAGCTCCAAAAACGTTTACTGAACTGCCAACCAGCGGGCTCTCCATAGGAAGCGAAAAATGCACAAACTCATAGTCGCATTCCGTATCAACATCAGAAACCCTATCCTGACTTTCAACCACAAAATTTCCGTTCATTTCACTGTATGGTATATACTTTTTATTACTCCTGATAGCATCAGGCAGCAATGAAACATGATAATACGGTCTGACAAACTGTATATTGCCAACATTTTCTCCGGGATGGCGGTTTGTGCGGATATCGAAAAATCGGAATTCGTTTCCTCCGGGAAATACGTTTTCTTTATCGTAGTCGTATTCGAGTATATTTTCCCGAATGAAACTGGGTTTCAAATTCCGGATGGCATTATCCCACCTGTGATTCTGCATCAATACTATCTTAATGTCCTCAGCTGGATTTTTGAATTTTAGCTCGTCATTGATTACCTTGAAATCGACCTCTTGATTTTCACCATTAAATGCATCAAATGTGGCTCTTTTCACCAGCCCTTCAATCCGAACCTTCGGTTCAAAGACATAAAAACGCTGAATTAAAACCAGATTTTCGCGGTTATTATCCTCAAATACAACCAAAGCATAGTTTCCTGAGTACTTTGGTGTACAATCTTCATTCGGAATCTGAAGCTGATAGTTCACAAATTTGATTGTTGTGTTATTGCTGATGGCATAATCGCTCACCGGATTATCAGGGTTTTCAGACAAATATTCATTCTGCGAAATAAAAGATTCATTCCAGTTTACATCGCAATGAATGATTGTATACGAATAGTTCTTTACATCTTCAGTAAGTTCATCAAATTTTAGAATCAGTTTAACATCGCTTCCAAGTTCTATAACAGGATTAGAAAGCTCATTACCAACCCGGTACAACTGAACCGATTTTATTTCATCGCGGTAAACAGCATTCTCATAATAGTACTTATCCGTTTTTTCTACGGCCAAAGAATTTAACGTTAATATAATATGTAGAAAGATGAATAAAAGGGTTGTTTTCAGACTCATTTTAATGAATTTTAAATTCAAATGGACCCACAAATGGCATCTGCCAGTCAAGTTCATTTCCGATACGTTTATTTCTAACGCTTTAAGGACGGCTATTATTTCAGTCCACCTTAGTTAGTAAAACAAAGATTATTAAAAGATTTTAAATTATTACTTTTAAAATCTCAAAACTAACTATACGAAAGCCTACCATGTCAAAGGTGATCAGATTAAAACGTGGATTAAACATCCATTTAATAGGCGAAGCTGAAAAAATTCTGTCTACTTCGATCGAAGCAGAACAGTTTGCCATCAAACCTACGGATTTTCCCGGACTTGCTCCCAAGATTCTGGTCAAGGCTGGTCAACTGGTAAAAGCAGGAGAACCGATATTCTTCGATAAAAATAATCCGGCCATTTTATTTACTGCACCAACCAGTGGTGAAGTAATTGAAATCAAAAGAGGAGAACGAAGAAAGGTACTTGAAATCATCATCAGGTCAGACGGAAAAAATGATTCTGTTGAATTCACAAAAGCTGATCCGCAAAAGCTTTC
>JBAWZG010000191.1:0-8629 GCA_037143155.1 Bacteroidia bacterium
CTGAAAATAAGATTGAAAAGAACTGGATTACCCCGGAACAGATTCCGGTGAAACCCGTTTACACCAAAGAGGACCTCGAAGGCATGGAACACCTGAACTATGCTGCCGGTGTTGCTCCTTATCTGCGCGGACCTTACTCGGTGATGTACGCCATGCAGCCCTGGACTGTGCGTCAGTATGCCGGATTCTCAACTGCCGAAGAATCAAATGCTTTCTATCGTCGTAACCTTGCTGCCGGCCAGAAAGGTTTGTCGGTAGCGTTCGACTTGGCGACTCACCGCGGATACGATTCCGATCACACACGTGTGGTTGGCGACGTTGGTAAAGCCGGTGTGGCTATCGACTCGATTCTCGACATGAAAATCCTGTTCGACCAAATTCCATTGGATAAAATGTCGGTTTCAATGACCATGAATGGCGCTGTACTTCCGGTACTGGCGTTCTACATTGTAACTGCGCTGGAGCAGGGCGCAACCTTAGATCAGCTTGCAGGTACCATCCAAAACGATATCCTGAAAGAATTTATGGTGCGTAACACTTACATCTATCCACCCGAATTCTCGATGAAAATTATTGCCGACATTTTCGAGTTTACTTCTCAGAAAATGCCAAAATTCAACTCGATTTCTATCTCCGGATACCACATGCAGGAAGCTGGTGCAACTGCCGATATCGAAATGGCTTACACGCTTGCCGACGGTCTGGAATACCTTCGCACTGGTGTTAAAGCCGGAATCGACATCGACGCTTTCGCACCACGTTTATCGTTCTTCTGGGCGGTGGGCATGAACCACTTCATGGAAATTGCCAAGATGCGCGCTGCACGAATGATTTGGGCCAAGATGGTGAAAGAGTTCAACCCAAAGAACCCAAAATCGATGGCATTGCGCACGCATTGTCAGACTTCAGGCTGGTCGTTGACAGAACAAGATCCATACAATAACATTGGCCGCACGACTATCGAAGCAATGGCTGCCGCTTTGGGTCACACCCAATCGCTGCACACCAACGCACTCGACGAAGCTATCGCTTTGCCAACCGACTTTTCTGCCCGTATCGCGCGTAACACACAGCTTTACATTCAGCAGGAAACCGAAATCTGCCGCGAAGTTGACCCATGGGGAGGTTCTTATTATGTAGAGACGTTGACCAACGAACTGGTAAATAAAGCTTGGGCACTGATCGAAGAAGTTGAAAAACTCGGAGGTATGTCGAAAGCCGTTGAAACCGGAGTTCCAAAAATGCGCATCGAAGAAGCTGCTGCCCGCACACAGGGTCGCATCGACAGCGGTACCCAGGGAATTATCGGCGTAAACAAATACCGTTTGGAAAAAGAAGACCCGATTGATATTCTCGAAATCGACAATACAGCAGTTCGTTTGTCACAGATCGAACGATTGAATAAATTGCGTGCCGAACGCAATGAAGAAGAATGTCAGGCAGCTTTGGAAGTGCTCAGCAAATGTGTTGAAACCGGCGAAGGTAACCTGTTGGAACTGGCTATCGTAGCAGCACAGAAACGCGCTTCTTTGGGCGAAATTTCTTACGCATGCGAAAAACATGTTGGACGTTATAAAGCAGTAATCAGAACTATTTCAGGCGTGTATTCAGCAGAAAGTAAAAACGATTCTACCTTCAAGGAAGCGCAGGATCTGGCCACCAAATTTGCCAAATTGGAAGGCCGTCAGCCACGTATTATGATTGCCAAAATGGGTCAGGACGGACACGACCGCGGTGCAAAAGTTGTTGCAACCGGTTATGCCGACTTAGGTTTCGACGTGGACATGGGACCGCTGTTCCAGACTCCGGAAGAAGCCGCCAAACAAGCCGTTGAAAACGATGTGCATGTATTGGGAGTTTCGTCACTGGCTGCAGGGCACAAAACCCTGGTTCCATCGGTTATTGCCGAATTGAAAAAACTGGGCCGCGAAGACATCATGGTCATTGCCGGTGGTGTAATTCCTGCTCAGGATTATCAATACCTGTACGATGCCGGTGTGGTTGCCATTTTCGGTCCCGGCACCAGCGTTGCTGCTGCCGGAAAGAAAATCCTGGAAGTGCTGCTGGCCGCACACGAAGAATAATACATTGCGTTATTGGTTGTAGAGACGTTGCATGCAACGTCTCTACGGCAAAAAATACAAAAGCCGCTTTCCTGAAAAGGGAGCGGCTTTTTTTGTGTTTGAAGCTGATCAGTTGAGATGCCGAAACAAGTTCGGCATGACGCTTCGAGTTTCGGACTGCCATGATCAGAAAGTCATCCCGAACTTGTTTCAGGATCTGTTCGCACACCTTCAAATTTCAGTGTCCCTTATGTCTGTTACCTAAATACGCATTATGTCCGCTTTCCGCCTTCTGCCTATTACTGCTTCGCGCGAAGGCAGCGGCTGTGGCGGTGAATGTTCGCAAAAGCGCCGTTCCCTGAGCAGCGTAGCGTGTCGAAGGGAGCATCCTCCTCGATGAGATGCCGAAACAAGTTCGGCATGACGCTTCGAGTTTCGGACTGCCATGATCAGAAAGTCATCCCGAACTTGTTTCGTTATCTACCCGCATACCAAAAATCATGTATTATTCCGCATCTTCAAATTTTATAAACTCACATCATTCCAGCCGCTTTTAATTACCAACTGTTCATCAACTTCCAAGTACCATTCTTTAGCCAAATCTAGCATTTCAGGATTATCTTCTTTAACCAGATTGATTTTCCATTCCCGATGCCAGTTTTTTAATTGTTTCTCCCGCTGGATGCATTCTTCCAATCCTTCAATTTTTTCGAAATAAACCAAATCGACCAGATTGTATTTTTTAGTAAATGCAGAACCTATCCCTGTTTTGTGTTCCAAAGCTCTTCGCTTAATTGCATTAGAAACTCCAGTGTAAAAAGTAGTTCGGTTCTGATTCGACAGGATATATACAAAGCCTTTCCGCATGATGAAAGAGTTTGTACTAATTTAAGAAAAATGTAAGTGATTTGCGAGGGGATGCCGAAACAAGTTCGGCATGACGCTCCGAACTTGAGAATCTGATATTAGAATCGTCATCCCGAACTTGTTTCGGGATCTGCCCATATACCTTTCAAATGCACTTAAAAACTTCAATTTTCTTTGTCATTTGTCATTTTGCATCCGCATCCGCATTCTGCCTTCGATATGCCCAATCATGTCAAAGCTGATTTTAAGATTTCCGCCGGGCTACTCAGGCAGCGGCTCGAATAGTGAATGTTGATCGAAGTGCCGCTCCCTGAGCAGCGAAGCGTGTCGAAGGGAGCATCCTCCCCGATGAGATGCCGAAACAATCCTGAAATGAATTCAGGATGACCGGCATGACGCTTCGAATTTTCGGATTAACAAGTTCAGAGCCTCATTTTGAAGGCATTAAAGACTCACAACGCATAGTTATTCAGCACATTAATCATAGTGTAAGTTAGATCCTTCATGACTTTGTGGTAAAAAAAATATTTCTCTCAGTGAACTCACTGTTTAATAGAAACATTATCATTGTATAAAATTTGAACTATGAATCCAGAGCCCGTTGTTGATATTCAGAGCGCAAGAAAACTGATTGAAGAAAAGCAGATTCAAAATGTGAAAGTTGCCGTTACGGATTGTGATGGTGTTATGCGTGGAAAGTACATTCAAAAGAAAAAATTCGATTCAGCGCTCGAAAATGGACTCGGATTTTGTGATGTCATTTTTGGCTGGGATACCAATGATCAGCTGTATGACAAGGATTCGTTTACCGGCTGGAACACTGCATTTCCGGATGCATGGGCACGCATTGATCCTGCGAGTTGCCGGATGCTTCCGACGGAAAATAATCAGTCGGTTTTATTTTTGGCCGACTTTTTCGGAGATGCTGCTGCCGCAGTCTGTCCCCGGTCAATTCTGAAAAAAGTATTAGCCCGGTTAAAAAAAATCGGTCTGTCTGCCACGGCTTCTGCCGAGTTTGAATTTTTCCTTTTTGACGAAACTCCGGATAGTATCCGGGAGAAAAAATACAAAAACTTAAAACCCATTACACCTGGAAATTTTGGCTATTCCATTTTACGGAATTCGGCTCATGCCGATTTGTATCACCAGATATTGCAAATGGCCAAGGAAATGGATATGCCCATTGAAGGACTGCATACTGAAACCGGCCCCGGAGTCATTGAAGCAGCACTTGAATATTCGGACGCACTGAAAGCCGCCGACAATGCCATCCTTTTCAAAACCTTCATGAAAGTGTTGGCCCAGAAAAATAACCTGATGGCTACGTTCATGGCCAAATGGTCAGGGGATTACCCCGGACAATCAGGACATTTGCATATTTCGCTTAAGAACGACAATGGCACTTCCGCTTTTTTTGATGACAAAAAAGAGCACAATATGTCCGACATTATGCGCTGGTTTATCGGAGGTCAGCAAAAACTGATGCCCGAATTTTTAGCCATGGTTGCCTCATCATGCAACAGTTACACCCGCCTCATTCCGGGATTTTGGGCACCAACGGCTGCTTCCTGGGGCTTGGACAACCGGACCTGCGCCATTCGTGCCATTCCGGGAACGCCAAAATCGCAACGGGTGGAATACCGGGTGGCCGCTGCCGATATCAATCCTTATCTGGCGCTTGCAGCAGCAATCGGTTCAGGGCTTTGGGGAATTGAGAATCAGATTGAACCCAATCAACCGATTGCCGGAAATGCCTATGCCGTTAACTATGATGAGGCACTTTTACTTCCATCCACTTTAACAAATGCTGCAGCTCGTCTAAAAGCATCTGCTCCGGCCCGCGATTTATTTGGCGATCAGTTTGTCGATCATTATGCCTATACACGTGAGTGGGAAGATCAGCAGCAGCGGAAAGCCATTACAGACTGGCAACTCAACAGATATTTTGAAATTATTTAAACCAACGATATGTCAAAAATACAAACCATCTCTCCCATCGACGGATCACTTTATTATTCCGGCGAACAGCACAATCTGAACGATATAGAAAAAGCGCTCAGGTCAGCCCGGTCTGCTTTTCAGGATTGGGCCGGTTTACCTTTAGATGAACGGAAAAAATATGTTTCAGGATTGGTAGATGCCATAGAAAAAGATAAAAATGAAATTGCTCTGGAAATCACCTGGCAGATGGGAAGACCATTGGGTCAGTCTCCATGGGAAATTAACGGATTTGTCGACCGTGCCCGTTATATGATTGGCATTGCCGATGAGGCATTGAGTTCGTATAAACCCGCCGAAAAAGCCGGTTTCAGCCGTTGGATCGAGCATGAGCCTCTGGGTGTCGTTACTGTTTTAAGCCCATGGAACTATCCGTATTTAACTTCGGTCAATGCGATTGTACCAGCTTTGGTTGCCGGAAATGCAGTTATTCTGAAACACTCTAACCAGACACCTTTGGTTGCCGAACGTTACCTGAAAGCCGCGCGAACCGCTGGTTTACCGGAAGGCGTTTTCCAGATTTTGCACCTCAACCATGAAAATACAGCCGCTTTAATCAGCAATCCAGGTATCGACGGTGTGTATTTTACCGGTTCTGTTGAAGCCGGAATTGCAGTTCAAAAATCATTGAACGAGAAATTCATTCCCTGTGGTTTGGAATTGGGCGGAAAAGATCCGGCCTATGTTCGTGCGGATGCCGATCTGGATTATGCAGTAAACAACCTGGTTGATGGTTCATTTTTCAACAGCGGCCAATCGTGCTGCGGCATTGAACGGATTTACGTGCACGAAAATCTTTACGATCGATTTGTCGATGGATTTGTGAATCTGACCAACGAATATGTTTTGGGTAATCCGTTGGACGCTTCAACCAATATTGGCCCGATGGTCAAAACAAGTGCAGCCGCTTTTGTGCGTCAGCAAACCGAAGATGCCATCGCGCAGGGTGCCAAAGCGTTAATCAGCGAATCGCATTTCAACGCCTCGGAAAAGGGAACACCTTACCTTGCACCACAGGTTTTGATCAATGTAAACCATACGATGGATGTAATGACGGAAGAAAGTTTCGGCCCGGTGGTTGGAATCATGAAAGTGAGCGATGATCGGGAAGCCGTCCGGTTAATGAACGATTCGAATTACGGATTGACTGCATCCATCTGGACAGAAGATGAACTCAAGGCTGCAGAACTTGGTCGTCAGGTTGAAACCGGAACTGTATTCATGAACCGCTGCGATTACCTCGATCCGGCGCTGGCATGGACAGGTGTAAAAAATACCGGAAGAGGAATTACCCTTTCAGGATTAGGCTATCAGCATGTCACTCATGCAAAATCATATCATTTAAGAACCATAAAATAACAAGCTCCCATGATACCACAGAATACAAATTGGAATTTTCCGACTGCCATCTGGTTTGGCAATGGACGCATCAAGGAAATAGTCGATGCCTGCAAACAGTTAAAAGTTCAAAATCCGTTGTTTGTGACCGATGAAGGCCTGGTTAATTTGAGCATCGTTCAGAATACAACCGATATTTTAAAAGCTGCCGGAATCAAATTCAATGTATATAGCAATGTGCAGGGTAATCCAACCGGCAAAAACGTGACCGAAGGAGTTGCTTTTTATAAAGCAAACGGGCACGACAGCGTGATAGCTTTTGGCGGTGGATCTGCATTGGACGCCGGTAAAACAATCGCGTTTATGTCGGGACAAACCCTGCCTTTGTGGGATTTTGAAGACATTGGTCCAAACTGGAGATTAGCCGATCCTGCCGGAATTGCTCCAATTATCGCCATTCCAACCACCGCCGGAACTGGTTCCGAAGTTGGACGTGCCGCAGTTATTCTGGATGAAGATCAACATTCAAAGAAGATCATTTTCCATCCGGGAATGTTGCCCAATATTATTATTTCTGACCCTGAACTGACGGTTGGATTACCTCCTCATATTACGGCATGGACCGGTATTGATGCCATGGTTCATGCTTTGGAAGCCTACCTGGCTCCAGGTTATCACCCCATGGCCGAAGGTATCGCCATTGAAGCGATTCGTTTGATTGCGAAATATCTGCCGATCGCTGTGGCTGATGGTAAAAACCTGGAAGCCCGTGGAAATATGCTGACCGCCTCATCGATGGGAGCTGTTTCATTTCAAAAAGGTCTGGGTTCCATTCACTCTGTTGCGCATGTATTGGGTGCTTTCTATAACATTCAGCATGGCCTGGCGAATTCAATTTTGCTGCCATACGGACTCAAACAGAATGCTTCGGTCATAGGTGAAAAACTCAAACATCTCAGTATTGTGCTTGGTCTTGAAAATCCTGGTACCGATTCGTTTATCAATTATATCCTTGCCCTCCGGAAACAGCTGAATATTCCGAATACGCTGAGAGAAATCAATATCGATGAAAAACGTGCGGTTGAAATTGGTCTGAAAGCATTTGATGATCCGTCAACGCCATCGAATGCCAAACCGGTAAATGCTCAGGATTTGCAAAACTTGTTCCTGGCCGCCCTTGACGGAAAACCCGAAAATTTATAGAAGGAAAAATGCGACTTCTGGTTGTTGAAGGAAACAAAAAAGAAACCTGGCAGGAACGCGAGGCTCGTGGCGGTGTGGCCTACCACAAACGTTTCAGAGCCATGCTCCGGATTTTGCAGCCTGAAGCTGCGGTAGAAGTCGTTTTTCCGGCTGATGAGGGATCATTTCTGCCATCGATTGAAGAGCTCAAAACCTTTGATGGCGTGCTTTGGACTGGAAGTTCACTTTATATTCAGGATCAGTCTCCGGCAGTTTTGCGGCAGTTGGATTTTGCAGATGATGTCTTCGAAAGCGGAGTTCCTTTCTACGGAAGTTGCTGGGGTTTGCAAATTGCTTCCGTGGTGGCCGGTGGCGAAGTTGGGCCAAATCCGAAAGGTCGCGAAATCGGGATTACCCAACCTATCAAATTAACCGAAGCTGGCTTGAAACATCCCTGTTTCCGCGGCAGAAAAGATAAATTCCATGCGCTTTGCGTTCATCTGGACGAAGTGATTAAGCTTCCGGCGAATTCGGTTGTTCTCGCCGGAAATGAACACTCGGCAGTTCAGGCGTTAGCATTCAGGTACAAAAATTCGGAATTTTTCGGGGTTCAGTACCATCCTGAATTCCTGGTGTCGGATATGGTTTTTATTATCCGGTTTCTTTCTGAATTGTTCATTTCTGAAGGTCTGTTTGAATCTCAGGAATTGGTTGAAACTTTGGCATCGAAACTTGAAAACCAAAGCAGTTTACCGGAATGTGTTGCCAATTATTTGCTTCATACCCAGGAAGTCAAATACTGGCTGGACGGTTTGAACAGATGATTTAAGCTACAGCTTTTTCGCGGTCAAAGAAGTACAGGATTAGTCCTGTCAAAATAGTCGAAAGCCCCAGTAAACTCTCAACCGGATGCTGAATGAAGGTGAAAATACAGATGTAAACGCCAAAAACGATATAAATAACCGGGAAAATGTAAAAGTAATTTCCCTTGAAAAGCAGGCGCTTTTTTGCCGGAATCCGAAAAACAGCCGCAATGGCGATCACGCTGATAAATTGCAAAACAAAAGAGGCGTAAATGAAAATTTGTGCAAATCCACCTGATGCGATGATTAGAATTGCAATCAGTGCCTGAACCCAAACGGCAATATATGGTGTTTCGTTTCTCGATTTATTCATGAAAC
>JBAWZG010000192.1:0-8473 GCA_037143155.1 Bacteroidia bacterium
CCATTCTGAACGCTGTTTATGAACCGGTTCCTTATATGCCTGAAAGTTTGTCAGGCATTCATGAGGGTGAATTACAGTTTAAATCTGAAATAAGTGTTTCTGCGGGAAGTTCATTTCTTCGACTTACAATTTGTCCTTTTATCAGGAAAAACAATCAAATTCAGAAATTAATTGACTTCACAATATCAATCACCGAGAAAAAGACGACACTAAAATCAGCCGTTTCTTCGTATCAGTGGAAATCAACTTCTGTACTTGGTTCAGGCCAATGGATACAAATTAAAACAAAGAGCAAAGGAATTTTTAAAATCACATACGATCAGCTAAAAACATGGGGATTTAGTAATCCTGATCTGGTTTCTATCTATGGAAACGGCGGTTATATGCTGCCGGTTATGAATAAAGATATTCAATTCGATGATCTCTTACCCTATCCAGTCTGGAAAGGAAAAGACAGTGCGGGCAAAGATTGCCTCTTTTTTTACTCCACCGGAAATATTAGTTTCAGTATGGATCCTTCAACCGGGCTAATTTCTCATCAGCAGAATGTTTTCTCGACTGAAACTTATTTTTATCTGACCGATCAGGGCGCAATCAATCTCATTTCTAAAAGTGATGAAGTCACAGCTGCTGCAGGGAAAACGATTGTCTCATTTCCTAATTATGCTTTTTATGAAAAGGAAGCATTGAATTTAATTTCATCGGGCAGTCAGTGGTTTGGTGAACGGTTTATTAGCGGAAGTACTCAAACGATCAATATGGCACTCGATCATGCGGATAATACAATACCTGCCAGGTTTAAAATACGTTTAGCCGGAAAATCTTCTGCAACAAGCACGATGGCAGTTACGTTAAATGCCAAAACAGTAAAAAATATTCCTTTTCAAACGATTGATGTCAGCGATCCTACGACGTATTTTGCCGATGATCAGATTGCAGAGTTTACCGAAAATATTCCGTCCAACAATCTTCAGTATAAGCTGACATACAATGCATCTAATAGCTCGTCTGAAGCCTGGCTCGACTATATTTCCGTGAATTATGAAAGCCTTCTGAATATCAGTTCCGATGTCTATTTTTTCAGGGGAAAAGGTAATGATGGCTTTATTCAGGTTTCGGAGTTTATTTTGAGCAATGCGACTGCTTCAACTAAAATATTTGACATAACCGATATCAGCAATACATTTGAAGTGCCGGCTGTGTATTCCAATAACCAGATAAAATTTAAATCAAACTCAGCTACAATTCATGAATACGTTGCGTTCAGTCCGGTAGGCTCCATCCCGGTTCCTGAATGGGTTGGCGCGGTTGCCAATCAAAATTTACATGCCACCGATGCATCAGAAATGATCATTGTTTCAAATCCGGCATTTTTGGGGGCTGCAAACGATTTGGCAAATTTTCATCGGGTCAGTGATCAGATGAAAATTCAGGTGCTTACTCCGGAAATGATTTACAATGAATTTTCGGGAGGGCTTCCAGATCCTTCTGCTTTAAGAAATTACTTCAGGATGTGCTATGAAAACGGAATACAAAGTGGAAAAAATACACTGAAATATATTTTGCTGATGGGAGATGGCTCATATGATAACCGGAATATTCTTGGTCAAAATCATAACCTGATCCCAACTTTTGAGTCGGAGAATTCGCTTTCTCCAACGGAGTCATTCGTTACTGACGATTTTTTTGTTTTTCTGGGTGAGAATGAAGGCGGATCAATAGGAACTGTCGATCTGGGTATTGGCCGCATTCCGGCACGAACGGCAGATGAAGCTGCGGTAGTGGTTAATAAAACAAAGTTCTATAACCAGCAATCAACTATGGGAAACTGGCGGAATATAGTTACTTTCATTGCTGATGATGAAGATAACAGTACCCACATGATTCAGGCTGAATCTATGGCAAACGCAGTGAATAGTTCATACCCGTCGTTTTTTACCGATAAGATTTACCTGGATGCATATACCCAAATTTCGACTCCAAGTGGTGAAAAATATCCTGATGTTACCACAGCAATCAATAACCGGGTGAAACAAGGCACCTTGATCATGAACTATACTGGCCATGCCAACGAAAAGAATCTGGCAGCAGAAAACGTTCTGGATATTGGAAATATAAATTCATGGACCAATTCCAGCCGGCTTCCGATATTTGTTACTGCAACCTGCGAGTTCAGTCGTTTCGATGCCGATGAAACTTCAGCCGGGGAGCAGATTCTACTGAATCCTACTGGTGGCGGAGTCGGTCTTTTTTCGACCACCCGTTTGGTTTATTCAGGAGCGAATTTTGTTTTGAACAGTAAGTTTTTCAAATACATTTTCGAAAAAGACAAACAAGGTAAAAACCTGCAATTGGGCGAAGTCATGCGTTTAGCCAAAGCTTCCGCAAATACGGGCACTAACCAGTTAAATTTTACTTTACTGGCCGATCCTGCAATCCGTCTGGCCAATCCGAACAATCAGGTGATCACTACAAGTATTGATGGATCAGATGTTCAAACTACAGTCGATACGATAAGAACACTTTCGGTTGTAACAGTTAAAGGTTTTGTCGCTGACAGCAATGGAGCAAAACTTTCCGCGTTTAACGGAGAAATTATTCCGACTGTCTTCGACAAAGCCATGCAGGTGCAGACATTGGGAAATGCAGGACAGGAGCCTTTTAATTATAAGGTTCAGAGTAATGTTATCTACAAAGGATTAGCAAGTGTAAAAAACGGGGAGTTCGAATTTTCGTTTTTTGTGCCGAAAGACATTTCGTATAAACTTGGGAAAGGGAAAATTCTGTATTATGCATACAATGAATCGGTTGATGCACACGGCTATTTCGATGGTTTTTACATTGGAGGATCAGCAAATACAACACTTTCTGATTTGAACGGCCCTCAGATTGATTTGTTCCTGAACTCAGCATCATTCAAAGATGGAGAAACTGTAAGCGCCAGTTCTGTTTTGCTGGCAAACATTACCGATATTACCGGGATTAATACGGCAGGTACTGGAATTGGCCATGATATCACGGCGATTCTGGATGGTGACTATACCAATATCATGGTCTTAAATGATTATTTTCAGGCTGACAAGGACAATTACAAAACCGGAAAGATTATTTTTCCACTAACCAAATTGTCAGAAGGAGAACACACCTTGGTTTTGAAGGTTTGGGATGTTCTCAATAATTCTGCTGAGAAAGAAATCCGTTTTGTTGTGAGAGATGTTTTCCGGATTGAAACTGTTGCCAATTACCCTAACCCAATGCAGGAAGAAACCAGTTTTGTATTTACCAGCAATATGCCTGATGAAACTTTCTTAGTTGATTTGGAAGTGTTTCAAACCAACGGTTCACGCGTTGATTTGTTGAAAGCTACAATGGGTTCGCAAGGTACAGGAAGCCTTCCCCTGAAATGGATTCCATCTGAAAGAAATGTCAGGATGATGCCCGGTGTATATGTTTACAGGCTCAGTGTAACTGCAAAAGATGGGAGAATGAGCAGTGGTTCAGGCAGGCTTGTTTTGGTGCACTGATAAAAATTAATTCAAATACATTTAATTGTCATACTAATTCAATACAATGTCCGTTTAGTTTTTTAAGCTTTGAGATGATACAACACATTTACAATCGTCTATATTTGCAAATTCAAAAAATGAAAGTTTATAACACATGAAAATAACGATTTTACTGACTGTGATTCTTTGTTTAGGACTATTTTTGCCCGAAGCAAAAGCACAAAAAACTACTTCGACAACCGGTGCCAACGTAATCACTACCGGGGTCCCGTTTTTAACCATTGCACCCGATTCGCGTGGAGGCGCAATGGGAGATGCAGGTGCTGCAACATCACCTGATGTGAATTCACAGCATTGGAATGCGGCAAAATATGCTTTTAATGAAAGTCAAATGGGGGTTGGTTTATCCTATACTCCCTGGCTTCGTAATTTGGTTTCTGATATTAACCTGGCCTATCTGGTAGGTTATAAACGATTGGATGACGGTCAAACGCTAAGTGCTTCATTGCGATACTTTTCTCTGGGAGACATCACATTCATGAGTGAATATGGCGATCCGACAGGACAGCAAAGTCCAAATGAGTTTGCATTTGACCTGGGCTATGCACTGAAGCTTTCTGATTATTTTGCTGGAGCAGTGGCATTACGATACATTCGTTCAGACCTTACCGGAGGCCAAATGGTCAACGGTACCTATACTCATGCAGGGAATGCCTATGCAGCTGATATTTCGTTTTATTACCAAAAAGAAATGAGGAATAACCGCAAGCGGTCGACTTTTGCCTCAGGGATTAATATTTCAAATGTCGGTAGTAAAATTTCATACACCGATGGAGAAACAAAAGATTTCATTCCAACCAATATGAAACTGGGAGTTTCATATAAAACCGAAATGGATAGGTACAATACCATTACGTTGACTTTTGATGCGAATAAGTTACTTGTACCTACTCCTGATACTACCAAAACTGATATAGTTACCGGAAAGAATTCCAATATTGGTCCGATTGAGGGAATTTTCAAATCTTTTACGGATGCGCCAGGTGGCATGTCTGAAGAATTCAAAGAAATCACCTTTTCGGCAGGAGCCGAATACTGGTACAACAAGCAGTTCACCATACGGGCAGGTTATTTTTATGAAGACGTGACCAAGGGAAACCGTAAATATTTTACAGCGGGAGCTGGTTTGAAAATGAATGTGTTTGCCCTTGATTTCTCCTACCTTATTCCGGTAGCGCAGAATAATCCTTTGGCGAATACACTTCGGTTTACCCTGTCGTTCGACTTTGATGCATTTAAGAAACAAAAGAGATAAATATGAAATTCCGGATTGGGTACGGATACGATGTACACCGTTTAGCTGAAGGTGAGACCTTATGGCTGGGCGGTGTTCTTGTTCCACACAGCAAGGGCACAGTGGCGCATTCTGACGGCGACGTGCTGATTCATGCACTTTGCGACGCCATGCTTGGTGCTGCCAAAATTGGTGATATCGGACGCCATTTTCCGGATACTTCTTCAGATTATAAAAATATTGACAGCAAAATTCTTTTGTTGAAAACAAACGAACTGATTGCCACCAAAAACTATCGGGTAGGAAACCTGGATGTTACCGTTGCTGCACAAAATCCAAAACTCAAACCATTTATTCCTGAAATGGAAGAAACCATCGCCCGGATTCTGGGAATTGACGTCGATGCAGTTTCAATAAAAGCTACAACCACCGAAGAGCTGGGTTTCGAAGGAAGAGAAGAAGGAATTTCGGTTCATGCAGTGGTGCTGATTGAAAGGTTAAGCTAAAATTAGTATTTTTGAATAAAAATGGATTGCCATGATTACAAAAGCTCTGATTAGAAATACGCTTGATAGTTTGCCGGATAATGTAACAATGGAGCAAGTTATAGAGCATCTTATATTCTTGGATAAAGTCCAAAAAGGTATGGACGATTCGGATAGCGGACGGGTAAATACCGTGGAAGAAGCTAAACAAAAGCTCAATAAATGGTTGAAATAATCTGGACTGATAACGCAATTCAAGATTTAAGTGAAATAGGTGAGTATATTGGAAATGATTCACCAAAATATGCTGAACTAACAGTTTCTACACTATTTGATGCTCCCTTAATTTTAAAAGATTATCCAAAAGCTGGAAAAATAGTACCTGAGTTTAATTCTCATTCAATCCGGGAATTGATTTGCGGAAATTATCGGATCGTCTATCGCATTGTGGCTAATGATCAAATTGATATTCTTACGGTTCATAATTGTTCCCGTCTGATCAGAAATGTTATTTCCTTCGATGAAGATAATGGCATCGACTGATTCATCACTGCCTGTAATTTAAATTCTTTATGAAAATAACTCTTGTCATCGGGGCAAGCGAAAATCCCGAACGCTATTCCAATAAAGCCATTCATGCATTGGTTTCATATAGTCACGAAGTAGTTGCGATTGGCTTACGCAAAGGTGAAGTGGCTGGTGTTTCATTCGACTCAGAAAAGAAAGCTTTTGAAAATGTCGATACTGTTACCTTGTATATCGGTCCGCAAAACCAGCCCGAATACTATTCCTATATCCTGGACTTAAAACCACGGCGGGTCATTTTTAATCCGGGTACCGAGAATCCGGAATTGATTTCAAAATTAGAAATTGCAGGTATTTATCCGGAAATTGCCTGTACCTTAGTTTTACTTGCAACAGGTCAATACGAATAATGGAAACCATACAATCCAATCAGGAATTTGATCAGATTTTGGCTGATAACGATGCGGTTCTGGTTTATTTTTCTACTGAAATTTGTTCGGTCTGCCAAGTACTGAAGCCAAAAGTTATTGAAATGGTTTCGGCGTCATTCCCAAAAATGAAAATGGTTTTTGTCGAATCAAATAAACTTCCCGAATTAGCTGCTCAGAATCGTGTTTTTGCTGCTCCAACCATTGTCATATTCTTCACTGGCCGCGAAACCATCCGCAAAAGCAGGGCTTTTGGTGTAGATGAATTGAAATCAGAAATACAGCGACCGTATTCTTTATTCTTCGAATAACTCATCAATCATCTTTTCATTGGTCAGATTGGGCAAAGTCACTTTTAAATTTGGATTTTCCTGCATGGCCCGTCTAATAGCAAATATCGCCGGTTCGTTTCGTGCCCAACTGCGTCGCGCAATTCCATTGTTGACATCCCAGTGAAGCATTTGTTTCAATCTACGGTCAGCATCATCAGAACCATCAATTGCCATTCCGAAACCACCATTGATCACTTCCCCCCAACCCACGCCGCCGCCGTTGTGGATGGAAACCCAGGTTGCACCACGGAACGAATCACCGATGACATTCTGAATGGCCATGTCTGCAGTAAAAGCTGATCCATCATAGATGTTTGAGGTTTCGCGGTATGGCGAATCTGTTCCGGAAACATCGTGGTGGTCGCGTCCCAGAACAATAGGTGCACTGATGATCCCATTGCGGATGGCCTTGTTAAAAGCTTCAGCAATTTTCATCCGGCCTTCACAATCGGCATAAAGGATGCGGGCTTGTGAACCTACCACCAGCTTGTTTTTTCCGGCTTCCGATATCCAGTGGATATTATCATTTAGCTGATTGATTATTTCCTTTGGGGCATTGCTGGCTATTTCAGTCAAAACCTGAAAGGCAATTTCATCGGTTTTCCTGAGATCAGCCGGATCGCAGGAACTGCAAACCCAACGGAATGGTCCAAATCCATAATCGAAAAACAAGGGTCCCATAATATCCTGAACGTACGACGGATAAGTGAAACTTCCATCAGAATTCGTTACCGCTGCTTCGGCGCGTTTGGCTTCCAGCAAAAAGGCATTGCCATAATCCCAGAAATACATTCCTTTTGCAGATAGCTGATTGATGGCTTTCATTTGTCGTTTCAGACTTTCATGAACTTTCTCCTGAAAAAGTGTTGGGTTTTCAGCCATCAACTGATTTGATTCTTCAAGGCTTAATCCAACAGGATAATAACCTCCTGCAAATGGATTGTGCAAGGAAGTTTGGTCTGAACCCAAATCGATTGAAATTTTCTCCCGTGCCAGTTTTTCCCACAGATCGACCACATTTCCCTGATAGGCCAGCGAAACGGCCTCTTTATTTTGTCGGGCTTCATTCATCCGGACAATCAGTTGATCCAGATTTTCAAATACTTCATCCACCCAGCCTTGCTGATGACGAACTGCAACCACTTTCGGATTGATTTCTGCAATAACAGCAATCATTCCGGCAATGACGGTGGCTTTTGGCTGTGCTCCCGACATTCCACCCAATCCGGACGAAACAAATATTTTACCGGCGATTTTCCCGTCGCCCCGCATTCGGGCAGCATTCAGTAAAGTGATGGTGGTACCGTGTACAATTCCCTGCGGGCCAATGTACATAAACGAACCGGCAGTCATTTGTCCATACTGCGAAACTCCCAGCGCATTCATCCGCTCGTAGTCATCCCTTCCGGAGTAATTCGGAATTACCATTCCATTGGTGACCACGACACGCGGGGCATCCTTATGCGATGGGAAAAGTCCCATCGGATGACCGGAATACATCACCAGTGTTTGCTCGTCGGTCATTTCAGACAGGTATTTCATGCAAAGCAGATATTGTGCCCAGTTTTGAAACACTGCACCATTTCCTCCATAAGTGATCAGTTCATGGGGATGTTGAGCAACGGTCGGGTCCAGATTATTCTGGATCATCATCATGATGGAGGCAGCTTGAATCGATTGGTGGGGATAATCTTCAAGAGGCCGGGCTTTCATTTCATACTCCGGACGGAACCGATACATGTAAATACGGCCATATTGCTGCAATTCGTCCAAAAACTCAGGTGCCAATGTGGCATGATGCTCAGGACTAAAATATCGAAGTGCATTTTGAACGGCCAGTTTTTTTTCGGCCCTATTTAGTATATCTTTACGCTTCGGGGCGTGGTTTACAGCAAGGTTATAG
>JBAWZG010000193.1:0-8320 GCA_037143155.1 Bacteroidia bacterium
TCGACTACAAACAATGGCTGATTGTCGTTGCTTAAAGAGGTTGCTCCCCTGATGACCATGCTGACAGAAGAACCTGTACCACCGGTAGAATTGATCTGAACACCGGCAACTTTACCTGAAAGGGCGTTTATTGCGTTTTCCTGAACAACCCTTGACATATCGTCGCCGGAAACTTTCCCGATTGCAAATCCGAGTGATTTTTCTTTTCTGGAAATACCCAAAGCAGTAACCACCACTTCATCGAATTCTTTCGTAGTTTCAATCAGGGAAACGTTAATCACTTTCTGACCATTTACGGCTACTTCTTCAGTTTTAAAGCCGATGAACGAGAAACTCAGAACTGTATTATTTCCAGGAACTTCAATCCGGTATTCTCCTTCAGAATTTGAGACGGTAGCTTTTGTCGTTCCTTTGATCAGGATACTCACACCCGGCAGAACTCCTTTGTCAACACTGGAAGTAACTTTTCCGGTTACCACAACAGTTTGCTGAGTTTCCGAATTAACAGATGTCTCTTTTGGATTTGGGGAAGCAGACCCAATCCAGGATGTTCCGAAAAGCAATGTTGTTATCAACACGACAGGCACCATTTGCCTGATTATATTTTTGAATAGATATTTATGTTTCATAATTATATATTATTCTGGTTTTCAAATAATAATCGTCAAAATATGTTTTATTTGGTGCTACTTTACCACTTCAAAAGTAAGAATCAAAGCATGGGTATTTGCCGGAAAATAATCGGGCGAAGCAGCCATAAACATTACCAATCTCATGGAATTGTCAGTTATTTCCTGAACAATTACTTTGCGCTGATAATCCATAAAACCAATAAATTCTGTTCCTGAAAAATCAAGCGTACCTACACCTTTATAAGTTAAAACCCCTCCAGGTCCATATACCGAAGGAACTGCCAAATCTTCTTTCTCGGTATAGGTGAAAGTTGCTCCGGCTTGCGGTGTGTATTTAGCGGTACACAAACCAAAATCCTTACCGGCAGCATTGACAATTCCTGCACCACCGTTGGCAATCATTTGGTTAACAATACCACCGAAAGCAGCACCATCAGCTTTTACATCATGACCATACTTGCCATCAAAATGAAATGTATAGGTGTCATCATACACTTCAACCATACCTAAAGTTCCAAATACACCGCTTGGCAGTGGACCTTCCACAATGGTAAAATCAGCGTCTGCCTGCGCAAAGATATCCTTTGGCGAATGTTTACCGGAAAGTTTCCAGGTTTTACCTTTGGTATTGGTAGCACCACCAGTCAACAAAACATAGGGAGTTAATGCAACTGCTATATCCGATTTGGCAACAGCGCTCTTTCCGCTGGCATCTTTTCCTGTCAGGGTAACCGTGTAATATCCACCGTTTGAATAGACATGAACCGGATTCTTTTCGGAACTGGTTGTTCCGTCACCGAAGTCCCAGCTCCATTGATCAACTTGAATTGTCAATGCCGTAAACGCAGCCTGTTTATCGACCACGCTGTAGAATATTCCCACCTGTTGGGGAAGATTTGTTACTTCCTTTTTACATGATTGAAGGAGTATTGCTCCCGCAAACAGTAAAAGGCAAAAATACCTAAGGTTTTTTTTCATAATAAAAGGATTTTGGTTAAGAATTATATATTGCTTTGTTTAATGTTCAACACAAAAAAATGGTGAATGGGTTAGCCGAAAAATATCGACTCCATTCAATTAACATTTCTACTTCGGATAAAGTTTTTTACGGTTTCAAGGATTCATTTAAACATATCAAAAAACTAACTTAATGACGATTTAGAACCCACTAAAAAACTTCAAGGGATAATGAAACCATAACTCTCATAAATTTAGCAAATTACAAACTACAAAATATTAGCATATTTTAATCTTTATACATTGAATTTTAACTTCATTTATGCTTTAATAAATTCAGGGATTCAGGATTTCAGTTAAAAAAGTATCAAAAAATGACGGAATATGTTGATACTTTTTCTGATTTAAATGGTTTTGGATTGATGAATTTGGCTTCACCACTTCGTAAAAAAGGGAACAGACCCTTTCAGCCCTGTTCCCTTTAAAATTCTATCAAGCGATTTCTTTAGTTTATTGAAGTAACCACATTTTTGAGAATTCAGTATCACCTTTGTCTAAGCGACTGACAGCGGCGTCATAATTCGTCCGGTTATTCGCTGTTTCCGTTTCAGGATACCTGAACCGCAATGGGAAATCATGAAGGCCATTAATCAATTCGCCATTTCGTTCGAAGGCCGGAAGCCTGGTTCTTCTGTGATCAGCATATGCTTCTACACCCATCAGGAAATTTCCCAGCCATTTCTGTAAAGCGATTTTCGACAATTTTTGGATTTCAGTACCATAAGCCGGAAATTTCGCTTTCGGATTATCGAAATAACTGGCGTTGGCTGGCAAGCCCCATCTGGTGAGTGCTAATGCAACTCCGGTTTTGTAATAGGTTTCTGCTTCTCCGACTGTGATGTATCCTTTTACCCGTGCTTCTGCCAATAAAAACTGCACTTCGTCGGCCTGTAACATGGTGGCCTTGAGTAGCGGATTGGATTTTTCATTCAGTAATTTGGAGAATTTCGAAATTTTATAATTAAAAATCGTGGTCGGGAAGTCATAACTTCCATTGGCAGCCAGAACATTTTCGTAAAGACCAGCGGTATAACCACCATAAAGCGTCAGTGAATCTACAATGAAGATAGATGCAGTCTTGATATCAGATTTGCTCCGGTCGATATACTCCCATTTCGAATCATAACTGAATCCTGCAGGATCTGTTGTAGTGACAGTTACTCCATTCTGAGCAGGATCATTCGTCCATGGCTTTTCAATTGGTGAGACCCAGATTTTCAACCGGTCATCGTTAAGAACTTTCAGGCTATCCACCAGTGTTTTACTTGGTCGGAAGATCATGAAATTGTCGCTGTATCCTTCGTATGACATGGGCCAGTTATAGGTCCGGTCACCTGCAAGATATGGAATGGCTGCATTATCCGAAACATCAGTCATCAGCGGAAGTGCAGATACTGCTGCAATTTCAGAAGCGGCATTCGCTAAATTCTTGCTGGCCCGCATCAATAATCTAAGGCGGAGGGAGTTTGAGAATTTTATCCATTTGGTTTTATCGCCTGCATAAAGGATATCATAAGTAATATCAATAGGATCAGTTCCTTCAGTTAATAATTGAGTGGCATCTTTCAAGTTTTGAATTAAAGCCGGATAAATGCTCTTTTGTTCATCAAAAGCAGGAAAAAGTATACCATCCTGACCACGCAATCCTTCGGTGTAATAAATGTCACCGTATAAATCGGTTGCGGTGGACCAAAGCAAAGTTTTAAAAATCAGGAAAATACCTTCGTAGTTTTTAAGTCCTTTGCTATGTGCTTCAGCAACTGCTGCCTGAGCCAATTTAATCGGCGTGGTTAAACCGTATAAATCGCTTTTTGGCCTGGTGAAACTCTTGTAAATATTATCCTCTGAACTTCTGTTCCCCTGCATGTACTGAACTGTTGTAGAAAGCGTCGTAGAACCAACACCACCCTCAGCCTGATAAATGAATGCTGATTGCTGAATAATCGAGGATAACAGCAGGTTAGGCGTTGCGGACTCTAACGCATCACGCCTCTGTAATTGCTCATCTTCTCTGAGCATCTGTTTTTGACAGGCTGACAGTGCAAAGACCGCAAGAATTAAAATTAATATGTGTTTTTTCATAACTGACATAGATTTAAACATTAAAAATCAAACGATAATTTGAACCCATACGATCCAATAGAAGGTAATGCCTTACCGACAATTCCCTGATTCTGACCAATGCCGTCAAATGCTGACTCCGGATCAACTTTTCCACCGGATTTATTCCACTGGAAGATATTTCTGGCAACGAATCCAATGGTTACATTGTCAATTTTTGCCTTGGAGGTCAAGCTCCGTGGAAGTGTGTAGTCAAACGTAACTTCTCTGATTTTAAAGTTGGTGGCATCGCGCAACAGTGATTGAGGAAAACTCCAGTATTGGGCTCCTAAAATCAAGCCGGGCAAAGCATAGAAAGTTTGCAGTGGATTTGCACCATTCACAATGTAGTCGGCATCGTTTTTTGGATCTCCGCCCGGTTTCAACCAAACTCCCTTAAAGTAGCAGGCATCATTAATCGGAACCGGGGTTCCATACATCGCATAGGTGGCCACTAAACCTGACTGTTGAGGATATGGCATCTGACTGGCATCAGGCCAGGGCAAACCGCCGGTTGCGGCATCGCGTCCTCCTACGGTATAAGGATTTGGTCCGTTCACCGCATCACCAATGGTTAATAAGGAATGGCCATCGGTTACCGCACGGCGTTCGATGTCCGAGATGTACTGACCACCAGCACGAAGACTTCCAACAACTCCCAGTTTAAAATTTTTCCATTTAACTGAAGAATTTATGCCCAGAATAAACTTCGGATTGTAGTTTCCAATCGCCTGCCGGTCAGTTTCTTTGTTTGAATAGGTCCATTCACCGTTATTGTCCAGAATGGTCATTCCGGCATATTTGCTGGTTGAAGGCATTGTTTGAAATACATTGTGTGCCCACATGGTTCCGATTACTTCTCCTTCTGCCAAACGGATATCGATATTCGGGCCGTTTCCGTAGAAAGTCTGGCCAGTAGGCACATAGGCTTTAGAGAGTGCGGTTATTTTTGATTCTACCTGACTAAAGTTAACGCCAATATCCCAGTTCCAGTCCTTTGTACGAACAGGTACAAAATTAAGTGAAAATTCGTAACCATTCGCTTCAACAGTTCCGATATTGGTTAACATACCTCCATATCCGATACCCGGTGATGTCGGAATATTATCAATTTGATTTTTGTGAACTTTCTTGTAAATCGTAAATTCAGCTGAAATACGACGATCGAGTAAGGCGACATCGAATCCTCCTTCGTATGCAGTAGTAACTTCTACTTTAATATTTGGATCAATCAGATTACCACCAATATTAACGATTTTGGTGCTTCCATAATCAAGTCCAGCGAAAGGGAAGGTGTTGGCAGTCCTGGGTGAAATAATACCGTGACCTACCTGGGCAACACCGGCTCTAAATTTAAGCATGTTAATGGCTTCAGGAAGTTTGAAGGTAGTGGAAGGCAACCAGCTTAATGATGCGGAAGGATAAAATTTTTCGTTTTTATCTTCCGGAAGAATTCCAACAAAATCATATCGGCCCGATACATCCAAAAAAATCTGGTTGGCATATCCCAGCTGACCGGTGCCATAATAGCTATGAGATTTTCCAATTCCCCAACCACTGCTTGTAGTCAGCGTTTTAGGGGCTGCATTGCTGAGTGAATATTCGTTTACCCTGACCAACATTCCGGCATTTCCATAGTAGCTATATGAATTACTATAAGAATAGTTATAACCTAAAGTGGCATTGGTTGTAAATTTACCAAATTCCTTGTTCCAGATCAGCATCAGATCATTTTGTACCGAAAGGCTGTTCCCCTGGCTTACCTGATATTGACCATATCTTCTGTCTTCACCAACAAAATCTTTGGCCCGTTTGTATTCATAGTTGTCTCCATTGTAGTCAATACCTGTACGTGCCATGAAACTAAGCGATTTATAAATCTCAAAATCGACTTGTGCTTTTCCGAAAAAGTTATCTTTCCGGTAGGTATTGGTTTCAGAATAAGCATACATGTAAGGGTTGTCCAACATAGGTAAACCGTCTGGCTTATAATAAGGGGCATTCTGAAGCTGTCCTTCAAATCCGGTTTTCCATATGGTTTGCATTTCCTTGATTGGTTGAATGGATCCAAGAAATTTCATGGTCAGATCTTCAATAACCTGACTGTTTGAAGACGTTTTATTGGGTGTAAATTGTCCCATGTAATTACTGTTCACCGAAACTTTCAACTTCTTGGTTACATTGTATTCGGCACTCAGGTTCGCATTGATACGATTCGTCTGATTATTTGGCATGACTCCGGTATTGGCCATTTTTCCAACAGAAAACCGGAATGCTCCATCTTTGTAATTGCCTGCAATACTTACATTGAAATTTTTTGTTAAACCGGTTTGCATAAACTGTTGTAAACGATTTTCCTTGGTAGCCGCAAAAAGTTTGGTTTCAATTCGTTGCGTCTGAGTATTGTAGGCATTGATTTCAGCAGTAGTGAAATCTGAAAATTTCGCACCCCAGTCGTAACCTGAAGTATATATTGAGGAAGCACGAATCCCATCGCCATACAGCTGTTGGGTCTGAAAGAAATTATAGGGTTGATCCCAAACAACAGATGAATTTACAGAGACTCCAATCCCTTTTTTCTGACCTTTTCCTGATTTGGTTGTGATCATGATAACTCCGTTACCTGCTGCTGATCCGTAAAGCGCACCAGCACTGGCACCTTTCAATATGGTGACATTTTCGATGTCTTCCGGGTTCATTTGTGAAAGCAGGTTTCCAAAGTCAGCACCATTCCGGTTATCAACACTGGTAGTTCCTAACGGAATACCGTCGACAACAAACAAAGGCTGACTGGCTGCAGTGGAAGATTGGAGTTTTAAACTGGTAGCTCCACGAATGGTGACAAAAACCGATCCGGTTGGATCAGTAGTTGCCGAGGTAAAGTTGACCCCACTCACGCGCCCATCCAACGATTTGATCATGTTGGCACCTCCGCTTTTAGCCAGATCGTTTCCTTTGACTTCAGAAACAGAATAGGCCAGTGATTTTTTCTCCCTTGAAATTCCGAGAGCGGTTACAACGACTTCTTCAACACCAATGGTTGCCGTAGTGAGCGTGATGTCGAATTTTCGCTGACTGCCAATTTCAATTTCCTTGCTGGACATTCCAACAAATGAGAAAATTAAAGTGGAACTGTTTGGCACTGAAAGGTTAAATTTACCATCCGAATCAGTAATCGTGCCGTTGGTTGTTCCTTTAACGACGATACTCACTCCGGGTAAATACTGTCCGGTGTCATCTTTGACACTACCTGTTACAACGTTCTGCGCGAAAATGTTGTGCGCCATCACAACAAAAAAGCACAGCAGCATTGCTTTAAGCATTTTTCTTTTCATCATAAGTAATTTTTGTTAGATATAATAATTTTAATTTTTGCAATGAAACTTAAGCGGGTCTGCTCAATCAAGAAAACCCGCTTAAGAAGATGAATTACGGTGCCACTTCAAAAGTCACCTGCAAAGCCAGCATTGGTTTGGCCCCGTATTGAGGATGAGCATAGAAAATCACCACATCCATTTGTGAAGCGGTCAGTTTCTTTATGATGCATTCGCTCGTAAAATCCTTCATACCAAGGAATCCATCGTTTGTAAAACTAAGTGTCATAACATTGGCATAAGTTACATCGCCAAGTGGAGTCGAAATAGTGTAGTTTTTACTTTCATTGATGGCAAAAGTCGCATTTGACGGAGCAGTAAAAGATTGCATGTATGCCATTCCTGCATCTGCATAATAGGCTTTCATTGGAATGCTGTTTCCCATGCAATAAGCAAGGCTTGAGAAAATTCCGCCTCCTTTTGAATTAATTGCAAGTTTTCCATCCCCTTTAAACACGAATTCATCACCATAAACGATAGCAAGTCCGATGTTAGCAAGAATACCACCGGGGTAACTTCCGATTGGGGTCAGATTGGCATCGGCATATCCAACAACCAACGATGCAGCAGTAGTACTTAATCTCCATTTTTTGCTGTTTGTCGCTGCTGTGCCACCTGCCAACAATTGAATTTTAGTCATCGGTGGAATTTTTACGACATTGGTAACCGTGACCTCACCGCCCTCACCCTTAATGGTAAGCGAAACATTAAAATCTTTTCCGAATTCGGAATAGGTGTGAATCGGATTGTGAATGGTATTGATATAACTGCCATCACCAAAATCCCATTCGAATTTAGTGAAATCGGTAGCTACTGCTGTAAAAGTAACAGTACTTCCTTCTACCGTGTAAGTAAAAGATGCTGTTGGAGCAGGAGTTTCCTTTTTACAGGCTATAAAAAGAAGAAGCCCCAAAGCAAACAAGCTGACAAATTTGAATTTTTTTTTCATACGAGAAAAGGTTAAAGTTTATTAAATCCGATATAATATTTTAGCTGAAAATATTTAAACAATAATATGGTGAAGTAGTTGCAATATAACAGATAATAGTTAAAAAAACGGTTAGTTCATTAATTGATCTTTTTGTCTTTAACTTTTATATGATGTTAAAAATCTATAATTTTAATTTAAATATCCGATAGAATTTTAATTTTAATACATTGAAATTTAACTCCAGTTTTGCTTCAGTTGGTAAATGA
>JBAWZG010000194.1:0-8213 GCA_037143155.1 Bacteroidia bacterium
TTGTCGAATCGGTAGTCCTGTGTAGCAGCGGCGACGGCCATCAATTCAACAACTGTCCATAACGGCATGTTAGGCTCGAAACGCCCGATACAGCCCCTGAGTTTATGATTCTTATTGAGTGTGACAAACGCACCACAGGAAGTATTCAGGGTGGAACTCAGTTTTTTTGGATCAACTTCAGGAGTGGTTCCTTTTGTGATATACTGTACAATGGTTTCGCGGGCAAGTTTGAGCAGGTACTTTTTATCCTCACTGCTTAATGAGAACTCATTTGATTTCCCCTGATTGAAGGAAATGGCATAATAGCCAACCACCCGATCCTTTCCGCCATACGACGAATCCCCGGAGTTTTTATACTGAAGCAAATCCACTTCAATACCTGGAATTTGTTCTGTCATGTATAGTAAAGTCAGCACCGAACTCCAGCCACACAAACTGGTTGCCAGACCTGAAATATTCTTCTTTTCATTGTTCCCCAAAGCCGCAATTAACTTTGAAGCTTTATTCGTTTGAATTGCTTCAGCCGTGGCGCGGTCAGCCTTTCGTGCATCTTCATATTGCGGATAATGAGAAAAGTCGCTGCTGATCACAAACAAATTTTTTTCGTTTAGGTAAGGTCTGAAAATCGAAGCAAGTTTCTGCGCAGTTTCCGCTGTTGCAGAACCAATGATAACCGGAACAATCTTAAAATCTTTCTTCAGATGGTACTGCAAAAACGGCAGTTGAACTTCAATGCTATGTTCATTTTGATGAGGTTCCGGATAGTCTTTCAGGATTTTATGGTCTTCAACCAATTGTTTGGCAAAATCAAGGTCAACCTGAACTGTGCCAAGTGGTGTTTCATAATTACCTGAACAATAAACAGCAGCTCCCTGGAAAGACATGACATGACTTGAGCCAATGATAAAAATCCGTTCAAATTTTTGATTGGGATCAATCTGGTTATAAGCGGAGGCTGCAACTTCGCCACTGAAAACATAACCTGCATGAGGAACCACGATTGCCAAAGGAGTTGCTGATGACTTTTTCTCCAAGGCATTCGAAAACATCTGATTCAGCTGACTTTTTAATTCATCCGGATTATTGGTATAAAACCGCCCGGCGGCAAAAGGCTTCCGGTTTTGCGATGATTCCTGAGACGAACTCTTTGCGGCATACAGACCGAGTAAAACCGCAATGATTAAATGTTTCGACTTCATGGTTAAATGCTTTAATCAGATAAAGTTACAACTTATTTGATGCAAAATGGCCTATCTATACTTGTTCGACAGCTTCTTTCAGCCAAATTTTTTCAGGACTAAATATTTCAATTGCTTTATATTACTTTTACGTTGAAAAAAAGATTCATTGTGAGCCAAAAAATACTTCTGATTACTCCGCCTTTTACTCAACTGAATACACCGTACCCTGCAACAGCATATCTGAAAGGTTTTCTGAATACACAGAATATACAGTCGTTTCAGTGCGATCTGGGAATTGAAGTGATCCTGAAGTTGTTTTCTGCGGAAGGGCTGAACTTGCTTTTCTCACAACTCGCAACCCGTAACCCGCAACTTTCCCCAAACGCACAGCGCATTTACAATCTTCGCAATAGCTACATTCAAACCATCGACCTTGTGATTGCCTTTTTGCAGGAGAAGAATGTCGCATTGGCTCATGTGATTTGCGAAGGAAACTATTTGCCCGAAGCTTCGCGTTTTACCCCGACCGAAGATCTGGAATGGGCTTTTGGAACGATGGGAAACCGCGACAAAGCCAAGCATCTGGCGACACTTTACCTCGAAGATCTGTCGGATT
Organism: Bacteroidia bacterium; assembly: GCA_037143155.1. Lineage (GTDB taxonomy): Bacteria > Bacteroidota > Bacteroidia > Bacteroidales > Prolixibacteraceae > Aquipluma. Next base: position 1,798 of record JBAWZG010000194.1, read on the forward strand.
TGATCGTTGAAGTCGTGGATCCGCATTTTGGGTTTAGCCGCTATGCCGAACGCTTGGGCCGTTCAGCCAATTCGTTCGACGAGTTGAACGCTGAACTGCAAAAGCCCGACAGTTTTATAGACTCCATTACCCTGAAATTACTTCAGGAAAAAATCGATCTTTTGCAGCCAACTCTGATGGCATTTTCGGTTCCTTTTCCCGGAAATTTATACAGCGCATTCAAGTGCGCCCAATACCTCAAAAAGCATTATCCTGAAGTGAAAATCGCCATGGGCGGTGGTTTCCCGAATACTGAACTGCGATCACTCAGCGATCCGCGGGTTTTCGAATATTTCGATTTCGTTTTGCTCGACGACGGCGAAACTCCATTCCTGAACCTGATTGAATACCTGGATGGAAATCGCGAAAAAGCCGATTTAAAACGGACTTTTGCACTCGAAAACGGCAAAGTGGTTTACCTGAATGGCTCATCGCAACCCGACTTTTCGCAGTTTGAAGCCGGAACTCCTGATTATTCCGACTTTGAATTCGATAAATATTTATCAGTGATTGAAATTGTGAATCCGATGCACCGGCTTTGGAGCGACGGCAGATGGAATAAACTCACGCTGGCTCACGGCTGCTACTGGGGCCGTTGTACGTTTTGTGACACTTCGCTCGATTACATTCGCCGATACGAGCCCAACACTGTGCAGGTTTTGTGTGATCGAATCGAAGAAATGATCCGCCAAACCGGTGAAATCGGCTTCCACTTTGTGGATGAGGCTGCGCCACCTGCTTTGATGCGGGCATTGGCGCTGGAAATCATCCGCCGAAAACTTACCGTCGTTTGGTGGACGAATATCCGCTTCGAAAAAAGTTTTACCTACGACTTGTGTTTGCTCCTGAAAGAATCAGGCTGCATCGCGGTTTCCGGAGGTTTGGAAGTCGCCTCCGACCGATTGCTGGGCTTGATCAACAAGGGAGTCAGCGTTTCGAAAGTCGCTCATGTAACCGATAATTTTACCCGTGCCGGAATCATGGTCCATGCCTATTTGATGTACGGTTTCCCAACGCAAACCACGCAGGAAACGATCGATTCGTTGGAAGTAGTGCGGCAATTGTTCGAAGCCGGAGTCATTCAATCCGGCTTTTGGCACCAGTTTGCGATGACGGCTCACAGTCCGGTTGGGCTGAATCCTGCGCAATTTAAGGTGAAAATCGAAAATGACAAACCCGGAACATTTGCCAATAACGATTTGATTCACTCCGACCCAACCGGAACTGAACATGAACGTTTCAGCGAAGGATTGAAAAAATCACTTTTCAACTACATGCATGGTATTTGTTTCGAGTTTCCGCTGCAGGATTGGTTCGATTTTAAAGTACCACGAACCAGTGTTGCACCAAAATATATTCAGGAAGCCATTGATGAACAGGCCTATGAACCGGCCAGTCCGAATGCCAAAATTGTTTGGCTGGGCGGCGTTGCATCGATCCGGAAATACAACAAAAAGAAAAAGAACAACTCGTTCGAAATGGCCGAACTCACCTTCAGCAACAAAAAACAGGATTTGGTGATTCAGCTAAAGCAATCCGAAGGCGAATGGCTGATGGAGCAAATCCCGGCACTTTCGATCAATTCTCCGAAACAAATCACTTTCGCAGAGCTCGAAAAAAGCTTCGAGCAACACACCAGCGAAGACTTTGTACTCTTCTGGAACAGCTCGGCAATAAAGGAATTGAGGGAGAATGGGTTGCTGATGTTGTAATAAATTTTCAACAAAAATTAATCTTATTTTGCAACTATAATTCAGTTGCAAAATATTATCTTTGCCAGATGGGAACAAAGGATAAACTGGTACTTCGTTTTAGATCAAAACCTAAGGATTTTACCTTTGGTGAATTAAAACGCTTACTTCAGAACTTTGGTTATCAGGAGGAACAGGGTTCTGGTTCAAGAGTGGTTTTCGATAATGCCGTTATAAATCACAAGATTAAACTTCTTAAACCACATCCTGGGAATATTTTGAAACGATACCAATTGGATTTGATTGAACAGGAATTACAAAACAAAGAACTATTATGAAGAACATATTGACATACAAAGGTTTTATCGGATCCGTACATTTCAGTACTGATGACCGGGTTTTCTTTGGCAAAATTGAAGGAATAAATGACTTGGTAACCTTCGAAGGCACCACTGTTGATCAGCTTGAAAATGCATTTAAATCAATGGTTGATGAGCATATTAATGATTGTAAGTCAGAAGGAAAATCAGCTGAAAAATCTTACAAAGGAAGTTTCAATGTCCGGATTAGTCCGGATCTACACCGTCAAGCTACACAAATTGCCAGTGTTGAAGGAATAACTCTAAATCAGCTTGTACAAAGGGCAATTCAGCGCGAACTTGAAACCGGGAATTAAAGTTATACGCATAGGAAATGTGAGATGCCGAAACAAGTTCGGCATGACGCTTCGATCATGAGCTCCCCATATCAGGACAGTCATCCTGAACTTCCTGCCCGCTCGCTTGGCAGGTGGGGTTTCAGGATCTTTTCAATAAATTTCAATTTTCTATTCCATGGCTTTTAATTCTTGTGAAATGCAAATACTTGATGTATTTTTGCTGCCCTTTGAACTGAATTGAAAATCATGACCAAACAGATCGTTGTCAGTGGAATCCGGCCAACCGGAAATTTGCACCTCGGAAATTATTTCGGTGCAGTGCGCAGCTTTTTGAAAATGCAGGAAGATTACAACTGTTATTTTTTCATTGCCGATATTCATTCGCTCACCACGCACCCGACTCCGGAAAACCTTCAGAACGGGGTTAAACAAGTGCTTGCAGAGTATCTGGCTTGTGGAATTGATCCGGAGAAAGCTACTATTTTCATCCAAAGCGATGTTCCGGAAGTTTCTGAATTGTATGCTTTCCTGAACATGAATGCCTATTTGGGCGAGTTGGAACGTACCACTTCGTTCAAGGATAAAGCACGCCAACAACCTGAAAATGTGAATGCCGGCTTGCTGACCTATCCGGTTTTAATGGCAGCCGACATCATCATTCATAAAGCCAAATTTGTTCCGGTTGGTAAAGATCAGGAGCAAAACCTCGAGATGGCCCGCAAGTTCGCCGGACGTTTCAACCGCATGTACAACTGCGAATTATTCCCGCTTCCTCAACCTTTTACCTTCGATGGTGGCGACATGATTAAAGTTCCCGGACTCGATGGCAGCGGTAAGATGGGCAAATCGGAAGGAAACGGTATTTTCCTGGTTGAAGATCCGAAAGACATCCGTAAAAAAGTGATGCGTGCGGTTACTGATGCTGGTCCAACCGAACCCAACAGCAAAAAAGCCGAAGCAGTGGAGAACCTGTTTACTTTACTGAAAATCGTTTCAACTCCGGATGTGGTTAGCCATTTCGACGCAACTTACAACGATTGCAGCATCCGCTACGGCGACCTGAAAAAGCAACTGGCCGAGGATATTGTGGCGTTCACAGCACCCATCCGGGAACGTATTCTGGAAATCCTGAAAGACGAAGCCTATTTGGGTAAAGTGGCCCGAACGGGAGCCGAACGTGCCCGCGAATCAGCACAGAAAACACTCAACGAAGTAAAGGATGTCATTGGGTTCAGGAGATTATTTTAATCCACAAAAAACCTGTTTTCAAGTCAGAAGCTGAAATGAAGTGATGGCCTAACTTCTTTTATCAAATGAAGGAGAATGCTTGCTACTAAAATTGAATCTAAAAAATCTGACAGTCTGACACCCCAGGTGACAAATGACACAAATCGATTAAGTCATTAAATATCTGCAAGTTATGTTCATATGTACATATTCCTACCCGATATCAATGTAAAAATGTCCAATTTCCATACGCATTATCCGTCCTATCTTCTTTGGCATAGTATCTGCTAAAACAGGATGGCAAAAAATAAAAATACATGTCTAACAAATAAAAATTTCAACAATGGCAGATTTAAAAGGAAAAATCCTTGCTGGCAAAGTACTTGTACAGCCTAAGGAAGCAGAAAAGAAAACAGCGAGTGGAATCATTATTCCAGATTCAGCAAAAGAAAAACCACAGGTAGGCCAGGTAATTCTGGTTGGTTCACCTAAAAAAGATGAACCGATGGAAATCAAGGTTGGTGATACAGTATTCTACGGAAAATATTCCGGTACTGAACTCAACATCGACGGAACTGATTACCTGTTGATGTCTCAAACCGATGTTTTGTTTATTGCTTAATTACAGATTACTAACAGATTAAAAAGAATTAAAATGGCAAAAGAAATTAAATTCAATATCGAAGCCCGCGACCTCCTGAAAAGAGGAGTCGATAAATTGGCCGATGCAGTAAAAGTAACCCTCGGTCCAAAAGGCCGTAACGTGGTGATTGAAAAGAAATTTGGTGCACCGCAAATCACCAAGGATGGTGTGACCGTTGCAAAAGAAATCGAATTTTCGAATGCATACGAAAACATCGGCGCACAGATGGTTAAAGAAGTAGCCAGCAAAACCGGTGATGACGCAGGTGACGGAACAACTACTGCTACAGTACTTGCACAATCACTGATTTCAGTAGGTTTGAAAAACGTTGCTGCAGGTGCAAATCCAATGGATCTGAAACGCGGTATCGACAAAGCAGTTCTGAAGGTAGTTGAAAGCATTAAAGATCAGTCTGAAAATGTTGGAGCTGACTTCAGCAAGATCGAACAGGTTGCCAAAATTGCTGCCAACAACGACAGTGCTATTGGAGCATTGATTGCTGAAGCAATGGAAAAAGTGAATAAAGAAGGTGTAATTACTGTTGAAGCTGCAAAAGGAACCGAAACTTATGTTGACGTTGTTGAAGGTATGCAGTTCGACCGTGGTTATATTTCTCCATATTTTATCACCGATGGTGAAAAAATGGCTGCTGATTTGGATCGCCCATTCGTGCTGATCCACGACAAAAAAGTTAGCACCATGAAAGATTTGCTTCCTATCCTGGAACAATCTGCTCAAACTGGTCGCCCATTATTGATCATCGCTGAAGATGTTGATGGCGAAGCATTGGCTACTTTGGTTGTAAACCGTTTACGTGGTTCACTGAAAGTTTGCGCAGTGAAAGCTCCTGGATTTGGTGACCGCAGAAAAGAAATGCTTGAAGATCTTGCTGTATTGACTGGTGGTGTGGTAATTACCGAAGAAAAAGGTATGAAACTGGAAGATGCCACTTTAGATATGCTTGGTCAGGCTGAAAAAATAACCATAGACAAAGAAAAAACTACCGTTGTTGCTGGTGCTGGTGATGCTGATGCCATCAAAACACGTGTGAACCAGATCAAAAAACAGATCGAAACTACGACTTCTGATTACGACAAGGAAAAACTTCAGGAACGTTTGGCTAAATTAGCTGGTGGCGTTGCTGTACTTTATGTTGGTGCATCGTCGGAAGTTGAAATGAAAGAGAAAAAAGACCGTGTTGACGATGCTTTGCATGCAACCCGCGCTGCTGTTGAAGAAGGAATCGTTCCCGGTGGTGGTGTTGCTTACATCCGCAGTATTGCTGTTTTGGAAGGTTTGACAGGCGAAAACGATGACGAAACTACTGGTATCGAAATCGTAAAACGTGCCATTCAGGAACCATTACGCCAGATTGCTTTCAACGCCGGAAAAGAAGGCGCTGTTGTTGTTCAGAAAGTACTTGAAGGCAAAGGCGACTTTGGCTACAATGCACGCACCGATGTTTACGAAAATCTTTACGAAGCCGGAGTTATCGATCCTGCTAAAGTAACCCGCATCGCGTTGGAAAATGCAGCTTCAATTGCCGGCATGTTCCTGACTACCGAATGCGTTTTAGTTGACGAAAAAGAAGACAAACCAGCTATGCCACCAATGGGCGGTGGAATGGGTGGCGGCATGGGCGGAATGATGTAATCGACCGCATATACCCTTCAAATATACAAATATCAAAACCCTCTTTCGGTTCTCCGGAAGGGGGTTTTTACGTCTGAATTCTTAATCAATCCTATCATCTGATCTATTGACATTCATCCCCAATTTAAAGGAATAAATTAATTTATTGAAAATAAATGCATTATCTGGATTATTGTAGTATCTTTACGCGAAATTAATTTTAATTATAATGAGTAAAGGAACAGTGAAATTTTTTAACGAATCCAAAGGATTTGGATTTATTAAAGACGATGCATCGGATAAAGAATACTTTGTACATGTATCTGGATTAAATGATCAAGTCAGAGAAAATGACGAAGTAACTTTTGACCTGCAAGACGGGAAAAAAGGATTAAATGCCGTAAACGTTAAACTAGCTTAGTTTAAAATATAAAAGACATTTATAATAAGTGAGGCCGTTTCAAATTCGTTTTGAAACGGCCTATTTTTTTGATCAAAAACCGCTGTAAGAATTGATGCTTTTGTG
>JBAWZG010000195.1:0-8203 GCA_037143155.1 Bacteroidia bacterium
CCCATGTCGAGTCCGGCTTTGATGGCATGAAACAGGAAAACCGAATGAATGGCCTCGCGCACCTGGTCGTTTCCGCGGAAACTGAACGACACATTGCTGACCCCGCCGCTGGTTTTGGCATGTTTCAGGTTTTTCCTGATCCAGCTTACGGCATTGATAAAGTCAACCGCATAATTTAAGTGTTCCTCCATTCCGGTTCCGATGATCAGAATATTCGAATCGAAAATGATATCCTGAGGCGGAAACTTAATTTCGTTGACCAGAATGTTGTAAGCACGCTGGCAAATTTCAATGCGTCGTTCGAATGAGTCGGCTTGGCCTTTTTCGTCGAAAGCCATCACTACAACAGCCGCACCATACCGTTTCAGAAGTTGCGCTTGTTGGCGGAACACAGCTTCTCCTTCCTTCATGCTGATTGAATTCACAATCGCTTTGCCCTGAACGCACTTCAGTCCGGCTTCAATCACTTCCCATTTCGACGAGTCAATCATCATCGGAACGCGCGCAATGTCGGGTTCGGCCATCAGTAAATTTAGAAACGTGACCATTTCCTTTTTGGCGTCGAGCATGGCATCGTCCATATTGATGTCGATGACCTGTGCCCCTTCGTCCACTTGATTACGGGCAATGGCAATGGCTTCCTCGTATTTTCCTTCGCGGATTAGCCGGGCGAATTTACGCGAACCGGACACATTACAGCGTTCGCCGATGTTCATAAACACTGACTCATGAGTCAGTGTTACTGGCTCCAGTCCGCTGAGCTTGGTAAGTTTGTCTTTTTTATTTCGGTGATGAGGTTTCGATTTAGCCGCAACTTTAGCCAGTTCACGAATGTGATCGGGCGTTGTTCCGCAGCAACCGCCAATGATATTCACAAATTTATTGTCGAGAAAATCGCCTACCTGATGCGCCATTTCTACAGGAGTTTCGTCGTATTCGCCAAACTGGTTGGGCAAGCCGGCGTTTGGATAAGCGCTGATAAAATAGGACGATTTCTTCGAAAGTTCTTCCAGATACGGACGCATATCCTGAGCTCCGAGCGAGCAGTTCAGACCGATTGAAAGCAAATCGATATGCGAAACCGAAGTCAGAAAAGCCTCCACGGTTTGGCCCGAAAGGGTTCGTCCGCTGGCATCAGTTATGGTTCCTGAAACCATGACCGGAAGCCGGATTCCGCGTTCTTCCAACTCGTCTTCTACAGCAAACAGTGCAGCTTTGGCATTCAGCGTATCGAAAATCGTTTCTACCAAGAGCAAATCCACACCGCCATCAAGCAGGCCTTTTAGCTGTTCACGGTAAGAGGATTTTACCTCGTCAAAAGTTACGGAGCGAAAACCGGGATCGTTCACGTCGGGCGAAAGCGACAGTGTTTTATTCATCGGGCCAATGGCTCCGGCAACATAGCGCGGTTTCTCCGGATTTTTCGCTGTAAATTCTTCAGCAATTTTCACGGCCAGTTGCGCAGCCTGCAGGTTGAGCTGATACACCCATTCTTCGAGATGGTAATCGGCCTGCGAAATACTGGTTGAATTGAAGGTATTGGTTTCGATGATGTCGGCACCGGCTTCCAAAAATTCAGCATGGATGCTCCGGATTAATTCAGGTTTGGTAATCGACAATAAATCGTTGTTACCTTTCAGATCGTGCTGGAAATCAGTAAAAATAGTTCCCCGGAAATCTTCTTCCGAAAGGCGGTGTTTCTGAATCATGGTTCCCATGGCACCGTCGAGCACCAAAACCCGCGATTCGAGTTCCTTTTGTATATCTTTTTTTGTAGTCATCGTGTTAAAATCACCTGTGAAATCCTTTAACTGTTTAAATTCATATTGAACCCGCTTTGGGGTTCTCAAACTAATTTGTTCATTGGCCTCCGGTTTCACCGGAGGTTATTCAAATTAAAGTCCTTCGGACTTTTGGCTCTTCAAAACCATGAAAGGGTTGAACTTTAAGACATTTTAAATAATTCAAATTTAAACAGTATCTTCTATTTGAATATAAATTTGATCCGTTGCGCCGGGAAAATAATTTTATATGGAACAGAATTATCTGCCGGCGCTATAGTGCTTTCTTTTCTGATCCCCGGCTAAAAAGCCGGGGCTACCCATATTTCGCACCGAAGGTGCTTCATTATTCTACCTATAACCAACAATCTCAGGGGCATTCGGTTCTTTGCGATTCAGGAGCTTCATTAAGAAAGATGCAAAACTAATTTCAAAATACCGAATTGTCAAACAAATGAACAGATTAGCTGAAGTATTAAGTTAAAGTTGATATTTTTGTATAACCATATTGCGAATATCTAATACGGACTTCTATTCATGACAGACGGAGAGGCAACAACGAAACAGAAACTGGCACCACCTTCGAGAAGCAACGGGCTGTTTTCTGATTTCGGTAATTTTCTGTGGAATAAGCCAAAAATCAAGACACTGATCAAGTTTACTTCTACGGAGAAAAGAGAGGAATACAACCAGCGAATCCTGCAACGGGTGGGCAAAGGAGTTGATCGTTATTCCATTCTGAACGTCAATCAAATCGGGATTGAAGCCCCGGTGAGCTATGTTTTTAATGAACTTCTGAACTGGAACGGCGATTCGACTTGCTGGCCAAACCACATCGCCAAAGTTGAACGCATTGGTGAAAGTATTGAAAAAATCAGGATTTTACCCTTTGGCTGGAAGAAGTACCCTTTTGGATTTAAGAAAAATTTCTTTGGAATCAGCTTCATCCCTTTATTTCACCTGAATTCCATCCGGATAAAACGATTCCCTGATGCCTTTGATTTTGATAATGCCCGCTACCTGCTCTACAGGTGCAGTGGCGGTTATCCAATTGGAATATTTTTGATGTATGTGCGCTCTTCCATTGCCGATATGGGCGAAACCGAACAGTCACAATTATTCTTTTCAGTTGGTTTTAATTTTTACGGGAAGGAGTCAAGATCGAACAGAAGTATTGTGAACCGTATTTGGGAAGGTATCCATAACCGGGTTACTGCGAATGTCCTGAACCGAATCAAACAACTCAGTGAATGGCGTATTGAGAAAATGGAAGCAGGAATTGATTAAATGAAACAACTCACCCTATTTAAGCCACAGATTCACAGATTATTAATTTTTAAATTTTCATTTATGACCGGCAAAATATTTTGAAGCTGCCAGGTATCCCAACAATGGCAATACTTACATGTTTTTCACTGCGCCAGAGCTTGATTTCTGTGTTCAATGAGATTTTCTACAACTATTTCGCTCAGGCTGCTGCTGGCAGGGACTCTGTCGCTTTTTGGAAAGCTGCGGAGCAGCGACATATTTGTAGTCAGAAAGTTACGAAGGAACAACTGAAGCTACGAAGTAGCGAAATATCATTATTAGAATTCCATGAATTCAAGGCACTTAAAAAAATTGAAACATCTTTATTAAATCTGTGAATTTGTGGCATTTAGATGAACTCTTGACAAATTTCCGAAGGCTGGTTAGTTGCGATGAATCTATTTCCTATTAAAATCTTACCTGCCTATTTTGTTCAGGCGGAAAGTGGCTTTGAAAAGTCCGGAGATGATATTCCAGAAAAATGTCGCCAGTAAGAGTGGATGCAAGGTCCGTTTCATAATGCTCCTGTATGGCGCACTGCCGGTAAATGTATCCCACAACAAGGAACTCATTTCTCTTTTACCTCTTTCTTTTACCTGTTCATTTACAACCATCTGGAACAGTATTCTTTTCAGGAACAGCGACTTTTGAATAATTGTTGAAACCGAGAAAATCAATTTCCCTACCGAATTGTCCCGGTCGAGTGCTGAACAAACCGGCTGGTATGATTTTTTGAAATCAGCTTTTGAAATTCCAAACTGAAATGAGGTATTTGCCGCAGCTTTTCCGGTCAGATAGGCTGCTCCAATGCCGTTTTTATACAGTTTTGACGATGCCGAATCGCCAATCAGAACGACACGGTCGGAATACGGATTCGTTGCATGGCCAATGTTGATGGAAGGGAAACACTGGCAGGGAGTCATATCTTTCAAAACGGTACCCTCCGGAAAACATTTCAGGACGATCTCTGAATTTAAAAAGAGGTTGACGATCCCTTTGTTTATCTCCGTTCCAAGAAGCACCAGAGTTACATAAACTCCTTTCGGGATTAATGCAGCGAATTTGATTCCCGGCAGGTTGATCAGGAACACGTGCATCGAATTCCCAAAATGTTTCGTAATGGTTTCCGAACCTAAATAGTATTCGCAGATATAGGTATTGGCTGTTTTGGGAGGCGTAAAAGTGGGTATGATTTTCTGAAACAGGCGCAAGGCTTTTGGATTGAGCCCGACAGCACCTACCACCAGATCATATTTCCGGTTGGAATTTCCGGTAATCAAGGAAATGCCATCCGGTTCATTGATCACATCAGTCACTTTTCCACGAAAAATTTTGGCGCCTTTTTTTTCGCAAAGCCCAAGCAAGTAGCCATCGAAACTCTGCAGCGTGGTCTGAGTGGAGCCAAGCGGTCCGGAACCGCGAAAGATTGAAGCGATGGGATGTTCGTGTAAAATAGTATCGATAACCGCAGTTCCCTGTTCAACATGGAGCGTATAGGAAACAATTCCACGACGAACGACTTGCGGAGGGAGAATAATTCCATCTTCGGCCAACATTTGAACCAGCGATTCGGAAACAATTCCTCCGCAATGATTACATCCGGCAGGCCCGGTCTTTGTAAATTCCTTTATTTCGTACAGATCAATTTCGATGCTAATTCCCAGCTTTTCAGCCAGATTGAAGGCAAAAAACGTAAAGAAACTGCCGGCAGGTCCACCCCCAATTACCCCGATTTTTGATCCGTCTTTTAGCCTTAGTCCGTTGTCTTTGTCTTGTTTCATAAGCTTTTCATATCATGAAAGCCAGAAGAATAAAATCTCAACATGAGAAATACACCTTCTTTGTTGAGTTTAAATATAGTGAAATTCGATTCATTTCCTATTTTCAGTCATATACTTAACGGACAGTAAAATGATTGTAAATTGCAAAAAGTAATAAGAATAAATTGATGTCGTATTTTAAAAATTGAGGGTTTCCAAAAAGTAGCAAAACAAAATAGGCCACTAAATCTCCAAAACACCAAGATACACCAAAGGCACCGGTCAAATCCAATCATTTTGGTGAACTTTGGCGACTTGGAGATTTGGTGGCAGAAATGATTTTAAAGCATCAGATTTTAAGAATAGAAATACGACATTTTGCATTTTCTATTACTTAATTAGCTATAGATAAAATATAAATCGGTAATTTGAACATAAATTCGTTTGAATAAATATCTTTGATGCTAAACAAAACAGTTATTGACAGGTTGAACAGGTAGAGGTAGAAATTCAATAATTCAAGGCATTCAAATGATCGAATATAAAATCCAAGCTTGCATGCGAACAGCAAAGCAATGCCCCCCCCCCCGTGATGGCCGCATTGACTCTGGCGCTCTGAAAATATGCAAAAACCACATTTTTACTATACTAAAACCACCTGAATTTCCAAGCAAACGCATTGTGGCATTAACTTTTATTCCCGATGCATTGACAAGCTATAAACCGAATCAAACCCGGAATACATTGGAGATTGATTCTTACAACCTTCATGATAAAGTAGTTATGTAATCCGAATTCTCCGGATTGATTTCGATACACAACATTGAATTCTGAAACATGAGCAAAGAAAAGAGATCAACAAATCCCAGCCTGCTTCGCAGCTATGCGGAAGAAATGTTGCTTAAAAATCCAGGTGAAAGTCAGGCATTATTTCCATTCACCAGCTTTTCTGAAAGTGATTTACTGAAACTTGTTCATGAACTCGATGTTCATAAAATTGAGCTCGAAATGAAGCTTGATGAAACAGAAAGGATAACAGCCGAACTAATGATTTCCAATACAGAACTTGCTTTTCAAAACGAGGAGAAATCAAAACTGGCAGAGGAATTGGTCATTGCCAATAAAGAGATTGTCGTTCAGGCTGAATTAATCCTTGCCAATTCATACCTCGAAAATATGCTCAGCCATGCCAATGGCCCAATCATCATCCTGGATACCAAATTTTGCATTACTCGCTTTAATCCGGCTTTTGAATTCCTTACCGGCCGCAGCGAGGCAGAAGTTCTTGGTAAACACCTGGCGACTTTATTCCCGCCGGCATTGGTGGTTGACTCGATGGTCAACATACTAAAAACCCTAAATGGCGAACGGTGGGATGCAATCGAGTTGGAGATTTTGCATCTTGACGGTTCGGTGCGAACGGTGTTGTGGTATTCATCAACACTTTACACTCCGGATGGACTGACGCAGATTGCTACGATCGCTCAGGGGCAGGACATAACAGACCGTAAGAATCTTGAAGCTGATAACGCCACAATGGCTACCCGTTATCAGACAATGGTGCAAACATCAACTGATGGAATTCACATTTTAGACAAAAATGGGAATGTAATTGAATGCAACGAAGCCTTCTGTAACATGCTGGGTTATACCCATGAAGAGATATTGAACCTCAATGTAGCTGATTGGGATGAGCAATGGAAAGGTGAGGAACTAATTAAAAGAGTGAACGATCTCATGATTCACCCTGCTGTTTTTGAAACTCGTCAGCGTTGTAAGGATGGATCTTCTGTTGATGTGGAAATCAATGCTTCCGGTATTCTACTTGATGGCAGCCAGTACCAGTATGCTGCCAGCCGCAATATCACTGACCGCAAACTGGCAGACAATGAAATCCTGCAGATAAATGAAGAACTTCAAAAAATTAATTCAGAAAAGGATAAATTTTTCTCCATTATCGCCCACGATTTGCGAGGCCCTCTGGGAAACTTTATGGGAATGACCGAAATGCTGACTGATGAATCCTACAATTTTCCGGAAAGCGAAAGAAAAAAAATGATTGAAGGCCTGAGCCATTCGGCACGGAATACGTTTACCTTGCTTGAGAACCTGCTCGAATGGGCACAAATGGTACAGGGACTGACTGAGTTCAAACCGCAAAAACTTGAGTTAACGCAAGCAATTGCTGAATGTATAAGTACTTTGGAAGAGTCAGCCAAGGTAAAACGAATTGAACTTTTGGCCCAAATTGACGGTGAACAATTCGTAATAGCTGATAAAAACATGCTTCAGTCAGTCATCCGAAACCTGATTTCGAATGCTGTGAAATTTACTCCAAATGGTGGAAAGGTAAATATTTCAGCTGAATCATCAGCGAATCATATGGTGATGATATCGGTGAAAGATAATGGAATCGGTATGACCAGAGAAATACTGAGTAATCTTTTCCATATCGATGCGGATATTAAACGTCCCGGTACCAATAATGAAAAAAGTACCGGCCTGGGATTGCTGCTTTGTAAAGAGTTTGTCGAAAAACTGGGTGGAAAAATAACCGTTGAGTCGGAACCAAATAAAGGAACTGTATTTAGTTTTTACATTCCTGCTAACGTGAAGGAGGGAAAGGCAGTTGCAACAAAAAAGACTGTTTCTGAAGTAATACATGAAGATAAAATAGGAAATCTCAACATTCTGATCGCTGAAGATGACGAAATATCTATGAAGCTGTTTTCATTGTACGTAGGTGAATTTAGCAAAAAGGTTTACTTCGCAAAGAACGGTGATGAAGCGATAAGGATTTGCCACGAAAATCGGGATATCGACCTGGTGTTGATGGATATTGAAATGCCTTTGCTCGACGGATATGAAGCAAGCCGTCGGATACGTGAGTTTAATAAAACAGTAATCATCATTGCTCAAACAGCCTTTTTCTTTGCCAGAAACAAGGAAAAAGCACTGGCTGCCGGAATTAATGACTATATAATGAAACCAATTAGAAAACCCGCCTTCATTGAATTAATAAAAAAGCATATCAGGAGATAGAAAAGGGCGATTGGTTATGTTTACCTGGAGTAGGATTGTAATCCTGTATATAAACCTGACAGGAACTTCGGACTCTGTCAGGTTTATGCGCAATGACAGACCTTTCAGCGTCGATAGACCTGGAATCGTCAAATGAAGAAAGCCCAAAGTGGATTAAATAAATTTATCGCTACAACACACAAACGATCCTCTTGTCCTGAAGCTCGGGATACCGTTGTGCAGAGCCACGTCGAAGCTCTCGGATGAATTGCATTGGCCTCTCAGCCCAAAAAGCATATATTTTAGGTTTGAATTTCAATGAATTTGTCCACA
>JBAWZG010000196.1:0-8156 GCA_037143155.1 Bacteroidia bacterium
TCATGATTGATTCTTCCGCGCCGGTTGGGCAAATCGAAGCCAGGGTCTTCATTTCGGAAGGTTTCCCCAAGGCCATGAGCGACATAAAAATCGGATATATTCCAATATCAAGTAAAGAACCGCCACCCAGGGACACATTGTACAGCCGTTTTTCCGGATTGTATTCGGCGTTGAAGGCAAAGTCTGAATGAATCATTTTCAAAGCGCCTAATTCTCCTGAACGGATGATTTCCATGGCCTTCTGAAAGCTGGGCTGAAACATGGTCCAAAATGCTTCCATCAGAAAAGTTTTGTTCTTACGGGAAGATTCAATCATGAGCGAGACTTCCCTTGAATTCATCGCAAATGCCTTTTCGCACAAAACAGCTTTTTGATGGTTCAGACATAAAAGGGTGTGTTCGCAATGGTGCGAATGCGGTGAGGCAATGTAAACCACATCCACCTCCGGATCACTGACCATTTCTTCGTAGCTGCCATATGCTTTTTCGAAGCCAAATTCATTGGCAAATTCCTGTGCATTTTCAAGTGATCTCGATGCTGCTGCATAAAGTCGGACGTTTGGTAAAAGCTTGAGGTCACCGGCGAATTTCCGTGCTATTTTACCACATCCCAGAATGGCCCAATTGTATGTCTTTCCCATGATTATAGATTGAATTGTTGATGATACAAAATAAGTATCTTTTACGGATATCATTTCAGTAATTTTTCATTTATATTTAGATCATAATCTAAACGCTTTTATAAACCAATTAAATCTGATTTTATGAGTACTAATATCAACCGGCGAAATTTTATCGGTAGTTCGGCCGTCGCTGCCGCAGCAATTACAATTATTCCCCGCCATGTTCTGGGTGGAACCGGGTTTGTGGCCGCCAACGACCGCATTAACCTGGGATTTATCGGCGTAGGTAAACAAAGCTATACCTTGCTCGATGGAATCGGAAGCTGCAAAGAAACAGTTGTTTTGGCTTGTTGCGATGTCGATTCCAAAAAGCTGGAAAAATTCAGGGAATCGGCTGTCTCGAAAAACAAGTCAAAAAGCATCTCCGCAACGGTTGACAGCTACAAGTATTACCGCGAACTATTAAGCCGGAAGGATATCGATGCAGTGGTTATTGCAACTCCCGATCACTGGCATGCCCAGGTTGCAGTTGATGCCGCCAAAGCCGGAAAAGACATTTATTGTGAAAAGCCAATGGCTTCGACAATTGCCGAGGGTCGTGCCATGGTGAATGCTACCCGCAAATACGATCGGGTTTTTCAGACCGGAAACATGCAGCGTTCGTGGCGCGATTTCCGCCATGCAGTTGAACTTGTTCGCAACGGTTACATAGGCCAGATTACAGCAATCAATGTAAATGTGGGTGAACCAGTCATGCAGTGTGATTTACCTTCGCTGGATGCACCGGCAGAACTCGACTGGAATGAATGGGTAGGACCATCGCTTTACCGGGGTTGGAATCCTAAACTGGCTCCAAAAATTGGTGACGAAGACTGGGCATGGTGGCGCGGTTACCGCGATTTCGGTGGTGGCCTGATTACCGACTGGGGCGCGCATATGTTCGATATCGCCCAATGGGGATTGGATATGGATCAATCTGGACCGGTTCAGTTTCTGCCACCTTCGGTTCCTGCAAAAACCGGATTGTCGATGCGGTATGATAATGGAGTTGTGGTCACCCATAAAGATTGGGGCGAAGGAAATGCCGTTCAGTTTATCGGAACGGAAGGAAAGATTGAAGTCAGCCGTGAATTTTTACGGACTTTTCCAAACAAGGACCTGGCAAAAGCCGAGCTGAAACCGACCGACCAGCGGGTTTATCACAGCGAAAACCATTACCAGGATTGGATTGATGCCATCAAAAAACGCACCCGGCCAGTTTCCGATGTCGAAACCGGACACCGGACTGCTTCGGTTTGCAATCTGGTGAATATTGCCTATGAATTGCAGCGTCCGTTACAATGGAATCCGGCTACCGAAGAATTCATTCATGACGAATATGCCAACCACATGCGTAGTCGTGCATATCGCGGAAAATGGGATTTTAATAACTACTGATCAATTTCGTTTAATTAAGCCGCCGACAGGGTTGTAACCGCTGTCGGGGCATCAAAAAACTCTGTCGGCGGTTAATAACCATGGCAGAGCTTATACAAAAAAGCCTTGCAGGAGGAATTCTGGCAAGGCTTTTTTTATGGCCATTATCCTCAATAAAGTAGCTCAAAAATAAATTGAACTTCCATTCAAATATTTCGTAAATTTGGGTATGATCCTGTTTTTGAGGTAAATGATCGTGTGTTTATCTTCAAAACCGTCTTCCTGTCAGTAGGTGAAAAATCGTGACTCCAATGATCTGAGCCGATTCCGATAAGATGTACAGCGTCTTATAAAATGCCACCAAAATTCTCCCTTAACTGACATTGCTGATTAATAACTTCTGCTGGTTTTTATCTCTGCTCTGCCGTATTCGAAATACGGAATTATTACCCTTCTACCTTCTGCAACTGCCTCACAGTTGATTCTTGTAATTTTTCTCAAATCGATTTTTTCACCCTTCCTATTTTCTGCTTCAAAAAAACAAGGAATAAAAACCCAAAAAAAACAACGATATGAAAACAATCCTTTTACTTTTCATCAGCCTGTGCATTACCATGATGTTGCAGGCACAAGTTTCGAAAACCGTAGAGGTTACTGCAGGCAATTTAAAATATGTACTTTCTTCTGAAGAATTGAACACAGTTACCAACCTTACTATTACCGGCACTATCGATGCTCGCGATTTTAAAACCATGAGGGATGATATGCCATTCTTGGATGAAATCGATTTGCGTGGGGTTGAGATTGCTAAATATGCTGGTACGCTTGGAACCTCAGGCAAAAATACTGCCATTTATCCTGAAAATTACGTCCCAAATTATGCTTTTTATAATCCAGGTACAAAATTGGGAAAAATTATTTTAAAAGCTATTCTGCTACCTTCGTCGGTTACTTCTATCGGATATGGCTCCTTTATAAATTGCAGTGGCCTTGTTTCAATGATCATTCCATCAAGAGTTACTTCTATCGGTGAAAGGTCTTTTGCTGGATGCATAGAGTTGAAATCCATTTATTCACATTCAAAATTTCCGGTAGATTTAAGTTCTTCGCTAAACGTTTTTCAAAGTGTTAATAAAACTAACTGCATATTGTATATACCTTTTGGAACAAGTAGGCTTTATGCAGGTGCAGCCCAATGGGAAGATTTTAATTCAATTATAGAGGGAACACAAGGATTTATTGCCTATGGATCATCTCTATGCCTTTCAGATACTTTGGGAAGCACTTCCACGATTGAAATGCAGTCGAATGTGGGTTGGAAAGCAAGCTCAAATGTGTCCTGGCTCTCTGTAAAACCTGGTTCAGGTACTAAAAACCAGATACTAACTTTCACAGCTGAATCTAATACAACACGTTACCCCCGTAATGCAACTGTGACAATTTCGGCAATTGGATATGGTTCTCAAACAATTGCTATAACTCAGGAAGCAACCAGTACTCCGCTAATTGTAACTGCAGGCAATTTAAATACATTGTTTTCGAAAGAGGAACTGAGTTCGATATCCGAAATAAAGCTTTCCGGAACTATTGATGCCCGGGATTTTAGGACCATGCGTGATTCTATGCCGAATTTGTCAAAAATCGATTTAAGCAGGGTTACTATTGCTGAATATTCAGGAAATTCTGGAACAAATAGGTACTCCTGGGATTTTGCATTCACTTATTACCCGGCCAATGCAATTCCGATTTACGCATTCAGTAGTGCTAGGTTCGGGTATGGTTATTATTCATATTATGGAAATAAAAGTTTGAAATCCATTATATTACCTTCCACAGTAACTTCAGTTGCAGATTATGCTTTTTCAAGTTGTATTGGCTTAACTTCAGTCAGCATTCCGTCATCTGTAACTTCTATTGGAGATTATTCATTTTCTGGTTGTAGAAGTTTGACTTCAATCAGCATTCCTCCATCTGTAACCGCTATTAATTCAGGTACTTTTTCCTATTGCACAAGTTTGGATTCTGTAATAATACCTCCATCAATTTATGATATTGGTAGTTATTCATTTTCTGGTTGTACAGGCTTGACCTCGGTGACCATTTGTTCGGTGGTTTTTAATATTTACGATGGGGCTTTTTCTAATTGCGACAGTTTAAAATCAATTTATACAAATTCAACTTTCCCTCAATATCTATATTCTTCATCAGCTGTCTTTTCCGGCGTAAACACAGACGATTGCATACTATATGTACCGCATGGATCAAAAGGTGTATATTTAACTGACAATCAGTGGAGTAGTTTTAAAAATGTTGTTGAAGTGTTAATCGTCGAGCTTTCTGCAACCGCCTTAAATATTGCATATTCCCAGGGAAGCTCCACCACTACGAATATTGTTTCCAATTTAAGCTGGAAAGTTATTTCAGACAAATCTTGGCTGACCGTAAATCCAGGTTCAAGCACAGGTGACCAAACATTAGTATTCACTGCCGATGCCAATCCTGCAATTAATCCACGAACAGCAACTGTCACCATTTCTGCAGATGGTGTCGATTCCCAAACCATCAGCGTTACCCAGGAAGGTGGACCTACCGCTCTGGCTGACCTTGCAAAAGACCAAACCCAATTGAAATGCTATCCCAACCCGTTTACCAATGAAATTTCCATCGAAATTCAGAATCCGAAAAGGACTGAAATCTCGGTAGACATCTACAACCTGACCGGAGAGCGTATTAAAACCCTTGCCACAAAAAGAAAGGATGAAAAGCTGGATTTGAAATGGAATGGCACCAGCGATTCGGGGCAGAAGGTTGCAACGGGAGTTTATATCTGCAAGGTGAATAATCAGTCGAAACAGTTGATTTATCAGGGCCAAAAAGGGAAAAACTAATTGATTCTAGGTCATATTTCTTTATGGATTCCATCCATCTAAAAAAGGATGGAATCCTGCTTCAATAAAAGCAATTCAAGAATATAAACCATACCCCCCCCCAAAAAAATGAAAAAACTTTACCTGTTAATTTGTTTATCGCTGGTTTTCTCCAGCATTTATTTTCAAGCCCATTCTCAGGATGTCAATAATCGAAAATTCAATCCTAACCAGCCGGTTTTCTTTACTCCTAAAAGTCACGATCCCAACTTTCTCAAATCGGGAAAACTATCTGACAAGTCATTTTATCAACGGAAATCAGAATGGAAACACATTATTGATTCTACCTGGGGACCGGGCGCTCCATTGGAAGAAAAATTACTGATTTTCAATACGTATGCTAAGAAAGTTCATGATACATTCTCTGGTTTTAGGTACTTAAAAATAGACTATGATTCACTTTACAATCGTTACCTCATTCAAATTAATGATTCAACCAGTAAAGGAGCATTCGCATCCATAATGAGCCATTTTGCATACGATTTAAAAGACGAAGAACATACGTTTGCGCATGATAAAGAAGTAGTACAAACGGCCATGAATCCGGGAGTCCCATTATTTTATGCCTCAACAAAATTCACTGTCGAACACTTTGGAGCAGTCACGACGGTATTAAATGATACATCAACTTTAGTTTTGCGAGTTGCACCGAATCACCCACTCAATCTGGAGCCGGGAGATATCATTTTGGGATATGAAGGAGTTCCCTGGAAGAAATTGATTAGAGAATTAATGGAATCGGGAATCCCTATGATCGCTGCAAATTCAGCCTGTCAATCTGCCGATACTTACTTTTATTATTCAGGAGCTGGCATGAACTGGCATTTGTTCAACACCATTGATATTTTAAAGTATTCAACAGGCGATACACTTCATCTTTCGGTACAACCTATGGTTAACTTTACTATTCCTCCGATGGTATATAACGAACAATTAGCCATCGAAAATATCTCATTTCCAAACTCCCTTCCATATAATGATATTCTATTATATCCTGCTCCTGCATATTCAGACACTGTGGTAACTTATGGCATATTGAATAACTCAAACATTGGGTATGTTTACATGTTCAAGGAAGCTCCGAATATCCTTGCTGATATTCAATTCTATGATGCTGTAAATGCCCTGAAGAAAACCGATGCACTAATTATCGATTTGAGAAAGAATTACGGAGGCTGGGCAGAATTTGATCAGGCTTTTAGAATTCTTTTTAATGAATCTCAGAAGACCCTCGAAGAAGCGCCCCGCTGTAATGCAAACACAATTGATCTTTGCCCTGCATCATTTTGGGATTATTATAAAATTGAGGGAACCAACTCTGACTTTTACAATAGGCCAATTGCGGTTTTGCTTGGACCTAGTTGCGAAAGTGCGGGGGATGTAACTGCTCAACGCTTAAGATACCTTCCGATGGTTAGGTTTTTCGGAGCGAGTACGCCTGCATCATATAGCTTTATTGGTGAACTTGTAATACCAGGATGGGCTTTATCGGTCGGCTATAATGATATGTTTCATTTAAACGATCCAGGGAACTACCTGAATGGAAAGGAATTCCCAATAGATTATCCGGTTTGGTTTAACAAAGACGACGTTGCCAAAGGAATTGACCCGATTGTTGAAAAATCGTTGGATTGGATAAATAATCTGGCATATGGTCACGATCTAAACGTCTTAAATGGTGGTTTGTCGGCAGTTCATGATACCATTAAGTTTAACGCCATCATTGAAAATCCAAATTCACATACAATATCTGCAAGGTTAATCTTTGAAAATTTAGATGGTAAGGTAGTTGATTCGCTTGAAATGAACCGATTGAATCCGGCCGATGGCAAGATATGGGAGGGGATATGGAACACAAAAGGCCTTCCTGAAAATATGTACAGGGCCTCCATAAAAGTTCATGATCAAACAAATGGGACTTCATTCTCCAGCAAGCGATTAACGCGGCTGACGACTGCACCATTGATTGTTGACAGTTTATCGTGCGAAGTAATTCCCGGATCAAAATTATCGATTCAACCTTTCCTTAAAAGCCTGGGGAAAACACTACAATTAAACAAGATCACTGTAAAGATTAACAGTACGGATCCCTGGGTCAAAGGAATTACTCCTCTCGAAACACCTGAACAGTCAATAAAGCCCGGACAGACCAAAAGGACACAAAGTTTAGTTGTATCATACAATGCAGCCAACTCGCCAAATTATATTAATTTGAAAATCATTGTTAATTGCGATGGCTGGCCTTATTGGGTAAAGGATACAACAATTCTACTTACAACATATATAAAACCAGAGCAAACTCTTTCATTGTCAAATTCTCTGGATCAAAACTATCCCAATCCTTTCAATTCAAGCACAATCATTGGCTGGCAATTGGCTCGAAGTTCGCGTGCAACGCTCAAAGTTTTTGATCTGGTCGGTCGGGAAGTGGCAACCCTGGTTGATGAACATCGACCTTCTGGTAAGTATGAAACTCAATTCAATGCCGCAATGCTTCCGAAAGGTGTTTATTTTTATCAGTTGAAAGCCGGAGAATATAGCCAGACGAGGAAATTGATAGTGATTAAATAGCTGGATCAGTATTATTCTGAAAGGATTCCATCCCTCTAAAAAAAGGATGGAATCCTTATTCATAATCGGTAAAAACAACTAATTTATTAAGAAAAGAAAAAGAGCAAACATGAAATCAATCTGACGCTTTCAGGTCTATCAACGCTGAAAGGTCATTTACTATATAAACCTGACAGTGTCCGTAGGTCCTGTCAGCGTTTAAACCCAATCATAAAACATCCATCGAATGAAATCTCGGTGGATGTTTATTTATGAGCCATATGTTTTACCTTTGCAGCAATGGAGCTGAAAATCCAGAATTGGATGAACTTCGCCTCCTGAATTCTGTTTATATTCCTGAATACAACATTAAACAATGACCGAAATCAAGATAGAACGGGAGCGGTTGCCGCGATGGATGAAAACTCAGCTGCCCAAAGGGGAAAATTATTCCAAAGTTAAACGACTGATTGCCGACCACCATTTAAATACGATATGCACCAGTGGAAACTGCCCGAATAAAGGCGAATGCTGGAATGCCGGAACAGCAAGTTTTATGATTTTGGGTGAAAAATGTACCCGGAATTGCCGTTTTTGTTATGTCATAAACAGTGTTCCCGATCCGGTTGATTGGTTAGAAC
>JBAWZG010000197.1:0-8117 GCA_037143155.1 Bacteroidia bacterium
TCCTTCATTTAAAATGTTTATCCGCAAACTTAAGGTATTGCTGCCAGTCATATTCGGTCAGGTGGTGCTTTCCGGAACGGATATGATATCCTATGGTTCCCATCACCGGATGATTAACTTCGGGCATTTCCTTTACCGGAAGTCCTTCCAAACCGAATAATTCGTAAACAGCCGAAGCATATTTTGCCGACAAAAATTCACCTTTCGGATCAGCCCACTGGTCACCTTCGGCGCTGGCGACGTACAATGGTCGTGGAGCAATCAGGGCCAGAAGCATATGCTGATCAACTGGGAGTTCTTCTTCATTATTGTTGTATTTCAAAAAGTTATCGCAAAACCAATGAGGAAATGCATTATTAATAGACTGAACTGTTTCGCCAAATATCCGCTTTGAGAGAGCGGCTCCACCACAGCCCGATTCGTTGGAAATAACCATAGCAAAACGCTGATCTGTAGCACCTGCCCATAAAGCAGTTTTTCCCAACCTGGAATGACCCAAAACAGCGACTTTTCTGGAATCAACCAGATTATCGGTCTCCAAATAATCCATTATCCGTGACAAACCCCAGCTCCAGGAAGCAATCGAACCCCATTCATCCTGTTTGGGTTTAGACTGATTTCCCTTATAAAAAAACGGCTCAA
The DNA here is from genome assembly GCA_037143155.1 of Bacteroidia bacterium. Classification (GTDB taxonomy): domain Bacteria; phylum Bacteroidota; class Bacteroidia; order Bacteroidales; family Prolixibacteraceae; genus Aquipluma. Next base: position 643 of record JBAWZG010000197.1, read on the forward strand.
TTCCATCCGAAAAATCATTTTTATCCGGATCAATATCCCCGTAATAAACGGTTGCCAGACCATATCCTGCTTTTATGATTTCTTCAATTGGCCAGCTGTCTGAATCGATTCCCCGGGATTGTTCGGTTACCCGGTTATTAATGATTCCGACTGAAGGATCATTTTCGACCCACGATTCGGTTAGCCTGATGTTAGGATCGTTGCAAACTGTATGATTACCTGTAAAATTCAGTGCAAGAAAAACAGGAGCTTTCGGTACTGATTTAGGCAAATACATTAAAATACTTACTTCCAGATTTTTATCATTCTTTGTGAAGAAAAGTGAGATTTGTTTTCGGATGGCGAGTCCATTCAGTGCATTATCCGATGTTTCCCAGATTTTAACTTCTGATATTTTCATATCACCAGGAACTTTACCATAAACTTCATCCGTGAAAAAATTCAGTATCTCAGGACGCCGTTTCTTAAACCAAACTTTTTCTGATTTGATTTTCCTTCCGTTAAAACGTCTTAATACATCGGGCAACTGATATTCAGGAACCTTTGATTCGTCATAAATAGTAGTTTCACGTTGAGCGTTCGTATTTCCTGAAATAAAGTAAGATAGAAAGAGTATAAATACAAATCGTTTCATGGTTTAGGAATATGGTAGTTAAGACACTAAAGATAAAAATCTTTTCGTCTTAATTCATTTCTAAAGATCTCTGGAAATACAGACTACTGAACCGCCTTCAGGTAAAGAAGATTCACTGATTTAATTGGGGTAAACCATGGGTTCAATTTCATGCCGTGCCACACGGAGGGCATTCGAGGCGAGAGCCTCCAGTTCATCTTCGCCCGGATAAACAAATACATCTGAAATAAACTTAACTTTTGAACTGATGTATTGGGTAAGGTATTGATTATAAGCTAATCCTCCGGTGAGGATAATGGCATCAACTTTTCCGTTAAGGACAACAGCCGATTCGCCAATGGCTTTGGCTACCTGATATCCCAATGCTTCCTGAACTTTTCGGGCTTTTTCTTCACCATTTTTTGCCCGGGTTTCAACTTCCATGGCATCGTTCGTTCCCAAATAAGCAACAAAACCGCCTTCACCGATGACCATCCGGCGAATTTCTTCTTTTTCATATTTTCGACTGAAACAAAGATCAATGAGCTGCCCGGCAGGCAATGTGCCGCTTCGTTCGGGGCTGAAAGGACCTTCGCCATCCAGGGCATTATTCACATCAACAACTTTTCCCTGGCAGTGAACTCCGACTGAAATTCCACCGCCCAGATGCACAACGATCAGGTTCAGCATTTCATATTTGCGACCTATCTTTTCCGCATGAAGCCGTGCAGTTGCTTTCTGATTCAGAGCATGGAAAATTGAACGTCTTTCAAAAATCGGGTGACCGCTAAAACGTGCAATTTCTTCCATTTCATCGGTCACTACCGGATCGGCGATATAGGCATGTGCGCCAGGAATCTGCAATGCAATGTAATCGGCAATCAATGGACCCAGGTTACTGGCATGTTGGCCATAAAAACCCGACCGGGCATGTTCAAGCATCAGGTTATTAACCAGATAAACCCCTGATTTCAAAGGAAGGGTCAATCCACCCCGGCCAATAATGTATTTGATTTTATCCACATCGAACCCTTCCTCAACCAGCGAATCAATAATCAGGCCTTTCCGGAATTCAAACTGATCGATGATGTTGGCATAGAGTGACAATTCCTCGATCGAATGGCGCAAGGTTTTTTTCAACTTGCATTCCCCTTCGAAATATACGGCAAACTTGGTTGAAGTTGAACCGGGATTGATGGCCAGAATTCGGATGTCACTCATAGATAAGGATTAATGACTTAACAACACTGCCAATGCAATAGAGTTCAGTTTAGTTTGTTTGCTGTCGCCCCGGGAAGATAAAATGACAGGTACTTTAGCTCCCATAACTACTGCAGCCTGTTCGGCACGACATAATTTGGTATTCGTTTTATAAAAAACATTTCCGGCATCGATGTTTGGGAAAAGCAAACAATCGGCGTCGCCAGCCACTTCAGAACTGATATTTTTGATTTGAGCCGATTCCAAATCAATAGCTACATCGAGCGCCATTGGACCAAAAACAAGTGCAGGTAAGAATTGTCCGTTTTCGGCAGCTTTCATTATTTCAACCGCATCGGTACACGAAACCAGAGAAGGTAAAACCTGCTCGGTGGGTGCAATCAAGGCAATTTTCGGACTGGCAATCCCCAAATCCATCGCCATCTTCTTTAAATAATGTGTCATGGCCATTTTCTGCGGAATTGTTGGATACGGAATAATTGCCACATCGCTAACAATCAGTAATTTGTGATAATTTGGATTGTCAATTACTGAAACATGACTCAGGACTCCTCCTGAAGGCAATAAACCAACTTCTTTATCAAGAATGGAGCGCAGAAATTTATCGGAATTGATCAGGCCTTTCATCAAAATACTGTCCGGAATTTCTTTAGACAGCTTTACTCCCAGTTGAGCAGACTCTTCCTCGCTTTCGGCATGTTCAATCCGGAACGAGCCAGGATCGATCTTGCAAATTGCACATTGTTTCAGAATCTCAGTCCGGTTTCCGGTAATAACAGCAGAAACAAGTCCAAGGGCTACCGCATCGGCAATTGCTTCCAAGGTATGGGAATCAGTGGCATTCACAGCCACAAGTGTCTTTTTCCCAAGTAACCTGGTATACTCAAATAAATCAGTTAATCGTTCAAGTTTCATTCACAGATTATTTATGTCGGTAAAATTACGACTTCAATCCCTATAAAAACATAACAAAGGTCAACAACAACTAAATGTTTTCATTCCGGAAAAAGCAGCGGATTGATCTGAAAAGAGAGTGAGCGGGAAACTTAAAGTCAACCGCTCACTACTATCTAAAAAATTCTCTTCCTTTTTCTACTGACTTTTTCCTCTTTTCTATAATTGTTTAAAGAAATCGTTGCCTTTGTCGTCGACAATAATAAATGCCGGAAAATTTTCGACCCTGATTTTGCGGATGGCTTCCATTCCGAGTTCTTCAAAATCAATCACTTCGCTCGATTTGATGCTTTGTTTGGCCAGGATTGCAGCTGGCCCACCAATCGAACCGAGATAAAATCCGCCGTACTTTTTACAGGCATCGGTAACCTGTTGTGTGCGGTTTCCCTTGGCAACCATGATTTTTGAACCACCCATGCTCATGAAGAAGTCGACATAAGGATCCATTCGTCCGGCTGTTGTGGGACCAAAACTTCCGGAAGGCATTCCAACCGGTGTTTTGGCAGGACCGGCATAATAAACCGGGTATTTTTTGAAATATTCAGGCATTGGTTTCCCGGCATCCAGCATTTCCTTCAGTTTAGCATGAGCCATATCCCTGGCTACAATTAAAGTTCCTGAAAGATTCAGCCGGGTTTTTGTCGGATATTTCGACAATATTTTCAAAACATCTTCGATTGGTTGGTCCAAATCAATGTCAACTGCAGGCTGCATGTGAGGAGCAGCTGCCGGAAGGAATCTGGCCGGATTGCGTTCAAGTTCTTCAAGGAAAATTCCATCTTCAGTAATTTTAGCTTTGATATTTCGGTCGGCACTGCAACTAACACCAATTCCTACCGGGCAGGAAGCTGCGTGACGTGGTAATCGAATTACTTTCACATCATGAACAAAGTATTTCCCGCCAAACTGGGCGCCAATGGCACTTTGCTGGCATATTTTTTCAATTTTCCGTTCCCATTCCAAATCGCGAAAAGCCTGACCACCTTCGTTTCCTTCGGTTGGCAAGTAATCCAGGTATCCGGCGGATGCTTTTTTTACCGTAGCCAGCGTAGTTTCGGCTGATGTTCCGCCAACGACAACCGCCAAATGATACGGCGGACAAGCTGAAGTTCCCAGATCACCAATTTTTTCCTTGATGAATTTGGTCAGACCTTCTTCGGTCAGCAGTGATTTGGTTTGTTGGTACAGATAGGTTTTGTTGGCCGATCCTCCGCCTTTGGTAATAAATAAAAATTCATATTCATTGCCTTTTTCAGCATAAATATCAATCTGCGCCGGAAGGTTAGTTCCGGTATTCTTTTCATCGAACATGGTAATCGGAACCACCTGCGAATAGCGGAGATTACGTTCCTGATAGGTATCATAAATGCCTTTCGAAAAGTATTCTGCATCGTTAACACCGGTATAAACATCTTCTCCTTTTTTACCCATCACAATGGCAGTTCCGGTATCCTGACAGGTTGGCAACTCACCTTCGGCTGAAACGACCTGATTCAGTAACATCGTATGAGCAACAAAGCGGTCGTTATCAGTAGCTTCTGGATCTTTCAGAATTAATGCAAGTTTTTCAAGATGAGCCGCCCGCAGGTAAAATGAAACATCAGCAAAAGCTTCTCTGGCAAGCAGTTCAAGACCTTCAGGAGCAATTTTAAGTATTTTACGACCATCAAACTCAACAGTCGAAACAAAATTTTTGGTTAACAGGCGATACTTCGTGGTATCTTTTTTTATTGGAAATGGTTTTTGATAATTGAATGTTGACATGGTATTGTATTGTAAATGAGTTTTTAGAATTGGATCAGGCAGTCTCCTTTTTTGGGAACAAAGCTGAAAATATAACACTTAAAGTTAGTGTAACGGCGATGAAATACAACGAATAGGATGATTTAAATCCGATGTCATCGAGCCAGTTATTTGCAAGCAATTTCATACCGACGAAAATCAGCAATATGCTCACCCCGACATTCAGGAACCTGAATTTATCGACCATATTTGCCAACAGGAAGAATAGTGAACGAAGCCCGATAATGGCAAAAATATTCGAAAAGAATACCACGTATGGATCGAGAGAGACTGAGAACACCGCCGGGATTGAATCCAGGGCAAAAATAACATCGGTAAATTCCACCAGCACCAGCACCAACATGAGCGGTGTGAAAGACACTTTTCCATGATAATTCAAGGCAAACCGGTCGCCATGATATTCCTTTAAAATGTTCAGATATTTCGATAGAAATTTGACAATAGCATATTCATGCGGGTCTTGTTTATTCTCATCTTTTTTAATCAGGATTCTAACTCCCTGAAAAACCAGAAAGGCTCCAAATACATAGAGTATCCATTCAAAACGGTGAATGAGCGCTGCACCTGCAAAAATGAAAATGAACCTCAGGATAATTGCGCCTAATACGCCCCAAAATAATACGGTTTTATAGTTCTTCAACGGAACCGAAAATCCCTGTAAAATAAGCAGAATCACAAATACATTATCAATAGAAAGGGTCTGTTCGATGAAATAACCGGCCAGATAACTTGTGGCCATGTGATTCCTGTATTCACCCAGTTTTCCGGCAAAATCAGTCAATTGAAAATGAAGTTCAGGTGCGTATCTGGTAACCACTTCCCGCAGTTGCTGTTCATTATAAATTCCATGAAGCAGATGGCCATAAAACATCAGAAAAACATAAAAACCCATGGAAAGCAAAAACCAGATACTGGTCCATCCCAATGCCTCTCTGGTTGAAACCACATGCGAATTACGGCCAACAACCAGCAAATCAATCATTAATACGAAAATGATCAACAACAAAAAACTACCCATTAAAATTACCTCTGTCGGCATATCGCTTAATTAACTTTAGTTACTCCACCTGAAACTACAAACTTCATCACTTCGGAAGGACTTAAATTGACCTGTTTCACTGACTTTTCGGGAACAAAATATAATACGCCTGAAAATGCATAGGAATGCGGAAAATATACCGCAACCATATCATGCAATCCAAACTCTTCCAGGTTTTTCTCGGTTACAAATCCCAGTTTCCATAAATTGTTTTCCTGATTCATGCAAACGATGACCGGGACATTGAATTTTTTCTCTTTCCCGACAAATGCCGTAAATAAATCCTGAATTGAAGTATAAATTACGTTCAGCAATGGCATTCGTTTTAATAACCGCTGGACAAACGAGGTAACCGGATTTGCAATAAAGGTTTGACCGATGATCCCCAAAATTGTAAGTACCAAGAAAATTACAACAACGCCAATTCCCGGAATCGAGAGATTAAAATGTTCCCGAAGAGGATCCCGAACCAGGCGGTCTACGAAATCAAACATCAGGAATACAGCATATAAAGTCATAGCCAATGGCCCTGATAGTAATAAACCCTGCAGAAAATATTTAAAAAGGCGTTTCATGTTTTTTTTGCGAAAGATACAACATTTACCTTTCGGAACAGAAAATGAAAAGTCAGGCTGCCTTAATTAATTGTTATTTGATTTAAACAATTTGCAGGTGCTAATTGTACTTTAGGTATGAAAAAGCTTGGAACAATATTACTCATCGCGTTAACCATGTTTGTAAATGCTCAGAATAAAAATACGCCAAAGATGAATACTCCTTTGAAATTCAACGAATTGAATGATTTTGAAAGATCAGTAATTGAAGGAAAAGGTACGGAAAGGCCATTTACCGGAATTTATTATAAGAATAACGAAGCCGGAACCTATTTGTGCAAAAAATGCAATGCCCCGCTTTACCGCTCGGCTGATAAATTTGATGCCCATTGCGGATGGCCCAGTTTTGACGACGAAATTAAAGGTGCCGTTAAACGAACTACCGATGCTGACGGATCGAGGACTGAAATCACCTGTGCAAAGTGTGGCGCACATTTGGGGCATGTTTTTGTTGGCGAAGGTTTGACTACAAAAAATACCCGCCATTGTGTCAATTCAGTTTCCCTGAATTTCGTTCCGGAGCCTAAAAAATGAGTTTTACTTTTGAGCTGTAATCAATTCAATTCCATCTAAATAGTAAACCGGAACATACCCTTCTTTGCTTTCAGCCAGTTTCTGATTCATCTGGTTGAGTTTTTCAGCCTGGATGATACTATCTTTATTGCTACCCACAACCGAATGCATGGCTGGCGCATCACTTCCCAAGGCATGCCCTATATTTGCCGATTCTCCTGCTGCTGCAGATTTTTCCATTTCAGCCAAATCTTCTTCATCAAGCTGAACTTCACGCAAAATACCTCGAACCTGTATATCACTTCCCATTTGTTCCTGCGAAAATGAACCAATTTTGCCGGCTTCAATCCGAATGCTGACATCTTCAGTACTTCCCATTACAAAACATCGTGCGCCGCTCTCCTTGCAAACATGGGTTACTGTGCCCTTTACGAAAACTTCCTTTCCAACAAGGTCTTTCCCTTTCAACTGAACCTCATCGACAGTCAAAACAGCCAGCTCAGCTGATTTATCATCTTTTTTCTGTTTAGATTGATTGGAACATGAGATCAACAAAACGAAACTTAAAAGCAACAAAAATGATTTTTTCATGGTATGAGGTTTAATGATTTGTATATCAATCGATATAAAATAAGATGATTGCCAAAGGGATCACGATTCCTATTGCAGTAAGCCAAAGTCCACGTCCTTTCAAACCCAGTTTGCCTTTCAATAAGAA
>JBAWZG010000198.1:0-8104 GCA_037143155.1 Bacteroidia bacterium
CCGCATTCGTACCCTTTGTTGACTTCTTTTACGTCATCCTTGAAACGCTTGAGCGATCCGAGGGTTCCGGTATAGATTACAATTCCATCGCGGATCACACGTACTTTGTCTTTCCGGATGATCCTTCCGTCGCGGACAATACAACCTGCAATGGTACCCACCTTGGTAATGTCGAATGCTTCCATAACTTCAGCCGTACCGGTGATTTCTTCCCTGATTTCAGGAGAAAGCATACCTTCCATTGCTGCCTTTATTTCGTTGATGGCATCGTAGATAATTGAATACAGACGGATGTCGATTTGTTCTTTTTCGGCAATCTTCCGTGCGCTGACCGAAGGCCGCACCTGGAATCCAACAATGATAGCATTGGAAGCCGTTGCAAGCATGATATCAGATTCGGAAATGGCACCCACTGCTTTGTGGATTACATTCACCTGGATTTCCTGAGTCGAAAGTTTAATCAGTGAGTCAGAAAGTGCTTCGATTGATCCATCCACGTCACCCTTCACAATCAGGTTCAATTCCTGGAAGTTTCCAATGGCGATACGTCGGCCAATTTCATCCAATGTAATATGTTTGGTGGTACGCAGACCCTGTTCACGGGCCAGCTGTTCGCGTTTATTGGCAACATTTCGTGCATCACGCTCATTCTCCATGACATTGAATTTGTCACCCGCTTGTGGCGCACCGTCAAGGCCCAGAATAATTACCGGTTCAGCAGGAAGAGCAACAATAACTTTTTGGTTGCGTTCATTAAACATGGCTTTTACGTGTCCATAATATTGACCTGCCAACAGGACATCGCCAACCCTTAATGAACCGTTCTGCACAAGAACCGTTGCAACATAACCACGACCTTTATCGAGAGTTGACTCGATGACAGTCCCAGTAGCACGTTTATCCGGATTTCCTCTCAAATCAAGCATTTCTGCTTCGAGTAATATTTTTTCAAGCAGCAAGTCTACATTTAAACCGGTTTTAGCCGAAATGTCCTGACTCTGGTATTTACCACCCCAATCTTCGACCAGATAATTCATCTGAGCCAGCTTTTCCTTGATTTTCTCCGGATTAGCTCCGGCCTTGTCGATTTTATTAATTGCAAATATAATTGGAACACCAGCTGCAGCAGCATGGTTGATTGCTTCGATGGACTGCGGCATGATGTTGTCATCTGCCGCTACAATGATTATGGCAATATCGGTAACCTGGGCGCCACGGGCACGCATGGCGGTAAACGCTTCGTGACCTGGTGTATCCAGAAAGGTGATCTCGCGACCGTTTTTTAGTTTCACGTGGTACGCCCCGATGTGCTGGGTGATACCTCCGGCTTCTCCGGCAATAACGTTTGTGCTTCGGATATGGTCAAGCAGCGAAGTTTTACCGTGGTCGACGTGTCCCATTACGGTTACAATCGGAGCTCTCGGCAACAATTGTTCCGGGGTGTCAGGCTCTTCCTCAATGGCTACCTGAATTTCGGCACTTACGAATTCAACTTTAAACCCGAATTCATCAGCTACAATCGCCATCGTTTCAGCATCAAGTCGCTGATTGATAGAGACGAATAATCCCAGACTCATACAAGTTGAAATTACGCTTGTCACCGAGGTATCCATCATGGTTGCCAGTTCGTTAACCGAAACGAATTCGGTAACTTTCAAAATGCTCTGGTTGGCTTCGTCTCGTTCAGCCTGGGCTGCCATCTTATCGCTAACCAGCTGACGTTTATCTTTCCTGTATTTTGATCCTTTTGATTTCGTGCCTTTGGTTGTCAGGCGAGCCAGCGTATCTTTAATTTGCTTTTGAACATCTTCTTCGCTGACTTCTTTTTTAAGCAGCGTACGTTTCTTCAAAATGGAAGAACCACCGCCACCTGCCGGTTTTACTCCGCCAATGTTTTTGGTTACAACCAGTTTTTTTCGTTCGCCTGCCGGTACGGCTGGTTTTTCTGCAACATTTAGTCTTTGAGTATTTCCAGGGATATCTTTTGAAATGCGTTTTCTCTTTTTCTTCCGGTTTGCTGCCTGCTGAGCTGTTTCAACTGGACCAGCGGCTGGTCTTTTATCCGATGGAACATCAATCCGGCCGACAACAGTTGGGCCTGAAAGTCTTTCAGCTTTAGCTTTTATAACTGTTGGACCAGTTCTTTCCGGTTCCGGACTTCCCTCCTGAACAGCTTCGCCGTCAGTCGGTTTTTGGTCGTCGCGGCGAACACGTTCGCGATCTTTCCGGTCTTCTTCTTTTTGCTTTTTACTCTTTTTTGCCGGTCTTGTTTTTTGATTCAGCAGGTCCAGGTCAATTCTACCAACAACTTTTACTTCCTCAACTTTGGGAACATTTGTTGTGAGAACGTCATCGTCGTAACGGTCTTCATCGGTAAAAATGCGGGGAGCTTCCTCCTGAACTTCAGGTTCAGGAACAATAACTTGTTTTGGATGAGCAGCATGTTTAGGATGAGCCACAGGCTTATCTTCTGTAACAACTGGTTTTTCCTTGTGTTCTTCAACTATTTTGGGTGTTTCCGCAACAGGTTTTGTTTCCTCTGCCGGTTTATGAACCGTCTTTGGTTTCTCAACCGGAGCAACTGGAACTACAGGTTCTTCTTTCTTTCTTACATGACCCCGATTATCAAGATCAATCTTACCAATCACTTTCGGCGCTTCAATTTCATGCCGGTTGGTAGTGATTATTTCTTCTCTATGTTCGTGCCTGATGGGTTTTGGCTCAACGATATGCTCAGTCTTTTTTGAAGCATTATCTTTTATAATAACTTCATCATTCACATAGTCGTCGTCATGATGCTTATGTCCTGAATCTTTTACATCATCCAGCGAGATCGATTCTTTTATCCCCCGATGACTTTTCAGATTGAGCAATTCTGACTCTTTTTTCAGACTTACATCACCTTTGTATTCTTTTTCAAGAAGATGGTATGCATCATCTGTAATCTTGTTGTTTGGATCTGTATCAATAGCAAATCCTTTTTTGTGCAGAAATTCGACGATGGTTGAAATACCAACGTTAAAATCCCGTGCTACTTTGCTTAGTCGTTTTATACTACCTATAACCATAAACCCACTCAGTTAAATTAACCTCAAAAAAATTTTAAGGAATTAACGATGATGTAATTTTACATTCAAAATCTAAAATGCCCTAATTTGCATGCAATAATTTGAAACAGCTTTCAGGCTTATTCAAATTCTGTTTTAAGTATTCGCAGAACTTCGTCGATGGTTTCCTCTTCGAGATCGGTTCTTTTGATCAGTTCTGACCTGGTCAGGCTCAATACATTTTTTGCTGTATCGCAGCCTATCGACTTGAGTTGGTCAATCACCCAGCTTTCAATTTCATCAGCAAATTCTTCCAGGTTCACATCTTCATCGTCCTGCAATACTTCGCGGTAAACATCAATTTCGTAGCCGGTGAGCTGGCTTGCCAAACGAATGTTTAAGCCTCCTTTACCGATAGCCATCGAAACCTCGTCGGGTTTCAGGTAGACATCGGCTCGTTTGGTGTCCTCGTGCAGTTTGATGGAAGAAACCTTGGCCGGATTCAATGCACGCTGAATAAACAGCTGATTGTTGGCAGAGAAATTAATCACATCAATATTTTCGTTACGCAATTCACGAACGATGCCGTGAATACGTGATCCTTTCATTCCAACGCAGGCACCAACCGGGTCAATCCGTTCGTCGTACGACTCAACAGCTACTTTTGCGCGTTCGCCCGGAACCCTGACAATTTTCTTAATGGTTATCAAACCATCAAAAATTTCAGGAACTTCCAGTTCGAACAAACGTTCGAGGAAAACTGAAGAGGTACGTGAAAGAATGATCAGCGGGTTGTTGTTGCGAAGTTCAACTTTATAAACTACAGCCCTGAGATTATCGCCTTTACGGAAATAATCGGAAGGAATCTGCTCTGTTCTTGGAAGAATCAGCTCATTTCCCTCATCGTCCAGAATCAGAATTTCTTTTTTCCACACCTGATATACTTCACCGGCGACAATGTCACCGATTTTGCCCTTGTATTTGTTGTATATATGGTCCTTTTCGAGTTCCATAATGCGACTGGCAAGATTCTGCCGAAGGTTAAGAATGGCCCTGCGGCCAAAATGAGCAAGTTTAACCTCGTCGGTTACTTCTTCTCCAATTTCGTAATCAGCGTCAATTTTTTTGGCTTCTTTCAGTGTAATCTGCAAATTCGGATCTTCAAAATCCTCGTCAGCAACTACCGTCCTGTTGCGCCAAATCTCAAAGTCACCCTTATCGATGTTAATGATCACATCGTAGTTTTCATCTGTGCCGTATGTTTTTTGAAGAACATTTTTAAATACATCTTCCAGCACACTCATCATGGTTGCGCGGTCGATGTTTTTTAGTTCCTTAAATTCAGCAAAGGTGTCGATAAGATTAAGAGTATCCATCTCGTCCCGGTTTTTTAGAATTTTAATACTTGTTTTGCTTCCTTAATTTCTGAATATTCAAAATGATGAACCCGTGTCACAAGTTCCTTCTTTTTCGAACCTTCAATCTTTTCTTTGGTGCTTACCTCCAGATCAATTCCCTGATCGTCGGCATTTTTCAGCAATCCATTGAACTTCTGGCCATTGGCCAGTAATACATCAATTTCAATTCCAATATTTTTCTTATACTGACGAAGTAAACTGAAAGGTTCACTCAATCCGGCAGAATATACTGACAATTCAAAATCTTCAGCTTCGCGGTCAAATTTTTCTTCGACATACCTGCTGATTTCAACAATTTGGTTAATCGAGATTCCAGTATCACTGTCGACCATGATATGAATAACATTGCTTGATGAAACAGTTACCTCAACCAGAAACTGGTCGTCGGTCAATTTTTCATTTACAAGTTCTGCTATTAATGCTTTGTCGATCATATTTTTGTAATAAAATAGGGGACTTTCGATCCCCTTCCTCTGGTTTTCCCAAATTATCGCGACAAAAATAGTAATTTTTATTAAATTGTCAAAATCAATTAATTAAGGATTTGCCAAAACGCGGTAAATTCAGTGTTAACGGGATCACGATATAGCTTTGAAAACAAAAACTTTCCTATTTTTGTGGTGTTTGGCTTAACAAACAGAAATATAATGCATTGAAAATAAATAAGAAGAAAATTATTAACGATCCGGTTTTTGGGTTTATCAACATCCGTTCTGAACTCGTATTTGATCTGATTGAACATCCGTATTTTCAAAGATTACGCCGGATTAAGCAGTTGGGCCTTTCCTGTCTGGTTTTTCCGGGAGCTAATCATACCCGTTTCGAGCATGCTTTGGGTGCGGTTCATTTGATGCGTTCCGCCATTGCCATCCTGAAATTGAAAGGTCAGGATATTTCTGATGAAGAAGCCGATGCGGTAACCATTGCTATTCTTTTGCATGATATCGGGCATGGCCCGTTTTCGCATGTGCTCGAAAGCACACTGGTTCAAGGGGTTCCGCACGAACGGATTTCATTGCTCCTCATGGAAGAGCTTAACCGCCAGTTTGATGGTCAGCTTAAACTTGCCATCCGCATTTTCACCAATCAATATCCGAAACACTTCCTGCACCAATTGGTTTCCAGTCAGCTCGATATGGACCGCCTCGATTACCTGAGCCGTGACAGTTTCTTTTCCGGTGTTTCAGAAGGAATTGTTGGCTCCGAGCGGATTATAAAAATGTTGAATGTGAAAAATGATGAACTGGTTGTTGAATACAAGGGCATCTATTCGGTTGAGAATTTCCTGATCGCCCGCCGCCTAATGTACTGGCAGGTCTATTTGCATAAAACCGTTATATCAGCTGAATACCTGTTAATTAATGTTTTGGCGCGTGCACGTGAACTTTCGCTCAACGGAACTGAACTGTTTGCTACCCCGGTGCTCAAAGCATTTCTTGCCAAGCAAATTACTTTGGACGACTTTATAAATAACCGGATTATTGAAGGACGGACAGCACTTGATCTGTTTGCCAGTCTGGATGACAATGATATTTTTGCTTCAATAAAAGAATGGCAGAATCATCCGGATGCAATCTTGTCATACCTTTCAAAATGCATGATAAACCGAAGACTTTACAAAATCAAGATCAGCAAAAAACCAATTTCTGACCAGAAAATTGCATTGCTAAAAGAAAAGATATGCAACCATTTTAACGTTAGCGACGAGCAATTACATTATTTCCTGATTGCTGATACCATCTCAAACAATGCATACAATTCAGTTTCGAGCGAAAAAATTAATGTTTTGTTCAAGAATAACAAAACAAGTGATATTTCAGATGCCTCAGACATAAACCTTTCTGTTTTTTCTGAAACTGTTAGGAAATATTTTATCTGTTATCCGAAAGAATTGGACATTAAGTAATTTAAATCTATTTTTGCACCGCATTATAAAAGTAATATGGAATTCAAAGCTCAAAGTATAGCTGATTTTCTGGGAGGTACGGTTGAGGGTGATGCCAATGTATCAGTATCGGATGTTGCCAAAATTGAAGAAGGCAGGCCTGGGACATTAACTTTTTTATCGAATCCGAAATATAATAAGTACGTCTACGAAACTGAAGCCTCCATTGTAATAGTTAACCAGGACATTGAGCTTGAAGCACCCGTTAAGGCTACCTTAATTCGGGTTCCGGATGCCTATAAAGCTTTTGCCTCACTACTCGAATTGGTTCAGCAAGCCAAAGGAAATAAAATAGGAATTGAAAATCCTTCCTTCATTGATGCATCTGCCACCATCGGAAAAGATGTATATATTGGCGCTTTTGCCTATATCGGCAAAAATGTCAAGGTTGGAAATTATGTAAAAGTCTATCCTCACACCTATGTTGGTGACAATTCGACCATTGGCGATGATAGTATTCTGTTTTCAGGAGTCAAAATATATGAAGACACACGCATTGGTCAAGCTTGTATTTTGCATGCCGGTGCAGTAGTCGGTGCAGATGGTTTTGGCTTTGCCCCAAAAGACGACGGAACCTATCAGAAAATTCCACAGGTCGGAAATGTAATTCTCGAAGACTTGGTTGAAATTGGTGCAAACACAACCATCGATTGTGCTACCATGGGATCGACCATTATCCGGAAAGGAACTAAAATTGACAATCTGGTGCAAATTGCCCACAACGTGGAAATCGGAGAAAACACTGTAATGGCAGCTTTAACAGGCATTGCCGGATCTGCTAAAATCGGGAATAATTGTCGTTTTGGCGGTCAGGTTGGTGTTGTAGGCCACATTACCATTGGCGACCATGTCAATGTGGGTGCGATGGCCGGCGTTTCAAGCAGCATAAAATCAAATAATACCGTTTTACTTGCTCCTGCCATGGATATTGCCAGGGCTGCAAAAGTTACTGCAGTTTATCGGAATCTGCCCCAACTTCGTCAGCAGGTTATTGATTTGGCAAAAGAAGTAGCACAGATAAAAATAAAGCTCGAAGAATAATTCATATCAGGAATGGCAGTAAAACAAAAAACATTAGCAAAAGAATTTTCGATCAGCGGTAAAGGACTACATACCAATTGTTTGGTTAATATGACTTTTAAACCGGCACCGGTTAACTTCGGATTCAAATTCCAACGGGTCGACCTCGAACATAAACCTATTTTGAATGCCAGTGCAGATTGCGTTGTTGATACTTCAAGAGGAACCGTAATTGAAAGTCAGGGTGCACGACTAAGCACAATCGAACACAGTTTGGCTGCATTAACCGGCATGGATCTCGACAATGTCCTGATTGAAATTGACAATGAAGAGGTTCCTATTCTGGACGGAAGTGCCCGCTTCTTTGTTCAGGCCATTGATGAAGCCGGAATTATTGAACAGGAAGCCGAACGCGAATACTTTGTTATTACTGAACCGATAATTTATAAGAATTCAAAAACAGGCTCAGAAATTGTTGCCTTACCAGATAACGAATATAATCTCAACGTTTTAATTTCGTTCAACTCTTCGGTGTTGAACAACCAATTTGCAACCTTAAATTCGCTTTCCGAATTTAAAGATGAAATTGCAAACTGCCGCACATTTGTTTTTTTGCATGAACTTGATTTCCTGCTAAAAAACAACCTGGTTAAAGGCGGCGATATGGACAGTGC